>CAYGAH010000111.1:0-26740 GCA_964347685.1 uncultured Candidatus Bathyarchaeia archaeon | reverse complement strand
TGGGAGAGGCTGAGGGACGCCTTTGGGGAAAGGTTCGACAGGGCTTGGAGGCTGGTGGAGGAGGGGAGGGTGAAGCGCTACGTATTCCAGCCCTCGGGCAGGGTGATGTGGATCGTCGTGGGGCAGACGGGTGAGTACATGGTGCTTCCGGAGGCCGGGTACTGCAGCTGCAACGACTTCTTCTTCAGGGTGGTGGACGGGGAGGAGGGGGTGTGCTACCACCTCCTGGGGCATAGGCTGGCTGAGGCCCTTGGCTCATACGAGGAGGTCGCCGAGGAGGACGAGTTCTACGAGCCCCTCATGGAGGAGTGGAAGCAGCAGATGCTAGAGGAGGACTGACGGGGTTAGACCTATATACCCCCCGGATTCCCTTATCTGAGGTATGACGATAGACTCATTCTTCGGCTTCGCGTCCGACTTGACCCTTCTGCTAACGATCATCACACTCGCCCTCAGCTTCCTGTACCTATTCACTAGCGGCTCCGAGGGAGAGGAGTAACCTCTTAAAAGGGCGGGGAGCCTAAATCAGGGCGAAGGGACCCATGTCCACCACCGAGGAGGTAATAAAGAAGATCCTCGCCCTTAAGCCGAACCTCAACAGGGAGGCAGTGGAGAGGCTCATAGACGAGGAGAGGGCGAAGGCGGCGGGGCTCCTCACCGAGGAGGCGGCCGCCAACCTCGTGGCCTCTAACCTGGGCCTCAAGGGGGGAGGGGAGAGGATAGAGGCCAAGCTGAGGATAGGGGACCTCACAACGGGCCTCAGCGACGTCTCCCTGACTGCGAGGGTGATCCACATCTTCCCAGCCCACACGTTCATCCGGAGGGACGGCCGCCAGGGGAGGGTGCTCAGGATGCTCGTGGGGGACAGGACCGGCTCAGTGGCCCTAGTGTTCTGGGACGAGAAGGCAGATCAGGTGGCAGCGAGCAAGATAAGGCCTGGGAAGATAGTTAGGCTGCTCCACGGGTACACGAGGGAGAGGAGGGGGGAGATAGAGGTCAACGTGGGGAACAGGGGGCAGGTATTCATGGAGCCCATGGACGCCGTCGAGAAGGACTATCCCCCCGTGGGCAGCTTCTTCAGGACCCCTGGCGAGGTTCGGGGGGAGGGGCGGGTCAACCTTGAGGGAGTTGTAGTTGACAGGTCCTCTGCATCGACATTCGTCAGGAGGGACGGGAGCGAGGGGAAGGTGGCCCGCCTCACCCTCGAGGAGGGAGGGGGAAGGGTCAACCTAGTCCTCTGGGACGGCAGGGTTGACGAGTTCGGCGGGACGATGGCCGGGACGAGGCTGAGGGTGATAAACGGCTCGGTGAGGGGCAGGGAGGACGGCTCCCACGAGGTCCACACGTCATACGACACATTCGTCGAGGTCCTCGAGGAGGGGGTGGAGCCGGATGAGCCCGTCCCCTTCTGGACCAAGCTCGCAGACCTTAGGGACGGCCTGTTCAGCGTGAACGTCGCAGCAAGGGTCTCCCAGGTGGGGGAGGAGAGGCAGTTCACGAGGAGGGACGGCTCCGGGGGAAGGGTAGCATCGGTCCTCCTTGAGGACGAGACCGGGACCGTGAGGCTGACCCTATGGGACGACAACGTGGACCTCCTCAGGGAGATCGAGCCAGGCACAATCGTGGCCGTCGAGAGCGGGTACACTAGGTCCGGCTTCGGGGGCGTAGACCTGAACGTGGGGCGCAGCGGGAAGATCCGGATAGACCCGGAGGACGTGGAGCTTGATGTCCCCGAGATAGAGCAGAGGCTGACCCGCATACAGGACCTGATAGAGGGGCAGAGGAACGTCACGATAGAGGGGCAGCTCTTAGACGAGCCCCTTGCGAGGGAGGTTGAGACGTTCAGGGGGCCCGCCAGGGTAGCCTCGTTCAGGGTGGACGACGGGACGGGGGAGGTCAGGGTCTCCGTCTGGAGGGACCTGGTAGACAAGGTTTTGAAGATACAGGCTGGGGCTGAGGTTAGGATAGAGAACTGCGACGTGAGGGAGCCCTACAACGGGCTGATACAGGTCTCATCGGGCCTGTTCACGAGGATAGTGGTAAAGAGGGGTTAGAAAAAGAGGGCCCTACGGCTTCCCTGCCTCTACCTCGCCCAGTGACTCCTCGAATATCTCAAGGGCGCTGTCCAAAAGCTCCCTGGTTATGTTGAGGGGCGGCATCATCCTTATGACCGAGACCCCGCAGTTGACTATGGCCACCCCCTTCCTGAAGCAGCGCATCATCACCTCCCCGGTCTCCTCCTTCGCCGGCTCCTTAGTCTCCTTGTCCCTGACAAGCTCAGTCCCAATCATGAGGCCCTTCCCCCTCACGTCGCCTATCATGGGGTGGCTCTCCTCCATCTCCCTAAGCCTCTCCAGGATGTAGCCCCCCTGCTCGGCCGCGTTCTCAAGCATCCCCTCCTCCCTTATCGCCTCGATGACGGCCAGGGCCGCTGCGCAGCTCACGGGGTTCCCCCCGAATGTGCTCGCGTGGCTCCCCGGTGTCCAGTCCATCAGGTCCGCCCTAGAAGCGGTGACCCCGAGGGGTAGGCCTGCTGCGACCCCCTTGGCGATGCAGACTATGTCTGGGACGACGCCGAAGTGCTCTATAGCGAACCACCTCCCAGTGCGCCCCATACCGGACTGGACCTCGTCGACAGCGAAGAGGATGCCGTACCCGTCCAGCAGCCTCTTGAGCCTCTCGAAGTAGCCGTCAGGGGGAACCACGTACCCCCCCTCCCCCTGTATGGGCTCTGCCATGAGCATCGCGACCTCCTCGGGGGGAACGTACTTGTGGAATAGGTACTCGTCGATGTAGTCGACGCAGGCGTAGCCGCAGCCGGGGCACTCTAGGTTGAAGGGGCAGCGATAGCAGTATGGGTAGAACAAGTGCTCCACCCCCGGGACCAGGGGGGAGAAGTGCCTCCTCTGGGACGGCTTGCTCGCTGTGAGGCTGACCGCCCCCATGGTTCGTCCGTGGAAGGAGCCCATGTATGCTAGGACCCCCTGCCTCTTCGTGTGCCAACGGGCCAGCTTTATCGCAGCCTCCACAGACTCCGCCCCGCTGTTCCCGTAGAAGAACTTCTTCCTGAAGTCGCCTGGGACGAGGTCGTGGAGGGCCTCCCCCAGGTCCACGTACTTCTCGTAGAAGAAGTCTGTGTAGCTGTAGTGGAGGAACTCATCCACCTGGGCCTTCACAGCCTCGGTGACCCTGGGGTGGCGGTGGCCCACGTTCAGCACCGCCAGGCCGGAGTTCATGTCTATGAACTCGTTCCCGTCCACGTCGGTGATTATGCACCCGTCTCCGGACTTGATGACCAGGGGGTAAGCCCTCCCGAAAGAGGGGGATATCAGGGATATGTCCCTCTCAACTATCTCCCTCGCCCTGGGTCCCGGGGGGGTGACGACTATCTTTGGGTAACCCAAACCTTCCACCCTCACTTATCATTGGTCATAGGGCCGTCCCTTTAAAAAACTGAGCACCATCTAGGGCTTTAGGATGCGGATCTCTATGGTGGAGACGCTCGCCTTCCCCCCGTCCGACCTCGTGAGGTTGTCTGTCCCAATCTCTATCTTCTCCACCCTAAGGTCCCTCATGAAGACCCTCCTGATCATCTCAACGACGTCTACGGCCTTGCTTATGTGCCTCCCCCGGGCCCTCACCCTCACCCTCGAGGAGCCGGAGTTGAATAGGGTGAGGCAGGCGACGACGTAGTTCATCACGGGCTTGTCCCCCACGATCACGAAATCCCTTCGACCTGTTGCCGCCTCTCCCGCCATGTCGGATCACTCGAAGGGAATACCCTCACCCGTATAAAATGTTCGAGTCAGAGGAGGAAGACGACGGCCCCCGCTATAAGGACTGAGGCGGGTATGACCATTAGGGCCGTCCTCTTGAAGAGGCCGAAGCCCTGCTCCAAGATAAAGCTCAGGAGCCTCAGGCCCCTCCCGCCGAGCACCGTCAGTCTCCGTACCCTGATCCTGAAGTGGGATGCGGTGCACCTCTCCTCCCGGGCCGTAGCCCCCTCGACCACCCTTTCGACGTACTCCAGCAGCCTCCCCTCGTCTGTCCTCTCCCCGAGGGGGTAGTATCCCCGCGTCGTTGCCCCTATGGCGTTGACGAGGTGGGTGTCTGAGGTGAGGGCCTCACCGTCCTCAAGGCCCGACCCCATTAGCGCAGAGATGATCCTCTCCCTGAGGCCCGAGGCCATGTTGTTTGAGTCAGCCACCAGGTAACCGTACCGGGCCCCGTCCTCGAGCCTCACGGTGATGCACGCTATCCCGCAGGGGCCCATCCCGTCGTCCAGGGTCCAATCCTCTGGGATCACCCTGTCTGCCCCGATGTGGAATTCCCCTTGGGGGAGCCTCATAGCCCCCCGGACGGCTTCCATGGTCGCCTCGAAGAGGTTATCCACGTCCTCGTCGTCCAGCTCGTCCCCTTGGAGGAGGCTGTTGTGGGCGTCCACGACCACCGCGGTGAGCCCCATCCCCCCGGCCTCGGCCTCGATCCTTTCCCTGAGGGCGTTGGGGAGGTCGTCGTGGCTCTTTGGGGAGAGGGTGAGGGTTATGAGGGCCGTCCCACCGAAGAGCTGGCAAGAGGCCTTGGCCCCGGCAACCTCGGCCCTCACCATGGGGGAGCAGGAGCCCACCCAGTCGGTCCCGGCCCCTCCGCCCAGTACGGCCTCCAGAACCCTGCCCATCTCGCCGCTGCTCGTCATGTCCTGCTCGTGGTTGGATACCCCGTGGGCCACTAGGACGTCGCAACCCAGCTCCCCTCCCAGCCCTTCAGCAAGGACCCGGGTGAGCCCGCTGCTCCCAACGTTCCTGAAGGGGCCGGGGTGGATGTAGGGGGCCACCAGCGCGCCCCTGCACGAGCCCCCTCCGTCCCTGAAAACTATGGTGTCTACGTCTAGGTCTATGGGGACCCCCATCCTCGTTATCTCCTCCTCCAGGGGGCCGTTCACCTCCTCCGCCCATGCGTATATGAAGGCCCTGAATAGGGGAATGAGCCTCACACCCTCCTCCCCCCTCCAGCCCTCCATCACCCTGAAGAGGAGCATGACACCCAGGTAGACCACAGCCATGGCGACGAAACTCCTGAGGATGAGGGGCCCATCGAGGGGGTCGAGGAGCAGCGCTGAGGCCCCCAGGACCAAAGCGGGCTGGGCGAATATGGAGGCGAGGTTGACCGCGGCCGGCCTCTCAGAGAAGGCGGAGATCGCTAGGGAGCGGAGGGTCACGTTCAGCGCAGCGGAGAAGGCTATCCCCCCGAAGAGGAAGGACGGGTCTCGGACAAGGAGCCCCGCGACGGACGAGGCAAGCAAGACCCCAGAGTAGGCGATGCAGGAGGTGTATGAGATTATGGTGAACCTCCTGGGGGTGAGGAGCTCGTCCCCCCCGAACACGAGCTGGACGAGGACGTCCGAGGCGACCATGGGGAGGGCGAGGCCCAGCAACCCGTAGGCAAGGCCCGTGAGGGGGGAGCCGCCGCCCATGTAGAGGGCCAATGCCCCAGCAGAGGACGAGATGGCAGCGATCCCAGCGACCATCATGGGCCTTGATGGGTAGGTGAAGAGGTACGAGTAGTATCCAACGATCTTCTCGGAGGTCTCCCTCCCGCTCCACAAGCCCGACGTGCCCCCGCCTTACGCTTTAGATCGGCGGCTTCAGTTGATAGGGCTTTCCCAGGTTCTGGGTCAGGGCCCTCAGAAGAATATGTGGGCCATGATCACCGAAAGGATGAGGGCTATCCCTCCCCCTATTATGAACTCGGGCTTCACCTTTATCCCGTTGGCCTCGTCCTGGAAGAACCTCATGAGGCCCGCGCTTGAAGCGGGCATGCCCCCCCCGCTCTCACGCTTCTTCTTGCTCATACCGGCTCCCCTTGATCAGGCGCGGGAGTGAGGGAAAAATGTTTGGTTTTTGTGCTCAGCGCCTCATGAAGTCGGTGAGGTTGAACTGCCTCTCCTCCGGCTCCTCCCCCTCCTCCTCAGGGAATATCGTGGATATCTCCTCCTTGACCAGCCTAAGCCTGTCCGCGTAATAATCGTCCAGCCGGAACCTCTCCACTAGCTTGAGGGCTGGCTCCAGGTACTTCTCTATCCCCCCCCTGTGCACCGTCATCATTATGTCGCCCCCGCACCTCTGGCATACGCCCCTCAGCGGGGGCCTCCTGTACTTCCTGTTGCACTTGCCGCACCTGAAGCCCTGGCTTGTGAAGGCCCTGAGGTTTCCCACGATGTCCTTCATGAAGTGGCTGTTGAGAACCTTCAGCGCCACAGTCTTGGCGTCCACCGCCCTCAGCTTCTCCGATAGCTCCAGCTGGCTCTCCAGCTTCTCCACCATCGCCCTCAGCCTGGTATAGGCGCCCTCGTGGGAGCCCAGGTTGATGTCGGAGCACTCCTCCGTGTACCACAACCCCTGAAACTGGGCAGGGGTCCCGAGCCTCCCCCCAAGGGTATCCACGAGGGGGGCGTAATCGTCGGGGCCCGCCCCCTCGCCGCAGAGCCTGTAGAACTCGGGCGGGTACCGGCGGATGACATCGACGTTGTGGGCCTCCTTGTCCACCTCGCTTGGGTTCAGGACGGGGATGACGAAGAGGGGGGCGTCCATCAGGCCCCCGCTCTGCTCGGGGAGGAAGCTCCTAGAGAAGTTGAGGAGGGGGTCTAGGGCGAGTATCACCGCGTCCTCGTCCCCGTCGCAGTTCCTCCTCTTCGCCGCGTGCCAGTATGGGTGGGCGTAGCAGTTCCTCACATCCGTGAATCCAACGATCCTGCCCACTATCGCGGCCGAGGTGTGGGGGGACTGGCCGAGGACGAGCCTCCCTACCAGTTCATCTGGCTCCCTTATCTTGTAGAATGGCTCTAGGCCGTAGAAGTCCCTTAGGAGGTCGTCGAGGAACCTTGAGACGTTCACGAGGTACCTCTTCATCTCTGAGGGGAGCACCACGTCCTGGACCTTCAGCTCAAGCATCTGCTCAGGCGAATCCAGGGGCTCCCCCCGCACGTCGTGTGTGTACCCAAGCTCCCTCAGCCTCTCGACAGGGGTCCCGACCTCGCCGGGCTTGAAGTGGGTTAGGGGGACGTCGGTTGCGTCGAACCTTAGGGTCCCGTCCTTGAATACGGAAAGGTCGTACCTCGCCCTTATCAGCCCCTTCCCAAGGTCCTCAGCCACCCTTTCCTCGTTCATCAGCCTCTTGACGCACTTGATCCTCCCCGGGAGGACTCCCCCCACCCCCCTCCAAGCCTCGTCAAGCTCCGCTCTGAGGTCTACGTCGAAAGAGTCGTGGGCGACGGTGTCTGCCTTGCAAGAGGAGCACCTCTCTCCCTCGCTGGGGAGGCCGCACCTGGGGCAGCGCCTCCTCTGCTCCGTCTGGGAGCCGCATTCGGGGCAAAGGACCCTGCGGGTGGGGGCCCCGCATTCCGGGCAGACCCTGCTCACAAGCTGGACCCTCACCCTGCCCCTCCTCGGCGCCTTTAGGATGTCCCTCTGGGGACCCCCCGCCTCCCCCACGGGGAATAGGCAATGGACGTAGGGGGACATCTTCCTCTCCCTAGCCTTCTCTGGGCGGCCCATCCTGGCCCCCACGAAGACCGGGGCCTTCTCCCTGATGGCGATGCCTGAGAGAGAGTTCACTATACCAAGGGGGTCGTCGCCCTCGACATCGACGTACCTCCTATCCAGGGCCAGGCACCTCCCCAAAATGGGGCCAGCCTCTTGGAGCACGACGCCCTCGCCGGTCGCCTCGTGGGGGACGAGGAGCTCCTCAAGGGTCCCCTTGTCCTCCCCGTCCAGCCTCAGGGAGTAGGGCTCTGAGTCGGTCCACCCCGCGGATAGGTTCGACCTCAGCCTGAGGAGGGCCTCTCTGGATACCCTCGACCAAAGGTATGTGTACCTCGGGTGGAGGGGGACGTCGAGAGAGGAAACGGCCAGGGCCTCCTCGGGGGTAGGGATTGCCGAGGCCCCCCCCATGAACTCCGCAAGCCTCTCGACGGGGAGGCCGCTCACCTCGGAAGCAGCCTCTCTCCCGATCCTTCTATGGGCCAGCTCAAGGTCGAGGCGCCACTGGTCCTCGTCGTAGCCTGCGGGCAGGAGCCTCATGTTGTTCTGTATGAAGTCGCCGGCGTTGACGAGGACGTCCCCCAGGAAGAGGATCTCCTCCACCTCCCCCGCAAGCTCCCTAGCCCGCTCCTCGGTCTCGATCCTGACGACGGAGCCGCCCCTCAGCTTGACCACGGGGGGCTCTATCGAGTCGACTGGGATGACCACTGCAGACTTCCCAGGGAGTTCTATCCTTAGCTGGACGCCTGTGGCGAGGAACCTGTTGAGGGTCATCATGGTCGCGGGGTGGACCCCCACGGCGGCGAGCCCCGTGTTCCTAGCCCTCCCGTACCTTAGCCTGAATCCTCCGGGGGCTCCCGGGAAGGAGAAGACCGGGCGCCCCACTATTATCTCCTCCATGAAGCCTGCGGTGGGCTTCTTGGACGCCTTGGGCTTCTTGGCCCCCATCCTCTTTAGCCAGTCCCACCCCACTAGGCCTAGCTTGTCGCATATACCGCACAACTTCTGGGCCCTCCCCACTACCCCGTCTACGACCACTATGAGGGCCCCTCCCCTCAGCCTGTTCGTCTCTATCCCGGGGACGTCCCTGAAGTTGGATACCTCGTAGGGGTCCGTCGAGACCCCGGTGGCCTCCACGGGGAGGCTCCTGAGGGCAAGCTCAAGGTCCTCGTCGGTCACGTGGTACTGGAACCTCCTAACCGAGCGCTCGTACAGGCGGACCTCCTCTATGAACCTGCCCACAGCCCCTTCTGAGGGCTGGAACCTCTCAAGCCCTAGGCGCCTCCTCACGTGGTCCGCTACCACGAGGGTGAGGGCCTGGGCGGTGCCGCCCGCGGGCCTGATGGGGCCTGCGAAGTAGACCGAGAGGTACTGGCTACGGTCTGGGTTCTGCTTTATCCTTACCTCTGGGATGCCCTGGATGGGGGCTATTGTGACCCCCTCGGTGATTATGGCTAGGGCGGTCCTCACGGCCTGGTCGGCGATGTCCTCCTTCCCGTCGTTCCCGAACCTCCCGTAGGCTATCTCCTCTGCTATCTTGAAGGCCATCTCCCTCCGGTCCATCCCCTCCAGCTCCCTCATCCTCTCGGAGATTCCGGGGGGGCCTATGAGCTTCTCAACGCGCTCGGCTATGTCTCTGGTGATCTCGGGCTCGGGCTCTAGGGTTGGGTCCAGGCCCTTCCTCCTGGCCTCCCCCGCCACGGCGTATAGCCTTTCCAGCTTGGACTGGAGCTCAGAGAAGTATGCTTCGTATTCCTTGGGCATCAGGAGGCCTGTCAAAACCTTTTCTCCGCTACCTGTCGGGGCTGTGTATCCTGCAGAGCATCACGGTGGACCACTTCTCCTTCTCCTTACCCGTCGCGTTTGTGTAGGCCTCTGATGCTATCCTCCCCCTCTTGAGGACGCACGAGTCGCACCTGGGGTGTCTCATGTCCGATGGTCCGTCGCACTCCCCGCAGTTGAGGAGGAGTGTCTCCCCAAGCCCCCTGAGCGCCGTCCATGAGTACTCGTTCTCGTCGTAGACGGGCTCGAAGTCTGGCCAGACGTCGTACATGTCAGGCTTCATCAGGGCCTTCTTTATCGCTGCGAAGTAGCTCTCGAAGGCTGTCATGCTTCACCTCACCCCCTTATAGTGGAGACTATGCCGTTAATCCTTTCCCTTATCCTCCCCTCGTTCTCTACGAGGGTGCCAGTCACTATTATGTCCGCCCCTGCGTCAGAGACCCTCTTGGCAGCGGCCTCGTCCCTTATCCCCCCGCCTACTATGAGGGGGACCGAGATGTTCTTCTTGACGAGAGAGATCATCTCCGTAGGGGGGTGCTCCCTGGCTCCCGAGCCGGCCTCAAGGTAGACGAACCTCATCCCCAGGCTCTCGGCAGCCAGGCTGTACGCCAGGGCAAGCTCCGGGTGCGAGTAGTCGATGCACCTGGCCTGGCCCACGTACCCCGCGACGCAGCCCTCCCCCACGATGATGTACCCCATGGGGATTGCCTCCAGCCCGTACCTCTTGACCAGGGGGGCCGAGAGGGCCTGGCAGTCTATTATGTAGTATGTGTTCGAGGAGTTCAGGAGGGACATGAACCAGATGGCGTCTGCGTGGGGGCTTATCCCGACGAGGTTGTTCGGGAACAGGATGACGGGGACGCCCACCTCGCCCTTGATCTCGAGGACGGCCCTGTCTAGGTCGCTGTTTGAGGCGAGGGTTGACCCCCCCACCATTATGGCGGACGTCCCCCCCTCCTCTGCCTCCCTGGCCATCGAGGCGCAGCTGTGGCCAGAGGTCTTGTCGGGGTCAAGCAGGGTCATGTGTATGGTTCCCTCGGACCCTATCCTCTCCACGATGTAGCTCTCCACCCTCCTATTCAACTACCTTCGCCTCCCCCTCCCTGTAGTAACCGTCAACGAAGGAGCAGTAGGCGTCAACCTCCGTGGTGTTGGGCTGGTAGGGCACAGTCCCGCTCAGCCCGCAGTTGCCGCATATGATCACCACGCGCTCCCTCTTCCTGTTTATGACCGCCTTAACAGTGTTCTTTCCGCACCTGGGGCAGAGGTACATCTCGGGCAGGGTGCGCCTTAACACCTTCTCCACCTTCTTCCTCCTGCGACCCACTCCCCACTCCTCCCAGAATGGATCACTCTGGGGCTAACTCAGTCTTAAGATTGTTGGAAGCCGCCTCTTGTGCTCGTTGGCCCTAACCCTGGCCAACACCCCCCTGACGGCCTCTGCTTCCATGCCTATTTGCTGTGATATCTCGTCGTAGGTGAGTCCCATCTCCCATCCGTGAAGGACCATGTCGAGGCTTTTATAGTCGATTCCAAGCTCCCCCTCGTCTGTCTGCCCGGGCCAGAAGCCCGCAGAAGGCGGCTTCTCAAGTATGCTCCTGGGTATATTCAGGTGTTCTGCGAGCTGCCTAAGCTGGGTCTTGTATAGGCCTGCGAGGGGCATGATGTCGACCCCACCGTCCCCGTACTTTGTGAAGTACCCAGTCAGGAGCTCCGTCTTGTTTGAAGAGCCTACCACAAGGCGGCCCAGGGTGTTGGCGTAGTGGTAGGCTACGGCCATCCTGATCCTGGCCTTCACGTTCCCGAAGGCTATCCTTTCCTTGGGGCTGTATAGGGGCAGCGTGTCCCGCATCACGTGTAGTATGGGCGTGATGTCGACTATGTCACACGTAACGTCAAGCTCCTCTGTGAGCCGCATCACGTCCGTGAGGTCACGCTCTGGTGTGACATCACGCTCGGGCATCGTGACAGCCGAGACCCTCCCTGCCCCCAGGGCCCTCACCGATAGGACGAGGGTCACTGCTGAGTCGACGCCCCCGCTCACGGCGACCACTGCTCCCTTCGAGCCCGCCTTCTCCACCTCTCCTCTTATGAAAAGGGCTATTTTCTCCTCCACGGAGGTCGGATCTATGCTTAGATCAGCGATCGAAGTCATCCCTGAGTTGATTACCCCCATAGATTAATTAGTTTCCACGCATTAAATTTAAAACATTTATTAATATTATGCGTGATATCACCTGTGATTTAACACGTATTTGAAAGGTCAATGGCCCATAAAACTTCAGGAAGACTTTTACCCCTGGTATACAACTTCGTCTACATGGCTAACGCTTTAGCCCTTCCCATCCCGAGGTGCTGTTGAAACTTGGAGCCGTCTGAAAACCTCCAAAAGGTGCTCGATAAAGCCTTCAGGGACCCTATCTCGGACTTGTTGCTCAAATACAGCAGTTTAACGAGGACACAGTTCGAAACGCTCGTAATAGACCTGTTAACTGACGTGATATCCGATAAAAGGCTCACGTACAGCGAAAAGACCCTTTTCAGGACTCGTGAGATCAGCAGGGCCTCTTTTAGCAGGACCCTATCCCAGGCGAGGAGGAATGTCATATCCTCGATATACACCATCATATTGCTGAGCTACATAGGGGTCTTCGACGCGAGGCCCTTCGAAGAGTACCAGATCCTCGCAGAAAAATTGAGGGAGTACCTCGGCATACTAAAGAACTCCGACCCAAACCAGTCGAAGGCGCTGCTGAAGACCATAGAGACGGAATTGATAGAGGGAATAAGGTCGCTAGCGGAGCCCACGAGCATCAAGACGGTGTGATATCACATCACGTCACACAGGGCAAGAACCGACTGCCCCAGGGCGGACCCACCGTCCCCGGGGGGAACGAACCTGTGGAGGAGGACTCTCAACCCTGCCCCCTCTAGGTTCTTGACGATGGATCTCGTTATGTACCCGTTCACGAAAACCCCACCGGACAGGCCAACCTTGCCTATGCCCTGGTCCTGAGCCACCCTTATGGCCATCTCCGACACCCCATCAGCTAAAAACCTCTGACCAAAAAGGGCCAAATCCTGTATCCTGACATTTTCTAGGCTATTTGCCATATACAACAGAGTTTTTGCCGTCTTTAGCTCATAAAGCCCCTTTTTATTCGTTATATCAAGGTCGATGTCTGGGTTTTCTTTGCCCTCCCTCGTCGCCATCGCCTCGAGCCTCATGGCAGGTTCACCCTCGTAAGTCCTCTCGTAGGTAAGTCCTAGTAGGCTCGACACTGCGTCTAAGAACCGCCCTGAGCTCGATGTCTCCATGACGCCGCGTTCTCCGGCCTGTTTCAGGACCAACTCGAGCTCCCTTTCTCCGTGGGGGAGGGCTTCCGAGGCGTGATTTTCTGTGATGTCACGTATCTCTTCGTCTGATGCGGCCTTGGTGAGGGCAGAGACTAGCATCCTGTAGGGGTAGTAGGCGCATAGATCGCCCCCCGGCATGGGTAGGTACTCTAATTGGCCGGCCCTCTCGAATCCAGAGAGAGTCGAAATCAGGACCTCTCCGCCCCAAACGGCCCCATCCGTGCCGTATCCCGCGCCGTCTAGGGCTATGCCCACAACGGGCTCATCCGGCCCCACCATGTTCTCAGCAGAGACCGAGGCGATGTGGGCGTGGTGGTGCTGTGATTTCACCAAGGGGACTCCAGTCTCCTGTGATATCACCCCCGCGAGATGTGATGTCATGTAGCCAGGGTGGAGGTCACATCCAATCACATCTAGGTTACACGTGACGTTGAGCAGGTCACAAAGCCGTTCAAGAGCCTCCCTCTCGAAGTCCAGGGACTCGAGGTTTATTATGTCTCCCAGGTACTGTGTTGTGTAGCACTTTCCGTTGAGGGCCACCGCTCCAGCGTTCCTCAGCTCCGCCCCTACGGCAAGGGAGAAGCCCTTTTCTATCGGTATCTCTATGGGGTCTGGGACGTAGCCCCTTGACCTCCTTACGAACGCCCTGTTCCCTTCTATGAGCCTGAGGACGGAGTCATCGCACCTGTTCACTATCTCCCTGTCGTGGAGTAGGAAGTAGTCCACTACCCCCCCGAGCTCCGCGAAGGCAGCCTCGTTAGTTACCGCCATGGGGAGCCCGGGCCTGTTCCCGCTCGTCATTATCAGGGCTGGCTCCCCAAGCCTCTTGAATAGCATTACGTGGATCCCAGAGTACGGGAGCATCACCCCCACCCTGTCGAGGCCGGGGGCCACCAGTTCGGAGATGAGCCTCCCCCTCATCTTCAAGAGCACTATAGGCTTGCGCCAAGACCTCAGGACCCGCGTCTCTTCCTCGTCGGGGTCCGAGAAGAGCCTCACCGCCTCCAGGTCAGGGGACATGAGGGCGAAGGGCTGGTAGGGCCTCCTCTTTCTCCTGCGCAGCTCCCCTACTATGCCGTCGGCCGTGGCGAGGGCAGCGATGTGGATTCCGCCGATCCCCTTGACTGCCAGTATCTTCCCCTCATTGAGGAGGTCTGCAGAGGCAGCGAATGCATCCTCTACATCTATGACCCTTCCTTCCGGGTCGTACAGGGCCATCCTGGGTCCGCAGATGGGGCATGTTATCCCCTGGGCGTCGAACCTCCTGTCCATGGGGTCGTGGTAGTCAGAGTCGCATTCTCTGCACATGGGGAACCCTGCCATGTGGGTCCTCTCCCTGTCGTACGGGAGCCTTCTGACTGCTGTGAACCTTGGGCCACACCACGCGCATGCCGTGAAGGGGTACTCGTACCACCTCCCCTCGGGGTCCCCCATGTCCCCTAGGCACTGGGGGCAGATACCTATGTCTGGTGGCAGTACTCCGGAGGCCACATCCCCCCGGTCCTGGCTCCTGTCTATCCTGAAATCGTCGAAGCGCCCCTTGTAGGGCCTGAAAGTGCGGGTAACTCCCCCTATCTCGGAGACCTGGGGGGCCTCCTCCTCGACACCATCGAGGAACCTCTCTATCCTGCCCCTCTCCCCCTCGACGACGACCTCCACCCCGGCGTCTCCTAGGTTGATGACGTAGCCCCTTAGCCCGTTCTCCACAGCCTTCCTGTAGATGAAGGGGCGGAAGCCGACCCCCTGGACCCGCCCTGTGATGCGTATCTCCGCCTCCAGCCTCTCGCCGCCGCCCAAATTGTTCAAAAAATAGTTGCACGACGCCTATTAAACGATGAGCTTCAGGATCAACGGGGAAAAATGTCCCCCGGAACGGGCTGGGGACATCTGATCGGAACAAAGACCTCCTGAAAGGGATACACGACTGTGAAGTTCATCAGAGGCTCATACCTGAAGGGGAAAACCGTAATATAGTATAGTGATGATAAAACAAAACAGAAACACCGCCGGGATTAGTGTTGGAGTTCCTGTTCGCCACCGCTGCCCTCTTCGCCATCATGATAGCGGCCTCCTTCATATTCTACAGAAGGATAAGGCAGGCCCAGGAGGAGTACGAGGGCTCTACGGAGGTGGTAAGGAACATCACCATGGGCTTCACGAGGCAGCTCCAGAGGCTGAAGGCTTCTACCGCCAGGGCAGAGGAGAGCTCACTGGACGCTCAGTACATGGCGTCACAGGCCCTGAAGATGAGCGAGGAGGCCGCAGGGGTCACCCAGAGGGGCCTAGACGAGGTGAAGAGGCTTGGCGACAGGGTGGACGCCGCCGAGAGCGCCGTAGAGGTCATGAGGAGGGAGGTCCAGAGGCTTGAGAGCTTGCCAAGGCAGCCAGCCCCCGCGCCCGAGATAGAGGCCCCCATTCCAGTCCAGCAGGAGCAGATACTGGAGCAGCTCACAGACACCGAGATGGAGGTGCTCAGGATCATAGAGGAGATGGGGGAGGGGACCGTCCCCGAGATAAGGGGGAGGATAGGAAAGACTAGGGAGCACACAGCCCGCCTCCTGAAGAAGCTGTACGACGGCGGTTTCGTCGACAGGAGGACGACTGGAATGCCCTACAGGTACCACATCCGAAAGGAGATGAGGGAACTCGTCCAGCAGAGGAGGGAGGCCCGCCTCCCCCTCTGAAATAAGCATTTATACCATCAGGGGACACAGACGGATAGGTGGATTAAGTTTGAGATCTAGGATCCTAGAGGAGGCTCCGAAACTAGCGCCCGTTGAGGGGGTCGACATGGCCATCCTCGGGAGCGGAGAGAGGCTGACCCTGATACGAATCGTCGTAGAGCCCGGGGCCGTTGTCCCCATGCACTCCCACCCAAACGAGCAGATAGGCACATGCGTAGAGGGGGAGGGTGAGCTCACCTCGGGGGGAGCTGTCGTTAAGGCGAGGCCGGGCGCGTCCTGGGCGATCCCCGGGGGAGAGCCCCACGAGTTCGTGGCCAAGGGGAGCAGGCCCGTGGTGATAGTGGAGGCCTGGAGCCCCCCAAGGGAAGACTACCTCGCCATGGCGAAGTAGGTCCGCCTGAATGTAGGGGGAACCCCCCCGTTGTCGAGGGAGTCGAAGGGCTACGTTTCCAGGGTCGTCGAGGCGGGATACCAGCTAAGCCCAGATGGGTTCGATTACCTCAGGGGCCTCGACGAGGACGCCGCGGAGGAGCTCATAGAGAGGGCCATACAGGAGGCAAACAGGAGCCCCGAGCCCCTTTTCATCCTGGGCAGGGACTTCCTCCACTCCCTCACCGAGAAGAGGGAGGAAGCCCACCTCGTCGGCGGCGCAAGGACAAGGCGCCCCCTGGCCAGCGAGATGGAGTCCAGGCTAGAGGTGGTCCCAGAGGAGGAGGCTGCCCCGGCGGGGGACGTGGAGGGGTTCATCGAGTACTTCCGCAGCCGTTTCGAGAGGATAAGCCGGATAATGCGCAGTAGGGCAGACGTGAAGGACGCGGAGCCCATCGGCCAGGCCCTAAGGGCCCCCCTTAGGAGCAAGCTGAAAGTGATAGGTATAGTCACAGAGAAGAGGGCTAGGGGCCATCGCCTCTTCCTAGAGCTCGAGGACCCAGAGGACTCCGTCACCGTGATGGCGTCGGACGCAGAAACGGTGAGGAAGGGGCTTGAGGTCCTCCAGGACCAAGTCATCTGCGTGGACGGCGTCAAGTACAAGGAGGACCTCATCATAGCCAACGACTTCATCTGGCCCGACATCCCAAGCAAGAGGCCCAACAGGGCGGAGGAGCCCGTCTGCGCCGCATTCATAGCCGACGTCCACATCGGCAGCAGGTACTTCAGGGGGGACTTCTTCGACAGGTTCCTAGGCTGGATGAACATGGAGGTGGGCCCCCCGGCTTCGAGGTGGCTCGCCTCGAGGGTGAAGTACCTCATAGTCGGGGGGGACATCGTTGACGGGATAGGGGTCTACCCTGAGCAGGAGGAGGAGCTCATCATAAGCGACGTGAGGGAGCAGTACAAAGCCGCAGCCTCCCTCCTAGAGAAGGTGCCGGAATACGTCGAAATAGTCGTGATCCCCGGGAACCACGACGCAGTGAGGAAGAGCCTCCCCCAGCCCCCAATACCAAGGGACTACGCTGAGCCCCTATACCTGGACGAGAGGACCCACATGCTGGGGAACCCATGCAGGCTCAGGCTCAGCGGGGTGGAGGCCCTCGTTTGCCACGGGAAGGCCCTCGACGACATCCTATCCTCGACACCAGGCCACGACTTCCACCACCCCGTAAGGGCGGTGGAGCTACTCCTCAGGTGCCGCCACCTAGCCCCAACATACGGCTCAACGACCCCGATAGCCCCAGAGAGGACGGACAGGCTCGTCATCCCCTCGGCCCCCGACATATTCCAGATGGGCCACATCCACGTGAACGAGTCGAGGAGGTACAAGGGGACGACCCTGATAGCCTCAGGCGCCTTCCAGGAGCAGACACCCTTCCAGAGGAGGGTAAACCTGGAGCCCACTCCCGGGGTCGCCTCGATCGTAGACCTCCAGACCCACCAGCTCTTGGACCTGGACTTCAGGCGCCTTAGCTGAGGCCCCTGGCCAGGATCCCCGCCGCCCTCACAGGCTCGGGTATCCTGCAGAGCTTTGCAGAATACCTAAGGAGCCCCTCGGCCCAACTGACAGGGGCTCCAACTACCTCGAAGTATACCGGCGGCTCCCCCTCCCTCGGCACGGTCCTGTGCACCTCGCCTGCTACCCTGATCATCCCCCACCTCCTCTCCCAGTCCCCGAAGTGGCCCATGAGGGCCCTCAAGACGGCGTCGTTGTCGGGCTCCTCGCCGGAGTAGACGACGACGGGGACCCCCGCTCCCTCGGAGACGGCCCTTGGGTCGACGACATTGAAGCCTGCGAAGGTTATCCCCCCGAGGATAACGGCACCGCAGCCCATCCTGGTCAACATGTTCAACAGCTTCCCGGTCGCGTCGAGGCCGTCCACCTCTATGGTCTCGAACCCCACCCCCTCGATGGAGTCTCCCCTCATGCAGACGCAGCACAGAAGCGTTTTCTGGGGCCTCTCCCGGTCGAAGGCCTCGAAGCTGCCGTCCTCGACCCCAGCGATGAGGAGACCTTCGAACTCTGCCTCAGGTTTCAATACTTCTCAATCTTTCCGCTTATCTGGGAGATCATGAGGAACTGGGCGTACAGCCTCCTCGGGACCCTGATGGTCCCGGAGTTGATGACTATCCTATCGATCCCCTTCAGGGCGTCCTTGTCCACGTCCTTCTCGAAGGTCAGGGTCCCCGAGTTCACTATGCTGAAGACGCCCACGTCCTCGCTGATGTCCTTTATGTCGCCCTTGGAGAGGGAAACGTCACCGTCTATGTCTATGCTGAGGACGAACCCGTCGCTCTCGAACCTGCCAGCGTAGACCCCCGAGCCCCTCGGCCTTTCTGAGCCGTTGTCTATGAAGGCCTTGAGAGCAGAGTTGACCACGTCGGACACCCTCCTGCCGTCCTTCTTGGCCATGGCGAAGACTTCCGTGTAAAGGTCTGTGTCCAGGCCCCTGATGGCTACCGTCTTGCGTGGCATTGTTTACGTCTCCCCTAGTTTATTTGTTTACATGTTAACATGTTAACAAGTAATCTTATAAGATTATCGCACCGTTTACATCCCACCTGCAACGGGCGGGTCTGGAGCTAGGTGCTATGTCAGATTCAGTATTGAATAAAGTAGGTAGGACCATCGATAAAAAACGTCCGGTCAAGAAAGCCTCGGAAGAAGAGCTAAGGTTCGGCAAATACGTAGACGTATACCGCAGGCTCCTCCTCCTGAACGAGAAGAACAGCCTGGAGACCACCCTTAAGAACATCCAGGAGCTCCTCTCATTCAGCGAGAAAGTCTTCTCGTCCTCATCCGTAGCTGAGACCTTCCTATACTTCTGCCTCCACGGGGCGGCGACGGCTTGGGTGCTCCAGGCCGAGCTGAGCCTGCCCGAGGCGACCACATACAGGGCCCTGAAGAGGCTGAGGGCCCTGCGCATAGTCGTGCCCGCCCTCAAAGCGAGGAAGCTTAAGAGCTCCAAGGGGGGGCCTAAACCCACTGTTTGGTCCCTCGAGGGGGCTTCCCCCGAGGAGGTGGCGGCGGCCCTCAAGCTCCACTACAGGATGCTCAGCCCCAAGTACAGGGCCGCTGAGGAGGTGGCCCAGAGCATCCTTGACGATTACGTCGCCAAGAGGAAGGTGGACGAAATAAGCTACAGGGAGATAATAGTCCAGATAAAAGAGCTGAGGCTCCCCTACAGGGCGCCTGACATAGCGGACCTGGCCGCCCAGTACCTCCACGAGAAGGGCGTAAAGGTCTGGAGGTAGCCCTCACGCAGAGGGGAGGCTGTAGTATAGGACGCCCCCATCCAACCTTTCTTCAACCTCACCCCTGTTCCTGAGGTAGACAAGGTGGGCGTAGGTCTCCGCTGCGGCCATGCGCTTCGTCCAGAAACTCATCATCGGCCAGGGACTGCTGACCCATGATATCTTCGATGAGACCTGGAATACTGTCCTCCCCCCTCCCCTCAGGGCCTCCTTCACCTCGTTGCACCTCTCCCTGTGGTGGGCCTTTAGCTGCCCCACCCTCTCGACAAGGTCTGTGAACACGTGCTCGTGGCCCGGTAGAACCTTCTCTACCGGTAGGTCCCTGACCTTGCTGAGGGACCTCAGGTAGTCGGCGAGGGGGTCCGCGTCCTCGTACGTGTGGAGGCTGACGTGGCTGGTGATCTTTGGGAGGACGTGGTCCCCCGAGAAGAGGAGGAGCCTGTCTGCGTCGTATAGGCAGATGTGCTCAGGGGCGTGGCCAGGCGTCCATATGACCCTGAGGGAGGCGGGTCCCAGGCGGAGGGCCTCCCCATCGTCGAGCGCGACGTCCATGGGCACCGGCTCCGGGCTCCCCCTGAAGGCGTGCTCGAACCTGCTGAGGAGCTGGATGAAGGCCCCTCCCCCCATCATCTCTAGGTCCCTGCGGGTGGCGGAGTACATGTCCCCCCAGAGCTCCTTCATGGCCTCCTGCCTCTCGAAGGCCTTTCTGCTTGCGTATACCTCGGCGCCCGATGCCGACTTGATGTGCTCAACGAGGCCCACGTGGTCCCTGTGGAGGTGGGTGAGAATGATCCTATTCAGGTCGCCAACCCCCAGGCCCCCCTCCCTCAACTTGGCCTCCATCGCCCTGGATGCGTCCTCCGTCGGGACTCCAGTGTCTATGATCGTCCCCGAGTCCACCAGAAGGTAGGAGTATGTGTACCCCAGGGGGTTGTGCCTCATGGGTATCTCTAGCTGCAGTACCCCCTCTGCGACCTCCAACGCCTCACCCCAGCCTGAGACGGTGTCCCCGCTCTTAAACTATGGGGAGGGTATCCACCACTCGGAGCCCGGCCTGTCTACCCACTCGGGCCACCTCAGCTTAGTCGGGGGCTCCAGGCCCGGTGGGACGAGGGGCTTCTCAGCGTGGGCCCTGCGCCTCTCATCGAACTCCTCCATTGCCCTCCTGAGGAGCCCAGGGGTCGTGAGGAGCTCCACTGCGCTGGCCGCCATGACCTTCGCCGCTGTCTCCCCCATCCTGTGGGTCGCCCCTGTCCCGCAGAGGGCAGAATCAACCCACCTGGGGTACCTGTACCCGGGGACGGGTGCCAGGGCCTTGCTAACGTACAGGCGGGCTGTGGGGGCGTGCCATGTGAACTCGTTGACATCGTCTGCGGGGTGGAACCCCCTGTAGGCGTCCTCGGGCTCAGTTATGGATGTGTCGTAGGGCTCCTCCATGGGCTCAAGGCCCAGGTTCTCCTGTATCCTCCTCGCGAAGCCCCTGTCCTCCTCAGTGTACCTATTGGGGCCCACCATTCTCAGGTTCCCCATCACCAGCTCCGTCATCGTCCCGTTGGGGAGCCCCGTCCTTATCGAGGTTATGAGGCGGGCCTCTACGACGCAACCCGCAGCTTGGGCTGCGGCATCTGCGCACCTCCCTATGACCCTACCGACCGCCTCCTGGTCCTCGAGGCTCCTGTTCCTCCAGGCGTAGACTATCTGGCTGAACTCTGGGGTCGAGACGGTGCACTGGCCCCCGGTCATTATGAACTCGTTGATGCTCCCTCCCCTCCTCGTCAGCTCGGGCATGTGCTCCTTCATGAAGTTGACGTTGTTGTACATCAGCACGGCAGCGTCCAGGGCTCCTGGGTAGCCGACTGCCCCGCTCTGCCCCCCTGCCGCCCCCTCCACCTCGAAGGTGAAGACCATGCTCCTGTAGGCGAGGGGCCAGACCTCCCCAAGGACGGTCGTGGGCCCTCCGGGGTGCCACGCGAGAACCGCGTCCATACCATCGAAGAGTCCTTCCCTGGCCATGTAGGGCTTCCCTACGCAGATCTTCTCCGCCGGCGTCCCCAGCAGCCTTATCCTTACGGGGATCCCGTGGGCCTCTGAGGTCTCCTTGAGGGCGCAGGCTGCGAAGCAGGAGGCCACCCCGAGCATGTTGTGGGCGTCGGTGAACCCAGGCCCGTGGGGGACCTCGGGCTCGTACCATGGGACGGGTTTCTGGGAGTGGCCGGGGGTCGCGTCGTACTCCGCGAAGAAGCCCACGACGGGGCCCTCTTCTCCCCACTCAGATGTGAAGGCGGTGGGCATCCCAGCCACCCCCTCCTCAACCGTGAAGCCCTTCTCCCGGAGATAGTCCACCAGGAGCTTAGAGGACCTGTACTCCCTTAGCCCCGGCTCAGCCCACCCGAAGAGGGTGTCGCTCATCTCCGCCATCCTGCTTGCGTTATCCTCGACCCAGCCAAGGGCAGTCCCCTTCTCTTCCGTCCAGCAGCCCATGGAGGCACCAATACCCCAGCCGGACTCCGGGAATAAAAGCATTGAAAGGGGCCCGCCCCCTCAGACCCGGGAGCCCTTCCTCCTCTTAAGATCCTCGGCGGCCCTGTGCGCTAGCCTGAGGGGCTCTGGGAGGACGCCCCCCGCTGTCATATCCCTGACGACCCTCACGCTCGTCTCCAGGGAGACCATGTGGCCCACTGAGACGTAGACCCGGTGACGCTCTAATTCGAGCAAGGCGCCCACCGTCCTGCCCCCGTATTCCAAGGGGCTCCAGCCCTGGGAGCCCTCCACGACCCTCCCCACCAGGAGCCCCCTGGCGACGCCTATCGTTGGGCGGCCCAGCTCGAGCCCCACTTGGGAGGCGAGGCCGCATCCCCTGGGGTGGGCCACCCCGTGGCCGTTTACTAGGAGAGCGTCGAAGCCGGAGACCCCCTCGGCGACCCTGATTATCGCCGGGGCCTCCCTGAATGAGAGGTAACCCGGGACATAAGGGAAATCCACGCCCAACTCGACAGAGTGGGACTCCAGCTCCTCGAGGCTCCTGTCCATGACGACGCATGCGGCGTAGGCCTCGTCCCCTTCGTAGGCTGCGTCGGCGCCGGCTATCAGCTCCAGGGCTCCGAACCCGTCCTCCTGGACGACCCTCCCCGCCAGCCTCTCCTGCTCGGCGGCGAGGCGCCTCAGGGGGCGGTCTGACGAGAATTCGGTGAAGGGGTCGGGGCTTGATTCTACGACCCCCCCCGCCAGGTCCCTCATGTCCTCCCTCCGGAGGGACTCTGACACAGCCCTGGCTGCGGCCTCGTCCCCCATGGCCCTT
The DNA here is from genome assembly GCA_964347685.1 of uncultured Candidatus Bathyarchaeia archaeon. Lineage (GTDB taxonomy): Archaea > Thermoproteota > Bathyarchaeia > TCS64 > TCS64 > CAYGAH01. The sequence goes on along the minus strand of CAYGAH010000111.1, from coordinate 4,394 downwards.
GCGACCTCTATGGTGGTGGATACCCTCCCCTCAGGTATCTGTTCAAGGAGCCCCCTGAGGGCGACGTAGAAGTCGAATCCAGACCCCATACGACTGATGCAGAATCCTCCGGGCTTAAAGCGGTTTTCTTCCGTCGGATTTTGGCTTGAGAAAAGGGTGTCGGGGCTCATCGGCGCCCTATCTTCCAGCTGGTTCCCCCAGGCTTGTCGGAGAGAGATACGCCCACCTTCTCAAGCTCCCCCCTTATGAGGTCGGAGAGCTCGTAGTTCTTCTCCTCCCTGAGCCTGTCCCTTGTCCTCACTATGAGGGCGAGGAGCTCCTCTGTGAGGCCCCCTGCCTCCGCCCCCCTCCACTCGAACAGGCCCAGGGCTCCTAGGAGGCTCCTGTATGTTCTGTATGCCTTCAGTACGACCCCCTTGTTTGGGGGGCCAGCCAGGTATGTGTTCATCGCCCTCGACATGGCGTGGAGGGAGTCCAGGGCACCGTGGGTGTCGAGGTCGTCGTCCATCGCATCCTCGAACCCTGCCCTCATCTTCCCCACCTCCCCCAGTAGCAGCTCCTCCCTCTTCCCGTAGTCTAGGTTCGTGTCCTCTCCTCTGAGGGCTTCCTCGGCGAGGTCTAGGGTGTTCTCGAGCCGGGCAGCTGAGTTCATTGCGCTCTCCATGGCCGCTTCGGTGTAGTCTAGGGGGTTCCTGTAGTGGGTCGTGAGGTAGAAGTATCTGAAGGACTCTGGGCTGTACCTTTCAATAACGTCGTCGAAGGTGACGTAGTTGCCGAGGCTCTTGCTCATCCTCTTCCCGTTTATCATGAGGTGGCGGATGTGGACCCAGTACCTGACGAACTGCTTCCCCGTGAGGCTCTCGGACTGGGCTATCTCGTTCTCGTGGTGGGGGAATGTCAGGTCCTCGCCGCCGGCATGGATGTCTATGGTGTCCCCCATGAGGCTGCGGTTCATCACGCTGCACTCTATGTGCCATCCTGGGCGCCCCCTCATCCAGGGGGTGTCGTAGTAGATCCCCCTCTTCAACTCCTCTGGGGTCGCCCTCTTCCAGAGGGCGAAGTCGTTCGCGGCCTCCTTGTCGTACTCGTCTGAGGCAACCCTCTCTGTGGACTCGACCATCGATGTGTCCACCCCGCTAAGCTTTCCGTACTCGGGGAACTTGTCTATGTCGAAGTAGACGCCGTCCTCTGCGACGTATGCGACCCCCTTCTTAAGGAGGGCCTCTATGAAGCCTATCATCTCAGGGACGTACTCGGTCGCCCTCGGGTAGGCCGTTGCCCTCCTTATGTTGAGCAGGTCCAGGCCCCTCAGGAAGGAGTCTGTGTAGCGGTCCGTGAACTCCTCAAGGGAGACCCCCTCCCTCCCCGAGTCCCTTATGGTCTTGTCGTCTATGTCAGTGATGTTCATAACGTAGAAGACGTCGTACCCCCTGTACTCAAGCCAGCGGCGGAGTATGTCTCCGACGGTGAAGGTGCGGAAGTTCCCTATGTGGGGGTCGCTGTAAACTGTGGGGCCACAGACGTACATCCTCACCCTACCTGCTTCTAGTGGGACGAAGGGGCGCTTGCCCCTCGCCATAGTGTCGTATAGGCTAATTCTCCCTGCCTCGGCTGGGGACATCCCTATTCTTCCTCCACAAGTTCCTGGTACCTGCTAGACGGGCCACGTGAGAACCTTTCAGCAAAAGACTACTGTACACAATAGTCTCATTCTTCCTGTCTAGCTAAGATGAAAGGGAAAGGACTAAGATTTAAATGTAAGGTATCAGACGCCCTCCAGTTTTTCTAATAGGCGCTTTACAGCATCGCCGAGGCGCCTCCTCCCAGCCTCAGCGGTTACGTCCCCCCTGGTGTTCTCCACGACCCTCCTTGCTATGTCCAGCTTCCTCCTCAGCCCCCTGAGGAGCAGGGATGCCTCCTCCGCCGAGACAAGGTTCAGGTATATTTCCTCCATTAGCCCAAGCTCCCCCTCAGCCGCCTCAAGGTCCCCCCTCCTAAGGGCGTCTAGGGCCTCCCTTCTCAGCTCCCCTGGCACGTCCCCCAGGCCAAGAACGTAGGCCGTCACAGGAACCCCGACCTCCTCTGGCTCAGGAAAGGCCCCCCCGGCCTTGAGCCCGTGGAGTATCGATGCCTCCGCGTACTCCTCCCTAGCGGCCTCGACCTCATCGTAGAACTCCAGCTCTGGGTGCTCCCCCAGGTGGGGCACCATCTCCCCGAGTAGGGCCCGGACCTGCCCCAGCCTCTCCCCCGCCTCCCCGTACGAGGAGTTGTGGATGAGGAGGATGGCCTGCTTAGAGAGCATCCTGGCCCTCCTCGCCCTGGACAGGACCTCGTCCCGGGCGCCCTCCCTTGACCTGAGCTCCTCCACCGCCCTCCCCAGTATCTCCTCAAGCATCCCTAATGCCCCTGTGAGAGTATCTCCCTCAGAGCCTCAGCCGTCAGGTTGCCCCCCGTCAGGATCAGGCCGACCTTCATCCCCTCCAAGCTTCCCCTGATCTTGAGTGCGGCTGCGAGGGGGGCGGCCCCGGCCCCCTCAGCTATCGAGTGGGCCTTCTCCACGTAAAGCCTGATCGCCTCCCTTATCCCCTCGTCGGAGACCAGGACGAACTCGTCCACCAGGTCCCTCATTATCTCCACAGGGAGCTCGAATGCCTGCCGTGTTGCGAGGCCGTCCGCTATCGTCCTTGCGCTCTCGGTGGACTCCAAGTTCCCGCTCTTCCAGCTCATGTATACGCTGGGGGCGTTCTCAGACTGGACGGCGATCACCCTAGTCTCGGGGGAGGCCGCCTTGTAGACCGTCGCCACCCCGGAGGCGCCTGTCCCCGCCCCCACGGGGACTATCACGGCGTCCAAGTAGGGCTGGTCCTCAAGCATCTCAAGGGCCATGGTCCCCACGCCGGCTATGAGCATGGGCTCGTTCCCGCTGTGGATGTACCTGTAACCGTGCTCCTTGCTCAGCCTCTCCGCGTTGAGCCTGGCCTCGTCGAAGTCCCTCCCCTCCTCAACTATCTCGGCTCCGAAGCTCCTTATTGCCGAGACCTTGTCTGGGTTGGCCCCCTCCTGGACGCAGACTATGGCCCTTACACCGAACATCTTAGAGGCTAGGGCTATCGACTGGCCGTGGTTGCCGGTGGAGGCGGTGATGACCCCCCTCTTCCTCTCCTCTGGGGTGAGCTGGCTGACGAGGTTGATCCCCCCCCTTATCTTGAAGGCCCCTGTTGGCTGGTGGTTCTCGTGCTTCACGTAGGCATCGAAGCCCAGGAGCTCAGAAAGGCTCGCGTAGTGGAGGAGCGGGGTCTTGAGCAGGTATGGAGATATCCTCTTCCTCGCGGCGATGACGTCCCTGAATGTGGGTCTCTCCATTGTGATCAACGAATAACGACGCGTTATAGGCTTATATCTCTGCAGTTTCGGGTTGGGTAAGACCCCACCGGGCCCAAACCATTTCGTGATGGGGGTCGTCTCGGAGCCCTCTATCAACTTCTTAGAGACCGAGGCCAGGATCCGTCCCTAGACGCCCCCTAAGACCCCATGGTTCCCCTGTGGATGGCCCTCTAGGCGGAAGGGGCGCTAGAAGAAAAACCCTCTAATTTCCCCACATAACGGCCCCCAACCTCTAAAAATAAAAGGGATCACGATGTGTTCGGGAAAAGTTAAAGCTACCACAGAGTTAGTTTAACCGTTGAGGGAAACGTATGGCTAGTTCTACCGATTTGTCCAAGGCCTACGGAGAGCTTATGGGTAGGGCGAGGGACCTCATAGTCCTCCAGTCTGCTGGGTCGATCCTCCAGTGGGACATGGAGACCAAGATGCCGCCGAAGGGGATCCAGCTCAGGAGCCAGCAGATGGCCCTCCTGCAGAAGATCGGGCACAGGATGCTCACAGACCCCGAGGTTGGGGTGCTCATAGAGAAGATAACAGAGGACCCAGGCTACGACGGCCTGAACCAGCTCCATAAGAGGAACGTACACCTAGCCAAGAAGGAGTACGACGAGGCCACAAAGCTCCCAGAGGAGCTTGTTGTGGAGACGGCCAAGCAGCAGGCCATAGCAGTCGACGTATGGAAGAAGGCGAAGGCCGCGAAGGAGTACCCCATGTTCAGGCCCGACCTAGGGAAGCTCTTCGAGCTGAGGATGAGGGCGGCAGAGATACTCATGGACGTCAAAGGCACGGCCACACCCTACGACGCCCTCATAGACATATTCGAGCCAAAGATGACGAGCGAAGAGATATCAAGGGTCTTCGAGGGGATGCGAAGGGGCCTCGTGGAAATCCTTGAAAAGTGCAGGGAAGCGCCGAGGCAGCCCGAGACGGGGTTCCTGAGAAGGAGGGTCCCCCTGGATGCCCAGAGGAAAGTAGCGGATGCCCTCGCGGAGTTCATAGGATACGACGTG
>CAYGAH010000110.1:0-3397 GCA_964347685.1 uncultured Candidatus Bathyarchaeia archaeon | reverse complement strand
GCTGAGAACGGCTTCATCTACGACAGCAGCCTTAGGGGCAGCGACCTCCCCTACAGGCTCGACAACGGCCTGGTAATAGTCCCCAGCTACTACGAGATGGACGACTTCCACCTCTTCGCAGACTACCCGGGCGTAGCACCCTACCACGCGAGGATGATGAGCCCCGAGGCCGGCTACCAGCTATGGCCCAACGCCTTCGAAGGCTACTACAGGTACGGCCTATGCTACACGACGATGTTCCACCCCCAGATAATAGGCAAGCCGGGGAACCTGATGCTGCTGGATAGGTTGCTAAACTACCTAGGGAAGTTCCCAGACGTCTGGTACGCCACAGCCGAGGAGGTCGCCCGCCACTGGGTGGGCCGCGGGGATTAGACCCTTTTCTCTGAAGAATTAGCCCATTAGAGGGGAGCCTTTCCATCTCAGACACCAGAGACGGGGCGGAGGGCAAAGCTTGTCTTCCAAATGAGCCATAGTTGACGGCAGTGATCGGTTTGATGCCGAGGGAAGGGGTCGTGAGGCTGGCCGAGGGGCACGCTGAGCGGGGCTTCCTCTGCTCCGAGGCGGTCCTCCTAGCCCTGAGCGAGAGCCTAGAAGTCTCCAGCGAGCTGATCCCCAGGATTGCGACGGGATTCGGGGCAGGGGTAGGGCGTCGAGGGGAGGTCTGCGGGGCCCTGTCCGGGGGTGTGATGGGGCTGGGGATCAGGTTCGGGAGGTCCAGCCCGGAAGAGGGTCGGGGGGAGAGGAGGCCCTACTGGTTCGCGTCGGAGCTCACGGACCTCTTCGGGGAGAGCCTGGGCTGCGTCAGGTGCATGGACCTCCTGGGGCTCGACCTATCTGACCCCGGGGACCTCCAAGCTTACAGGGAGAGGGGGATGTGGGGGACCAGGTGCAGGGAGATAATAGCTACGGCAACGGGCCTCGCATACGATGTACTGGCTAAGCACTCTCATGGGGCCTAGGAACCCTGCTGAAATGCGCCTGGAAAGGGGACGTGTCAGCTAGGGTTCGGGGAGACTGCTCGGGTCATGCGGTGCTTCCCCTCTACACGCTTGGGCGGATCGGTGCGGACTAGGACCCCGACTCTTTTCTCCTCGATGACACCAGGAAGGCGCTGATCGAAGCGTTCAGCACCATGGAGGCCGAGAAAAGGACCCAGGGCAGAGCGGGGTTCAGGTCGTAGACGAACCCGCCTAGGACGGAGCCCAGGATCGATGGGACCGTGAGGACCGCCCCCATCCCGGGGCCCCCGCCCGCGCTCCTGGTGTTTATGTACAGCATCCCCTGGCCCAGGGCTGCCATCACCCTCCCCCTCATCTCCGGGGGGACGTTGTCGGCCATGAATGCGGGTGCCCCTGCTGTCAGGAAGACGTTGGCCACGGTCATGGCCACGAAGACGAGGGCCGCGCCCGTGAATCCCCCCGAGTAGGGGAAGAGCAGGAGGGGGGCAGCGGAGAGGGCGAGGGCGGCGGTGAGGACCCTCTTCGCCTCGAACCTGTCGACAAGGACCCCCGCCGGGACGAGGAGAGCGACGTTTGAGGCGGCAGCTATGAGCAGAACTGTTCCCCACTGGAGCTCTGTCAGCCCCATGGCTTCGACGCCGTAGACGACCCAGAAGGGGGCCACCAGGCTGTTTATGAAGAAGGACACCACGAGCATCAAAGCGAATGCCTTCATGCCTCGGGGCAGAGAGCCCACAGCCCCCAACATCCCCCGGTAGGAGGAGGAAACGGCCTCGCGGAGGCCGACCGAACGTGCAGCCCCGCTTCCCCGGCCCCGGGTCTCCTCCAGGAACCTCAGGTTCATGGCCCCTATCGCGAGGGTGGCTAGGATGGTGAACCAGTAGAGGGACCTCATCGCGGGGTCCACCCCCATAGAGGTGATTAGGTAGCCCCCTATGAAGGGGGCCACTATCCCCAAGGCGCTCGGGAGGGCTATCCAGAGGGAGTAGCCGAGGCCCCTCCTTCCCCTGGGGATGGAGTCTGCCATGAGGGAGTTCATCGCTGGGAACTGGAAGACGACGAGGCCCATGAGGAGGTTCCCCAGGGCAAGGTAGCCCCAGCCGGGGGCGAGGGCGAAGACCACTAGTATCCCGGCGGTGGCGAACGAAGATGCGACTATTATCTTCACCCTGCTGTACCTGTCGGCCAGGTAGCCCGCCACGGGGTAGACGAATAGGGCCGCTAGAGGGCGGAGACCGTTCACAAGCCCTATGTCGATTTTGCTGCCCCCCAGGGCCTGGATGTATAGGCTGAAGTAAGGGAAGGTTATGAAGAGGGAGAGCTGCCTCATGGCGTCCCCTAGGGTAAATACTAGCAGGTTCCCCCTCAGCACTTCCCTGACAGACCTCAAACGCCTACCCCGAGCCGGTTATCTATATGAGGATTTTAAAAATGAAAAATGTTCCCAATCTCACTCGGCCTCCCCGCCCGGTGGGGTAGCCCTGCGGGCCCTCTCCACAACAGACTCTATGAACCCCGTCTTAGCCTCGCCGTACCCGGGCCTGTCGTCCCTGTGCCTCTCGGCCAGGACCCTCTTCAGCTCCTGGTACTCCCTTGCCACGTCGGGGTTGGCCCTAAGGTGGTCCCTGAAGAGGACGTGGCCCTCCATGAATCGGCTTCCCTGCCTCATGAGGTGGAGGTGGCAGTAGGCCCCATCCAGGCGCCTCCCCAGGCAGTAGTACCAGTCTGGGTTGTCGGGCTGGGGGGTAACGTCGTCGTACCCGACCCCGGTTAGAAGGGCGACGCACTCGTCGGCCTCGGAGGGGCCTTCAACCCCGGCTACGATGTCTATGATGGGCTTGGCCCCCAGCCCAGGGACGGAGGTGCTCCCTATGTGCTCTATCGACCTTACCATGCCCCCGACGGTGGCCATGACCACGCTCTTCTCCTCCTCGTAGAGCTCGGGCCACCTTGGGTCGTATTCGACTATGATCACGGGGTGAGGCATCGACACCCAGTATAATTCCCGTCCGATATAATGATTCACAGGTGGGAGACGGGTTCAAGGGCTTCATCTCTGGAATCCGAGCCCCGGAAGGGCTAAAAGTTCGGCTACCACTTAATCGTCGATCGATATGCCCGAGAGAAGCAAGCTGAAGATCACGGTCCTGAAGAGGCTAGACCCCAAGGAGATATTCGAAGAGTACCCTGTCGCAGAGAGGGACTGGTTCGTCCCCTGCAAGGTGTACGAGGACGGCCAGGAGTTCCTTGTCGAGAACCTCCAGATGCCCGAGGGCTTCTGCCCCTCCGCCTGGCAGACTTTGTACCCCAACTTGAGGACCCTGGGGTTCGGGGGGAACCTCCCCTACTTCGAGGAGGAGGGGGTCACAGTCTCATGCTGCTCGGACGGGATGAGGCCCGTCATATTCAAGATAGAGCGGATCTAAGGCCCCTCC
>CAYGAH010000109.1:0-8480 GCA_964347685.1 uncultured Candidatus Bathyarchaeia archaeon | reverse complement strand
GAGCACCATACCAAAGGACATCCTGACGAACATGAACACGAAGATAGTTCTGGGGAACGAGATGGCATCGGAGAGGCGAGCGATAATCGATAGCGCCTCCCAGGACCTCTCAGAGGCGGACAGGACCATAGCGAGCCTCGACAGGGGGGAGGCGATAGTGACGAGCCTATTCACCAGGTTCGCGGTTCCCATAAAGGTCCCCCTCTTCGAGGAGTACGCCAAGACCATGACGGGGACGGGGTCGCCTTAGCGCGTAGGTCTGAGCCGAATGGGCCTTAATAAGGGCCGATTCAGCCAGGGCGGGGCTTCCTGAAGAATACCTGCTCCAAGACTATGACGACTATTATGACGGCTATGATGGGGTTGCTGAAGACGGTGGCCGCCAGCCTGGGGACCTGGTCCCAGAAGCCCTGGGGGAGGGTGCTTAGGCCGAAGCTGAGGAAGACCGAGAAGCCGGCTATGAGTATCTCCCTCCTCCCGAACTCCTCGCTTCGCCATATGTCGGCCCCCGTCCCTATCACCGTCGAGGCTATTCCTATTAGTATGGCCCCCGCCACCGGGTCGGGCATGGCGGCCATGAATCCCCCCATGGGGCCGAAGAAGCTGGCCGCGACGAAGATGGCGGACCCCAGGAGAAGGAAGTACCGGGAGGCGACCCTGGTAAGGGTGATGATGCCCAGGTTCTCCCCGTAGGCGACTAGGCCGGGGACGCCGAGGAGCCCCGCCAGGGTGGTCTCCACGAGGCCCAGGATGGTGAAGGAGCGCCTCATCCTCCCCTCCTCGACGGGGCGGCCCACTATGGAGCCCCAGCCCGTCACGTTCCCGTAGAGGTTGAGGGCCGCCATCAGGTTGACGATGATCATGGTGACGGTTAGGTCCAGGGGGGGCATCCCGGCCCCGAAGGGGAAGAGCCTCGGGAGGGTCACAGGGGGGAGCTGGGAGACTAGCCCCCAGTCGAACCGCCCCGCTCCTATGAAGATGAGGTAACCGGCGACGACCACTATCAGGGTGGGCACCGTGGATATCACACCCCTCCCCCTTATAGAGACAAGGCCCGCAGCAAGGGAGAGGGCGAGGCCCACCCAGAAGGGCCATCCCGGCCCCTGGGATGCTATGAGGGAGACCCCAAGGCCCGAGATGGAGAGGCCCACCATCATGACCATGGAGCCCAGGACCAGCGGGCTCCAGACCCTCGACACGTACCCTATTATCCCAGCGGCGCCCAGGGCGGCGACAACGATGCCGGCTATGGCCTGGGCGTTGAAGGACATCAGGGCGTAATCCCTCCCCCCCACGCCCAGGGCGGCGATTATAGCTAGGGAGGGGATGACGTTGGGGCCGGAGACCATGGCGAACCTGTGGCCCAGGTATGTCTGGACCAGGGTGGAGAGGCCTATCATGAGGACGACGGTGGCCATGTAGCCTGCGAGGGCCTCCCCAGTGAAGCCCAGGCCAAGGCCTACGATGGCGTATCCCCAGACGACGCAGTAGAAGAGGGTGACCACCCACTGGAATCCGTAGATGGCCACGTCCCTGAGGGACCTGGGCCTCTCGTCAAGATCGTAGACAAGCTCTATCGACTTGCTCATCGTTCCACCTAGATCCGGATATATTTAGTTGTTATTGAACGTTGTGTGTTTTTGCCTGATTTAAACCTGGGCTGATCTTGGGCGCTTCCCTGGCGTGTTGTATGCAGTGAGGTGGGGGGCTCGAACCCACGGAGGGCACGATCCGAATAATAGTCTGGCCCATGGGTTCCCGCGTTTAATGTTATTAAGCCTCCTCCCCCAGAACCTATCGGATGTATCCCGGCCTTACTGTGAGGTACGTCGAGGAGCCCAAGACCCTGAGGGAGTTCATCGCAACCCTGGGGGAGGACGCCCTCTACGCTTACGATAGGAGGGCCCTCGGGGTCCTAGTGAACGAGAGGAGGCTCTGGCCCTCGGCGAAGCTCAAGCCGGGGTACAAGGTCGTGGTCTTCCCCATCATAGTGGGTGGATGAGGGGCAGAGCTGGGTAGACCTCTAGCTGGATGAGGGTCAGGAGGGCTGTCAATATTATCCCCGCTGCTACCTGGCCCAGAGAGTGCGCCTTGAGCCTGAGCCTCGCCCAGCAGACGGGGAGGGCGAGAAGCCAGAAGGGCCAGGTCCAGGGGCCGAGCTGGTGCATGAGGAATGTGGAGGGCCCGGCTACCCCCGAGGCGTGGATGCTTATCTTCCACCCCAGGCTTATCGCCATCATCGCCAGGGAGTTGACCAGGTAGCAGGCCATGAGGTAGACCAGGATCGGTGGGGCCCCCCAGAGCCCCAGGGCCGCGACGCCGAGGAGGTAGCTGGCCATCGCCCCGAGGAAGGGCTTGACCCTCGTGCCCCTCTCTGAGGCGAAGACGTCGGGGATGGTCCCCCTCCTAGCCATGAAGTAGATGATCAGCAGGGGCAGGACGGAGGAGAAGAGGGAGGCCAGCAGGAAGAGGGAGAGGGGCGATGGGGAACCCGTGTAGATTATAGTGATCGCGTAGGTGAGCATCGCTATCAGGGGCGCGTTCAGAGACAATGATATGGCTTCCGCGATCCTCTCCTGGTCGAACCGCATGGTCTCAGCACTTCGTTAGACTTCGTCTATGATATGAAATAGCTTTGTGTCAGGCCTCCCCCTTCAGGAACTCCCCGATCCTATTTCTGGCCAGCTCCACGTACTCCCCGTTGTTGTCGAAGCCTATGTAGCGCCTGCCCGTCTTCAGGGCCGCGACGCATGTCGTCCCGCTCCCGCAGAAGGGGTCGAGGACCACGTCCCCCTCGAAGCTGTAGAGCTGTATCAGCCTGTACGGGAGCTCGACGGGGAAGGGGGCTGGGTGCCCCACCCTCCTGGCCGACTCCGGTGGGAAGCTCCAGACGCTCCTCGTGTACTCGAGGAACTCCTCCCTGGAGATGGTGCTGGCCCTCCCATCCCCCTGCCTCGCCATCCTGCCCTTGGAGAAGACAAGGATGTACTCATGGGTGTCCCTCAGGGCCGGGTTCGCCGCAGATGCCCAACTCCCCCAGGCTGTGGAGGGGGCTCCCGCGACCTTGTCCCAGATTATCTCACCCCTCATGAGGAAACCGGTATCGAGCATCACCCGGATGACGTGGCTGTGGAGGGGGATGTAGGGCCTACGACCCAGGTTCGCGACGTTGACGCAGGCCCTGCCCCCCAGCACCAGCTTCCTATGGACCTCCCCGAAGACATCCCCGAGCATCCCGAGGTACTCGTTGAGGCCGAGGTCATCGTCGTACTCCTTACCAACGTTGTATGGGGGAGATGTCACGACGAGGTGGATGCAGTCGTCGGGGAGCACAGACATGTCCCTGCTGTCGATGAGGTGGACCCCGTCGATGATGTCCCCTGGCACCTCCCTCTCCAAGTACTCTCCGGTCTCCTCCCCCAGCGAGGCGTAGAGCCTCCTGGAGTAGAAGGCCGATGAGTCGTGGCTCTCCCTCCCGGAGACTCCGAAGGGGCTCGTCCTCGTGCCCCTCCTCCCGCCCACGTCGCCCCGCATGACCCGAGGAGACATCCAAGCTTAACATAAATATACATCTTAATGAATGGAGCGATCCCTGTCACTTTTCCAAGACGAGGGGGACCTGCTCCCCTCGGGAGTTGAAGAAGGCCGCGTCCCTCAGGGTGTATGGGCGGGCCATGATCATCATCACCCTGCCGTAGAAGTTGTTGAGGTCGGCCGCCGAGGGCCTCAGGTCCCCAGAGGGGTGGGAGTGGGCGGTGCCCACGATGGAGAAGTCTATGGGGAGCATGTGGACGGGGAACTGGGCGAATCCCCTGCCGCCCAAGCCGAAGGGGGGGAGGAGGAAGTCGGACACCTCGATGATGCCCTTCTTGGCCCTGCCCCTCAGCAGGACTATGGCCTCCCTTGGGTGGGCCTCTCCGGCGAACCCCAGGAGGGCCTCCAGCAGCCCCCTCCCCATGTGGACCTCCAAGGCGTCGCCCCGCATGAGTCTGTGCATCGGTTAAATAAAGCCGCCGCCCAGACTAGGTGGAATGGTCACCACCGTCCTCATAGACTACGACGGGACCCTCCACGACTGGGACGGGGTCGTCATCAGGAGCCTCGACGGGATACTCGGAATGGGCGGAGAGGAGCTATACCACACATGGGTGTTCGACATCCACAGGGCCCTCATCCACACCCTCCACCTGGAACGCCACGACGACGCGATGTTCCACTGCCTCCTCCTCTTCGAGCATCTTGGGGAGCCCTTCGACGGGGAAACGGCCAAACTCATATGCGGCAAGTTCGAGGAGGCCGGGGAAAGGGCCTGGAAGGACCCCATATACTTCCCAGACGCCATCCCGGCACTTGACGAGATGAGGGACATGGGGCTGAGGCTCTGCCTCTCCACCGGTAGGCTGGCCGAGAGGAAGGCGGAGACCCTGACCAAGTTCACCGGCAAAAGGTACTTCGACCACGTGTTCAGCGAGCCAATGCTGGGGTGCCTAAAGACCGAGCCAGGATACTACAGGTCGGCCCTGGAACTCGCAGGCTCCGAGCCGTGGGAGACGGTTAGCATCGGGGACACACCCCTGAGCGATATAAGGCCCGCGAGGATAGTGGGCGTGGGGACCATCTGGCTCAACAGGAGGGGGGAGCCTAGGCCAACGGACCCCAAGCAGCTCGCGGACCACGAGGTCAAGAGCCTGACCGAGGCGTTGGAGCTTCTTCGGGCCTAGGTTTTATATGCACCAGGCAATCCTCAGAGGAGAGGTATGGGTCTTGTCATGCATAGATAAGATACTCAAGAGGAGGAGCGTGAGGCGCTACAAGAACGAGTTGGTCCCTGAGGGGGTCAAGGCGAACATCCTGGAGGCCGGGAGGCAGGCCCCCTCCGCCTCCAACAGGCAGCCTTGGCACTTCGTTGTCGTCGAGGACCGGGCGTTGAAGGAGAAGCTCTCAACGGGTAGGTGGAACGGATTCATAAGGGATTCGGCCTTCACCGTCGTCGGGGTCTCCCTCCCCTTCGACGCAACCTCAGAGAAGTGGGGCGTCGTGGACGTCACAATAGCCCTCCAGAGCATGGTGCTGGCGGCGGAGGTCCAGGGGGTGGGCTCATGCTGGATAGGGGACTTCGAGGAGGATGAGGTCAAGGGGCTCCTGGGCATCCCTGGCAAGGCGAGGATCGTCGCCCTGATATCCTTCGGGATCCCCGACGAGGAGCCTGGCCCAAAGTCCAAGAAGCCCCTTCAGGAGATAGTACACCACGACGGGTGGTAGGCGGAGAACATTCCGCTGCGTGAACCTTGCCCTTTGTGGGAATTCCTTTAACCCATGGCTTGAGGGGATGCCTTGCATTTTTTCGTAAATTAGTTCTAAATATAGAATCTTTATGCAATAATTACATATATTTTAATAAAAAAGGTAATAGTATAGGGAGGGTTGGTGCCTTGGGATCTGGATTGATGTTCGATCCTTCCAGGCCTGGCCTCAGGAAGGCCCTCAAAGACTACGAGGAGCTTGCCCTCAGGGCCGTCTGGGAGAGCGAGGGGAGGATGAACACGAGGGCTGTCTGGGTGGAGGTGAACAAGATGCTTAGCCCAGAGTCCATCTCAAGGGCCTCCATAATCAACTTCCTCCAGAGCATGGAGGAACAGGGCGTCCTGGAGTCCGAGGCGGAGTCCTGCAAGGGCGGCCACCGAAAGCTGTACACCCCCAAGATGGACGAGGAGGACTTCAGGATGCACCTGGCAAAGGTGATGATATCTAGCCTCCTCGCCGACTTCCCTGAGGAGACTGTGAAGGCCTTCAACGAGGCCTGGGCGGAGGTCACCTGACTGAGGCTTCTGGAGAAGACCTGATAAGACGCTTCCAAGAACAGAGGGCGTAAGAGTGCTGGGTACTAGGGGGCCCCGCTCAGGGGGCTGCCCCCGGCTCGTACCTCCTCAGGGTTTGGCTGTTGAGGGCCACTATGACGGTGCTCATCGACATGAGGAGGGCCCCGACGGCTGGGCTGAGGACCACGCCGAGGCCGTATAGGACGCCTGCTGCGAGGGGGATCGTGACGACGTTGTATCCCGCAGCCCACCAGAGGTTCTGTACCATCTTTTCGTAGGTCCTCCTAGACAGGTCCACCGTCTTGGAGACGTCTCTGGGGTCGTTCTTCACGAGTATTATGTCTGCGCTCTCCACTGCGACGTCTGTGCCGGCCCCTATGGCTATCCCCACGTCTGCCGTGACCAGGGCGGGGGCGTCGTTTATCCCGTCCCCAACCATTGCCACCCTGTGTCCCCCCTCCATAAGCCTCTTCACCCTCTCGGCCTTCATGTCCGGGAGGACCTGGGCGAAGTAATTCTCTATTCCGAGGTCTCCAGCCACGGCCTTGGCGACGTCCTCTGCGTCCCCCGTTATCATGTAGACCCTGTAGCCCGACTTCTTGAGCTCCTCCACGGCCTCCCTTGACTCCTCCCTCACCCTGTCCGAGAGGGCGAAGGCGCCCATGAGCCGGCCGTCCACAACGGTGAACACCACGGTACTTCCCAGCCCCGTGAGCTCGTCCATCTTCTCGTTTCCTGTTTTCAAGCCCAGCTCATCCATCAGGCCGGGGCCCCCAACGTAGACCTCCCTCCCCCCGACCCTCCCGTATGCCCCCTTCCCTGGTATCGCCCTGAAGTCCTCGACCTCGGAAAGCTCGGCTCCCCTCTCGCCAGCATACTCCACTATCGCCTTTGCTATTATGTGCTCCGAGTTGAGCTCCACGCTCGCTGCTAGGCCCAGGAGCTCCCCCTCTGGCCCGAGGGCGTGGACGTCCGTTACGCCTAACTCCCCCAGGGTGAGGGTCCCCGTCTTGTCGAAGACGACTATGTCGACGTCTTTCACGGCCTCGAAGGCTGACCTTTCCCTGATGAGGATGCCGCTCCTGGCGGTGATCGAGGTGGAGATGGCGACGACGAGGGGTATGGCGAGGCCGAGGGCGTGGGGGCAGGCTATCACGAGGACCGTGACTGACCTCTCCAGGGCGAACCCGGGGTTCATTAGGAAGAACCATGAGACGTAGGTGATGGCACCGGCCGTGACGGCGACGTAGAAGAGGAGGGCCGCCGCCCTGTCGGCTAGGTCCTGGGTCCTCGACTTGCTCTCCTGGGCCCTCCTGACCAGCTCTATCACCTGGGAGACGTAGGTCTCCTCCCCCGTCTTCTCTATCCTCACCTGGAGGGCTCCCTCCCCGTTTATGGAGCCCCCTATGACGCCGGCCCCCTCCCCCTTGGGGACGGGCCTGGACTCCCCCGTTATGAGGGCCTCGTTGACTGAGGAATCCCCCTCAACGACGACTCCGTCCGAGGGCACCTTCTCCCCTGGCCTCACGAGGACTATGTCACCGACCTCCAGCTCAGAGACGGGGACCTCCTCCACCTCCCTGTCCCTGACCCTGTGGGCCGTGGTGGGCATCACCCTGACGAGCTCCTCGAGGGCCCTAGAGGCCCCCAGGACGCTCCTGGCCTCTATCCAGTGGCCCAGGAGCATGACATCTATCAGGGTGGCGAGCTCCCAGAAGAAGTCCCTCCCCGTTATCAGGAAGAGGGTGGCCGCTGAGTAGAAGTAGGCCACTGAGATTGCCGAGCCCATTAGGGTCATCATCCCAGGCTGGCGCTCCCCCGCCTCCCTGCGCATTCCCCTGAGGAAGGGCCAACCCCCGTAGACGTAGATGGCGGAGGAGAGGAGGAATACGACGAGCCCCTGGTTGGGGATGGCTGCCTCGAAGCCGAACCACCCCTGGATGGTCTCAGAAAGGGCGAGGACTGGGGCGGTGAGGGCGAGGGAGACTAAGAACCTCCTCCTGAACTCCTCTATGTGGCGGCCGTGACCCTTTCCGCCCTGCTCATGGTGGCCGTGCTCCAATGCCTTTCACGACTTATAGGGGGGCACCGTAAGATAAACCTGAAGCCCACGCAACCTTCGGGGGTGTAGAAGGGTGCGTCCGTGTGGGTGCAGAGCCCTAATTTGTGTTAAAAATATTAAAGTTTAAGTATGGGGCGTTTTTTTGGGATAGTATGGCAATAAACCTCGACGCCTTGGTCATAAGCGTAGTCGTGCAGGTGATCGTGGTCGCCCCTGTCCTCTGGCTCGCCGGGAGGGTCGTCGTCGGAAGGGACAAGGCCAAGTTCACGGACGCCATATGGATAGTGGTTGTGGGGGCCGTCGTCGGCTCCGTCTTTGGGTTCCTCTTCTCCGGCCTCGTTGGCGGCGTCGTCCAGTTCATAGTCTGGCTGCTCATTGTGAAGTACTTCTTCGACACAGGCTGGCTGGGGGCCCTCGCGGTATCAGTGATTGCTGTCGTGTTCTTCTTCATCATAGTCTTAGTGCTTGGGGTGCTCGGCTTCGCCATATTCAGCATCTTCTGACGAAACTCCCTTTTTTGGCGTCTAAATTCTTTGTCATCTGATTCGGGCGCGTTCCCATCTACCTAAAATCGATTATTGGGCCTCCAAAAGGGCCGT
>CAYGAH010000108.1:0-10226 GCA_964347685.1 uncultured Candidatus Bathyarchaeia archaeon | reverse complement strand
CTATTAATGGGGTGGTATTGGGATAGATTGAGAACTTATTTCGGAGAAAATAAGAAAATTGGTTGGATTTTCGCTCTGTCTATATTATTTCTCACACTTCTCGCAAAATTTGGAGATCTCCCAATACTCACTAATTCAGTATATCTCGTTTCCTTTTCACCATTTATAGCAATGAATAAGTTCTATTATCTTGAATATAGCGAACGTAAAAATCGAAAAACCATATTCTCATAGTTAATGCGCATACGACTAAACACTACTAAGCGAACGGGCTGCACGTCGCCGAGAACCGGTCAGGTACCCTGGAGTACTTCCACCAGGACCACCTGGGAAGCACCAGGCTCAAGACCGACGCCAACGGCGACGCGGTATTCACTAGGAACTACGAGCCCTTCGGGCCAGACTACGACGGCACAGGCAGCGAGGAGTTCAAGTACACCGGCAAGCAGGAGGACCCAACAGGCCTATACTACTTCGGGGCAAGGTACTACGATCCAGAAGTAGGAAGGTTCATCACCGAGGACCCCGTAATGGGAAGCCTCGATGATCCGCAGGGCCTGAACAGGTATATTTACTGTAGGAACAACCCGCACAAGTACACAGATCCAGATGGAAGATTCTGGAATATTGTTGCAGGAGCAGCCATAGGCGCTATTGTAAATGTAGTTTATTACGCATATACACATGAACACTTAGATGTAAAAGAAGTCTTAATATCAGCGGCATCCGGAGCAGTGATGGGCGGAATAGCATCCCTTGCGGGTCCTGCAGCCGGGTTAGGGATGAAGACAGTCATGACAACCTCTGCCGCCACGTTATCCTGGACAACTGAGACTACACTTAAAACCGCTTCAGGTCTCGATGTTCAACCGCAAACCGCCGGCGAAGTCGTTACAGAAATAGCTTTAAACATCGTTATTTCAGTGGGAGTTGGAGAAATCGTGAAACCAGTGGCAACGAAAGTAACTTCGTTATTAAGCAACGTGGTAAGTGGGGATGTTCCTGTATACTACAGCTATCCGCAGAAAACCGCCCCACTAGCAGGGCTCATCGGAGGAGAGATAACAAGGAAAACCGCTTCAAAGGTTGTAAAACACATCTCAGACATCTCAAGGGCGCAGGAGAGCAATCTTTATTCATATAAACATGATGAGGATTTCTATTGGGGTAATGATATCTAGGAGATGTGTCTCTCATGATGGAAGAGAGAAAAGATCTCCTAAAAATATTCTTTAAACTATCTGGGGTCTCGCTTTTTTCTTTCATTGTATACGTCCTACCTCAATTCGGATATATCGACCCAATATTTTGGATTCTCGCGTACATATTTGCCTTTTCAAGCATTCTAGACGTTCAAACATATATGAGGATTAAAAGAGAGAGGGCGCCTTCATCAAGATTCAACAGAAGCATGTATCGAACGGCTACCTGGGGTGTTATTGTGTGGGCAATTGGAGTCTACATCATGGGAATCATTCATATTTCTGATAAGACATTTGATCCAATCGTTATATCCGGTCATATGGGATTTCTCCTTCTCTTCCTAGTAGGTTTTGGTTGGATGTGGATAATTAAAAAATTCAAGAATCCATTTCAGTTCTTTGCTAGATACTTATCAGTCATTACAATAGTTTCTTTATTACTCTTTTTAAATATACCCTCGTTTATATCAGGGAAAAAAGTAATTCTTATTGAAATAGCAATAAATTATCCCTCAAATTACTTCGTAGTTCATCTTTACTTATTCATAGCCATAATTTTGGTAGGGCTCTATTTATCAAAGTTAGGTAGGTCCCGCTTGGGAGCAATACTTTCAGGTGTGTTCGCCCTCACTAACTTAATACTGTATTGTTACATCGTCGGTTGGAAACTCGGTGAACTAGATAAGTTAGAACAAAGCCTTTTTTTATTCTCTTTTATTTTTCATCTTACGGCGATTA
The DNA here is from genome assembly GCA_964347685.1 of uncultured Candidatus Bathyarchaeia archaeon. GTDB lineage: Archaea > Thermoproteota > Bathyarchaeia > TCS64 > TCS64 > CAYGAH01. Next base: position 8,286 of record CAYGAH010000108.1, on the reverse strand, counting down.
TACCCCAATCCTATTGGGCTTTATATTTTGGAAAACTTCCAATGACGGCGGGAGTTGGATGGAATAAACAGAACAAGAAAACTGAGCCTTCATGAAACTAAGTAGTTGGGGAACAGGCTGCTTATGGATGTGGAGGGCGGCACATCAACGAGCTACTCGTACGACTGCATGAACAGGCTCACCTCGGCGACCGGGATGGGATTCGACTGGGACAAGAACGGGAACATGGTGTACATGCACGACGGCTCGGACGCGTGGAACTACACCTACGACCCCGAGAATAGACTCATATCGGTTAAGAAGAACGACGCCCTGATGAACAAGTTCTGGTACGACGCGGAAGGGAGGAGGGTCCGCCTCTGGGACAGCCAGGACGGCTACCTGACCCATGTCTACTCGGGGCTCGACATCATATACGAGACCTCCCAGTCGGGAGTCACCAAACATTATTATGCGAACGGATTGCACGTAGCCGAGAACCGGTCAGGCACCCTGGAGTACTTCCACCAGGACCACCTGGGAAGTACCAGGCTCAAGACCGACGCCAACGGAGACGCGGTATTCACCAGGAACTACGAGCCCTTCGGGCCAGACTACGACGGCTCCGGCAGCGAGGAGTTCAAGTACACCGGGAAGCACGAGGACCCAAGCGGGCTGTACTACTTCGGGGCACGGTACTTCCTGGAAACCGGCAAGTTCATCACCGAGGACCCGATAATCGGAAGCCTCGAAGACCCCCAGAACCTGCAGTTACGTCTATTGCAGGAACATTTGCGCAAACCGTGGGAGCATCAGCAACAGGTATTTCAGCAAAAGATACCCCTTTAGCGATACAGGCTGTAGCAGATGTGTGGGCCTATAGGGTAGAATCTTTAAGTAAAAATAAACTATTTAGTTACGAGGCTGCGTGTACACGAGCAGCCATTAGTGCCGGTGTATATGTTGTTGCAGTTGATTAGTTGGAAGTACAAAAGGGATGTCAACATTGAATCAAGCACAATATTTCGCACCACATACATCTGATGCATTCATTGATGCAAGTCTTCATCCTGAATATCCAGGCACTCACAATGCTGGAATAATAAAGACAACTTTAATCAAGTCTTATGGTAACCTATGTTTGAACATGTATGCCGATATCTGGCGGGCATACCATGATTCCGATCATATGTTGCGTGATGATTTTTGAGCTTTTTAAATAAAAGAAAATATTCACGTAAAAAAATATTTGCATATTTGTTTTTAACTTTTTTATTGTTATTATTAATAACTGTCTTCGTTAAAGGATTTTTTGAAGTACTTCCCTCTATAAAAGATAACATACTATATGTATTGATAGGCGTAATGTTTTGGAGCACTCTAGGTTATTATTACTATGAGCTAACCATGTTTTTGAAAAATAAGGATGAATCCTACAGCTATTTTATTTTTATATTGTTCTTGCTTCTTTATTCATTAGCCATAAGAAATATTTTTCCACCTTTAACTGCTTTTATGTCTTCTATTGTTCTGCTTCCCATAATTGCACTCCTTAGAGGTATAATAGTGGAGATAATTCTGAAAAAAACGCCGACTAAGGCTAAGATAAAAGCAGGGAAAATCAGCTTATCCAACAAGGGTAGTGATCAGCCTTGGCCTGGTGGCTGGATCTACAGGCTGAGGGAGCCCATCCAACGGTTCTTTATTCGAGGCCTTGGAGACGACTCTTTCCTCATAGCCCAGACGATAGAGACATTGACCGAAGGAAATGAAATACTATTTCACTGCCCCTTCGAGCCCCCCGATGGCGAGCCGAGTATATTCCAAAAGACCATCGAATACGCAGCCCAGCATGGAATCCAGCATAAGGCGTATATGGAGAGGTATGGTCCCTTGAAGAGGTTCCTGACGGGGGAGGAGGAGTGTATCGCCGCAATCAGTGTAGACTGTAGTGGAAGAGAGACGCTGGAGTGGATTCTAGGGCATTACTGGGTTGGGGATTATTGCTGCTGGTTCGTCGCCTATGAGGGTGACTTCGAAAGCTGGGCCGAGAGGGTGCACCATGTCCTAAACCCTAAAATTTTCTCGAAAGGCTTCAAGGAACTCGTCTTAGATTCCCTGTGCATCCTCAGAGACGTCGAAGAGGGAGAAGCCCTAGAGGTCATCACCGACAAGCTGAGAAGGGAAAAAATCAACCTGAACCTAAGACCCTGAAGTGGGAAGGTTCATCACGGAGAATCCTATGCTAGGAAGCTCCGAGGATCCCCAGAGCCTTAACTGTATGCCTACCACAGTAACAACTCACACAAGTACACGGATCCAGCAGAAAAACTCGTAACCGGTCAGAAACCGATCCACCCTCATGACAAGCCTTTTCTACGCACCGGACGTTAGTATACCCATGTCGAAGAACTTGGAGAAGGTGGGCGAGGTCACCCACTACTACACCAAGATAGGGGTGGCCGTGGTGAAGCTCACTGGCCCCCTCAGGGTAGGAGAGGAGATAGCCGTGAAGGGGATGACCACCGACTTCGAGCAGATGGTTGGCTCCATGCAGATAGAGCACGAGCAGGTCCAGCAGGCGAAGAAGGGCGACATGATAGGCCTCAAGGTCGAGGACTACGCCAGGAAGGGCGACATAGTCTACCGCCTCGTATAGCCTCCCAGTAAAGCTTTTATCCCATCGGCACTCCCTATCCCCCCACAGGCCTATGGGAGGCTGGAAAATGGGGCATAGCTTTGTCGAGCCCCCTACTAGGGGGGAAAATTGAATGGGGTATTGTTTTATTAGTTGAAAGACCCCTAGAACCGAACCACGCTGAGAGGCCCGGAAGGCCGAGCGTAAGATTCTACGAAGAGAGGGAAGGAACCCGGCCAGGGCTCCCCATGCCCGAAGCGGAGGAGGCGCCCCGGTTTGGTTGAGATGTCAGGGGCCCGCGCCTTCGTCAGGAGCCTTGAGAGGGAGGGGGTTGACCACATATTCGGTATATCAGGGGGCGCCGTCATCCCCATCTGCGACGAACTCCTAGACTCGGACACGAGGTTCATACTTGCCCGCCACGAGCAGGGGGCTGCCCACATGGCCGACGGCTTCGCGAGGGCGAGCGGGAGGGTGGGGGTCTGCCTCGCCACCTCTGGGCCGGGAGCGACCAACCTAGTCACGGGTCTGGCTACAGCCAACATAGACTCCTCCCCGGTGGCCGCCTTCACTGGGCAGGTTCCCAAGGAGATGATAGGGACCGACGCCTTCCAGGAGGTGGACATCATAGGGGTCTCCTCCTCGGTCACCAAGTACAATATCCAGGTGAGGAGGCCCTCCGAGATACCCTGGGCGGTCAAGTCAGCCTTCCACATAGCCTCAACGGGGAGGAAGGGGGTCGTCCTCGTCGACATCCCCAAGGACGCAACTACGGAGGCAGAGGAGATGGACTTCCCTGAAAGGGTGGATTTCAGGGGGTACGGCGTCACGCTGGAGCCAGACCAAAGGGAGCTTGACTGGGCGGCCACCCTTCTGGCCAAGGCCCAGAGGCCCGTCATAATGGCGGGGGGAGGGGTCATAGCCTCTGACGCCTCCCCCGAACTCGTCAGGCTAGCAGAGTTCCTCATGGCCCCGACCGCGACGAGCCTAATGGGGAAGGGGGCCTTCCCAAGCGACCACCCCCTCAGCCTTGGGCTCTGCGGGATGCACGGAACGTCTGAGGCAAACAACATAGTCTCAGAGGCGGACGTGCTCCTCGTGGTGGGGGCCCGATTCAGCGACAGGACCACGGGGAGGCTCGCCGAGTTCGCTCCCGAGGCAAAGGTCGTCCACATAGACATAGACAGGAGCGAGATAGACAAGAACGTCGAGACGGTGACCAGGGTGGTGGGGGACGCCCAGATAGCCCTGAGGGGAATCCTCCAAAGGCTGGGGAAGATGATGGAGCCTGGAGCGGGGGGGTCCGACTGGCACAACAGGCTAGAGGAGTTCAGGAACGAGAGGGACTACCTCAAGCTCTCGACCAACCCCCACATGAGGGCCCCCGCCGTGGTGAAGGCCCTGCGCAGGCTCCTCCCCAGGGAGGCGATAGTCACCACGGAGGTGGGGCAGAACCAGATGTGGGCCGCCCTATACTTCGACGCATACCTCCCCCGAACCTTACTCCCCTCGGGGGGCCTGGGGACGATGGGATGGGGATTCCCTGCCGCCATAGGGGCGAAGGCGGCGAGGCCCGACGTTCCCGTGGTGGACATAGCCGGGGACGGGAGCTTCGGGATGACTGAGAACAACCTCGCGACGAGCGTAGAGGAGGGGCTCCCCGTGGTCGTGGTGATCCTCAACAACCACATGCTGGGGATGGTAGCCCAGTGGCAGCGCCTCTTCTACGACCGAAGGTACTCGGCCGTGGAGCTGAAGGGGAACCCCGATTTCGTCAGGCTGGCCGGGGCGTACGGGGCGGAGGGGGTGAGGGCGGAGACCCCTGAAGAGTTCGAGGCTGCTGTGAAGAGGGCCCTCGGCTCGGAGGTGACTACTGTGATAGATGTCCCCATAGACCCGGAGGAGAACGTCTTCCCGATGGTCCCCCCGGGGAAGGGGCTTAGGGACATCCTCATGGAGGCGGACTAGGTGTCCGAGAGGAGCACGGTCGCCTTCCTTGTGGAGAACAAGCCGGGGGTCCTATTCAACGTCTCCAACCTCTTCCGCAGGAGGGGTTTCAACATAGACAGCATCTCGGTGGGCCCCGTTGAGAACCCCGAGCTCTCAAGGATGACGGTCACCGTCGAGGCCGACAGCAGGCTTCTGAACCAGATAGTTGAGCAGCTCGACAAGATGGTGGACGTGGTCAAGGTGAAGAGACTAGACCCCATAAGGACGGTGGCGAGGGAGATGCTCCTCGTGAAGCTGAGCACATCAGACCCGATGGCGAGGGAGGACGCCCTGGGGCTCATAAACAGGTTCCACGGGCTCATCCTTGACATAGAGCCAGACACCCTGATAGCCGAGGTGACAGGCGAGCCCGTGGAGATAGACGGGTTCATAGACCACATGAGGCCCATAGGCATAGAGGAGATGTCCAGGACGGGGGTCACCGCCCTGGAGAAGGGGAGGCTGAAGCTGTAGGAGTAGATGAAGATGGTGAAGGTATACCACGACGAGGACATAGACGACAAGGTGCTGGAAGGGAAGACCGTAGCCGTGATAGGCTACGGGAGCCAGGGTAGGGCGCAGGCCCTGAACATGAGGGACTCCGGGGTCGACGTAGTAGTCGGCCTCCGCCCGGGGAAGTCATGGGAGAGAGCGGAAGGGGACGGGATGAGGGTCATGAGCGTCCTGGACGCTGCCCAGGATGCGGACGTCGTCCTCATGCTCATCCCAGACATGGCCCAGCCCACAGTATACAGTGAGGAGGTCGCCCTCGCCATGAGGCCCGGGAAGGCCCTCCAGTTCGCCCACGGCTTCAACATCCACTTCGGCCAGATCAAGCCCCCCGAGGGGGTGGACGTGATAATGGTTGCCCCCAAGGCCCCCGGCCCCGAGATGCGCCGCCAGTACGAGGGGGGCTTCGGGGTCCCCGCCCTTGTCGCAGTCCACCAGAACGCCTCTGGCCGAGCCCTTGAGAAGGCCCTGGCCGTCGCCAAGGCCCTGGGCTCCGGGAGGGCAGGGGTCATAGAGACAACCTTCGAGGACGAGACGGAGAGCGACCTATTCGGGGAGCAGGCAGTCCTCTGCGGAGGAGTGGACCAGCTCATCCGCCGCGGCTTCAAGGTCCTCACCGAGGCCGGGTACGCCCCCGAGCTCGCCTACTTCGAGGTCCTCAACGAACTGAAGCTCATCGTGGACCTCATATACAAGTCCGGACTGGGGGGGATGTACAGGGCCGTCTCCGACACGGCGAAGTACGGGGGGATGGCCATAGGCCCCGCCATCGTGGACGACCACGTGGAGGAGAACATGAGGAGGACCCTCGAGGCAGTGCGGGACGGGAGCTTCGCCAGGCGATGGATCGAAGAGTACAGAGGCGGGGCCAGGGAGTTCGACCGCTTGATGGAGGAGCTCGACTCCCTGGAGATAGAGAGGGTCGGGAGAGAGGTCAGGCGCATGTCGGGGCTGGAGAGGTAGCACCATTTTTCTACACACTCTTTACAGAACTTTCGGAGGAAACGAGTGACCCTTTACTCTTTCAGAGGATGATTTTTTTCTAAAATCGAATATTTTTTACTTCTGTTAGCAATAAACATCGGAAAGCGTAAAATAATTTGATGAGTATTGAATTAGGATCGTATTGCTAGAGTACATGGAGACGATTCTTAGGCTGATAAACGGGTTATTTACGTTAGGCATATTTTATTTCCTGCTCCGATTGAACCATAGTACTGGGAAACGTTTCTTCCTTTTCTGGAGTGTAGGTTTCCTCCTCTATGGCGTCAACATAATCCTTAGGGTGATCACCCCCCTTTACGTCTGGGATGTACCCAACCCCATCCAATGGTCTGCCTTCGCCCTATACATGACGGGGTTCCTGCTCATCATGGTGGGGATAGGCGACCTGGTCAACAGGGTCAGACGCATCTTGACCATGACCCTCGTCGTGCCCTTCATACCCATATTGAACTATCTGGTACCGGGGCCCGTGTTCGTCGGATGGGCCTTCGCCCTCAGCCCCTATTTCCTGGTCGCACTGAGCCTGATGTACATAAGGGTGAAATACGGGGTGCCCCTGGACCTTTTCATAACTGGGTGGATGGTCCTCCTCCTCATCAACGCCTCCATCCCCCTGAGGGCCATGGACTCGGCCTACATAGAGCTCTTCGCGACTCTGGGGAAGGCGATCATCTTCGTGGGGATGATCAACCCGACGTTCAGCTTCCTCGTGGAAGGCTTCAAGAGATACCTGAGCACGGCTCCGTCTGGGGACTACATCGAGGGCGATAAAGATCACATTACTCTGTTGCACCCCACATCCACCAACAGGGCCAAGGAGATCGAGTGGATAAACAACAAGGTGAAGGAAAACTCTGCGAAGCCGAGGAGGACCGTGATCATCACCCTGTTCGATCTCATCTCTCCCCAGGACATCAGACATTTGGGGCTGGAAAAGGGTGAGTTGTACCTCGTGAGGATGATGCCAGGCGGAGGGGGCGATGCCCCTCAAGGTGAGGGGGTTCTGACGATAAGGGACGACCTGGACCAGCTCGACTTCCTGCTCAAGGACCTCGTGGGCTATACGAGTGAGAGGGAGATCAACTGCGATATAATACTGCACACGCTCTCCACCTTGATACATACCCAGGGATGGAGGAGGGTCTACTCCCTCTTCATATCCAGGATGCCCGCCCTGAAATCCAGCGGAATCCACCTATACTGCTTCTACTACCCCGAGACCCATGAGGATAAATCGGAAATATCGAAGTTCGAGAAGTTGGCCGACAGGATAATAGAAATCTGAGGTACAATCGTTATTAACAGCATAGATCAAACCAAGAGCAATGTCACAAATTGGCGCGAGGATATTGCATCCCTTCGTGAAGCGCCACGCATTGAGCTCCCTGCGCGAGGAACGTATAGAGGAAAAACAGGAGAGACTGTTGGAGGACAAGTTCAGGAAGGTCTCAGGGACAAAAATCGGAAGAGAACTGGGGATCACATCTGATACTCCGATCGAGAAGGTTCCACTCACCTCCTACGGATTCTATAGGGGCTTTTTCGAGGCCCCCAGCGAGGGGGACTTCATCTACCCCCTGAATGAATATGTGAAGGTCTTCACGAGCGGGACCATGTCGAGGCCCAAGGTTTTCCTGCTCCCCAAGCCGGGCATATGGGACAACCTTAGGAAGACGGGCCTGAGCTTCATGTTCATATCCACCCACGACGGGGAGAGGATCACATACGAGGTGGGAGACGTCGTATACAGGAACCTGCCGGGTGGCTCATACATCTCGGGCTACCTCATGAGCACATTCCAGAAGAGGAACTCGGGCTGGGTGGTTCAGGTACCCGACAGCGACCTCCCCTTCCACGAGAAGGTGGACTACTTCGTGGAGAACTACAGGGAAATCGACGTCGCGTACATGACTGTGACCTCCCTCCTGGACGAGGTCTACCCCAGGATAGGGGAGCCCTTCCACCTGAAGGGCTTCATAACCCAGGACCGATCGGCCGGCGTCTTCAAGGAGGGGATAAGGGAGATCACTGGAAACTACCCCAAGGTCACTTACGGCTCCACGGAGACCATGTTCTCAGGGCTCACCTCGATAGAGCACCCATGCTCCTTCTTCTTCGACTGGAGCGTCCTCCACTGCCAGTTCCTGCCAGAGGACGAAGCCATC
>CAYGAH010000107.1:0-10879 GCA_964347685.1 uncultured Candidatus Bathyarchaeia archaeon | reverse complement strand
ATCTGGAGGGTGTCGAACCCGAAGAAGGTGACGAGGGCTCCGTTGAAAAGGCTGTATCCCGTGCTGTAGCCGAATCCCATGGCCACAGTTATGAAGTAGAAGGGCAGCATCTTCCTCTCCGGCACCAGGTACCTCCTCAGCAAAGCTCCAAAGCCAAGTTTCTCGCCCGCCGCCCTCTGTGGCCTGTGCGTCTCATCGACGTAGAGGTGGAGCAGTATCAATCCGATCAAGTCGCCTGCGATGCATAGGTAGAAGATCGGGTAGTAGCCGGAGACCATGGCGAGGTAGCCCCCGGCGGAGGCGGCGACCATGTTGGTGATCTGGCTTATAGCCATGAGCACGCTGTACGCGGTTGCCCGGCTACTGGCGTCCACAGACTCGCTTATCAGGGCGCTCCTGGCTGGGTTCCCCTGCATGAAAAGGGAGCTGAAGCCCACTAAGAAGGCGAACATGAGTAGGAAGAGGTAGTGACCCGACACCACGAGGGCCATCATCGCCACAAGCCTGCTCGCGTTTGAGGCGAGGACGACGGGTTTCCTCCCCACCCTGTCCGAGAGCGCGCCCCAGGTCACCAGGCCAGCGGCGGTGCTCAGGCTTATGACGCTCTGGATGACACCCAGCCGGACGACGCTGATCCCGACCGAGAGGATGTAGGGCTGCCAGACGACGTATAGCATCCCGAAGCCCAGCTGGGAGACGAGGGTCTGGACTGCCAGGACCCTTATGTTTCCCTCCAGGGCGAGGTGCCCCCTTATTGACTTCATGGGATTTCCAGAAGCTCTCGATATTCAGAGGGAGGAGAAGCTAAAGAAATTATGCGTCGGCAGGCGGCTACGAAACTCGGTAGAGCCCGGGGGCTTTTGGCCGTCGCACGATAGCTCAATTATATTTAAATCAGCGTGAAATCGTCTTAGTTTTAGATTGAATGTACAGTATGAGGTAAGGCTGTATCGTCCAGGCGACGAGGAGGAGATAATACCCCTCCTAAAGCTGGTCTTCCCTGGCTGGCGGGGCATCGACTTCTGGAAGTGGATGTACGAGGAAAACTACCTGAAGACGAACCTGATAACGGTGGCGACGGCCGAGGGGAGGGTCGTGGGCGCATCCCTATCCATTCCACTGAGGATCAAGATAGGTGAAGGGACCTACCTTTCAACTTACGGCTCAGACGTCGCGGTACACCCCGACTACAGGAGGATGGGAATCCACAACAGGATGGTGGAGTTGAAGAAGGAACTCATGGTGAGAAACGGGGTAAGGATCAACTACGCCCACACTTTCAACCCCATAGTCATCGAGCACTTCGTGAGGGGGAGGGAGGAGAACATAGAGCTCCCCCACCCCATCTCCTTCTACAGGAGGATCACTGACATCGACATGCACCTCGACAAGGAGGGCTCAGGGAGGAGATGGCTGAAGAAGATAGGCTACAAGACCCTAAGGGCGGGCAGCGGCATCCGTTACGGCTCAGGGAGGGGGCGGCGGCCCGAAGGCTTGCGGATCTCAAAGATAGAAAGGTTCGACGAGGGCATGGACGCCTTCTGGGGGGAGGTCTCAGGACACCACGCATTCATAGTGGAGAGGACTAGCAGCTACCTGAACTGGAGGTACATGGACCCCAGGGCTGGGGAGTACGTCGCCCTCAGGGCCGAGGAAGACGGGCGGGTCCTGGGGTACACGGTTCTGAGCGTAAGGCGCCCAGAGGGGGGAGATTACCCGGTCGGGAACATAACGGACCTGCTCACACTTCCACGGAGGCTCGACGTGGCGGGGGCCCTGGTCGGGGAAGCCCTGGACCACTTCTCGAGGGAGGGGATAAACGTCGTTGAGTGCCTATTCCCCAGGAGGCACCCGTACGGTAGGGTTTTGAAGGGCCACGGGTTCATGGACGTTGGGGACCAGGGCAGGTGCGTGTGGTACTACCACCTCGGCCTAGAAGGGGAGCTTGGCAGGGTTGAGGCGAGCCCCCCCGACAGGGTGCACCTAACCCTAGGGGACATCTCCTACTGACCCCGGGTGCATGTGGGAGTCTATTAGGCCTGGGAGCGCCGTGAGGCCCTACAGGTCGTGGGCCTCGGTGTTCTCGCTTACTAGCCCCTTGATCTCATCGTCCTTGCCCACGCCCACGATCAGGCTCCCCTTCACGGCCACGGCCCCTGCGACCGAGTCGTCGGCGTCGGCCGTGACCAACTTCCCGTTCAGGAGGACCAAGTCGGCGTGGACATCCTCAACATTTCCCATTGTCGTCTGCGAATGATCGCCCGTACGGCTGATTAACTGTGGCACCTTGGGATTTCAGGCCCCGACGTCAAGCTTAGGCGCCTCGTTTCTCTCAAGGCTGAGCCCACCCTGGACGGATAGGGAGTAGCTATAGGTTCCAGGCCCCTCGGGCTCGAAGACGAAGACGTAGGTCGCATCTGAGCCTGGGGCCACGGCAACCTCCTTCATGAGCGCCGAGACCGCCTCTTCCCTCCCCTCCATGTATACTGTGCATGTCACGTTCTCCCTCATGGAGTGGACCCGGGTAGGGTTCCGCAGCATGAGGGAGACGTAGCATCTTCCACCGACCCCAAGCCCGGAGATCTCACCTCCCCCCTCATCCTTCCATGCCGACGAGAGGTATTCAAGGTGGGGAGCCCTCACCAGGGGGTATCGGGTCGTTGAGAATGGGAGCCAGGCCCTGTACCAGGTCACGTGGGCCATGGCCCTCCCCGTGAGGGTCACCTCCACCTCCCCTCCGTACCGGCCCGATGCCTCCTCAACGGCCTCCCTGAGGGCCTCTGCGTCATCCACGGGTAGGGAGATCCTCCTGTCCAGAAGGGCCATGTATGAGACCTTCTCCCTCTCGAAGGGGAAGACCTTACGCGCGAAGGGCTCCCCCTCGACAAGAAGCTCCACCTCTATGTCAGAGACCTCAGGTTGCCTCACGACGATGGCGCTCAGGGTGGCCGTTATGAACCACCTGCGGGCGTAGTCAGGGAGCTCGGAGACCTGGCCCTCCACGTTCCTCACGGAGGGGAGGGTGAAGGCCACCCCCACGTCGAGGTCCGCCCCGCCCCCTGAGAGGGCCTGCCTCAGGTAGCCCGCGAGCTCCTCCTCCCCAACCTCGAAGTGTGTGGAGAGCCGGGACACCTCCTCGTATTCGTTGTAGATACTCCCCAGCTCCCTTCCCACGAGGACGGCCGCGAATATAAGGGCAAGCTGTAGGACGCTGATCAAGTCGTCCCTCGCCCTGTGGCCTCCCCCTCCCCGGTTTCTCATGCCCGTATAGAGATCGGAAAACAGAGAGATATTACACTTCCCAACCCCTGAGGAAAACCTCGCCAGGGCAACCGCCCAGGCGTCAGGCGACGGGGGAAGTTAAAAAGGGGCGGAACGAAGAGGTTACCCAGCTAGGAGGGACCGTGAGACGTGTGGAAGGGAGGTCGGGTGCCCCAAGTGCGGCACGGCGATGAGGGAGGGATTCCTCGTTGAGAGGGACTCACCCCTCTCCATATGGACACTGGGCCAGGGGATATACTGGACCCCAAACGAGGACGGGATGATAGGGGAGAGGCTGGCCCTTAGGTCCCTGGCCTGCCCCGGGTGCAGCTACGTCGAGGCATACATCCGCCGCCTAGATGAGGACAGGGGGAAGATCCTGAAGGCACCGGTCGCCGTCAGAGATGAATAGGATTGAGGCAGATCGGCTCCGTAACCCTTGGCAGGGCCAAAAACTCGGGGGAGCTGGGGAGGCTCCTTGAGGGCCGCCTGCCAGAGTCGGAGACATACATCGTCAAGCCCAGCTGGTACAGTCCCCACCCCGCCAACTACACCGACTCCGAGGCCCTGGGGATGCTCCTGGATTGCCTAGACGGGGACGTGATAGTGACGGAGGGATACACCATGGACAGGCATGACGGCTCCATGGAGTTCACCGGCGGAGGGGAGAAGGTGGACTGGAGGTGGATCATGGAGCACCCCGACTGGGGCTGGGCCAGGGAGGAGGGGAGGTGGGATGAGTTCAGGAGGCAGGACGGGTGGTTCCTGGACGAGCACGGATTCACGGACCTCTTCCAGGAGCACGGCGCAGAGTACGTCAACGTCACAGAGGAGATATGGAGGGGGAGGATCGTGGACCCTGGGCTTGTCAGAGGGGAGGTGGAGTCTAGGTTCGGGCCGGCCCTCAGGGAGAAGATCTACGGATTCATGCCGGAGAGGCTCCACAGGCACAGGGGCTCCACACTCATCAGCCTCGGCAAGGTGAAGGGGTACGGAGGCGCCTTCCCAAGCCTCACCCTGAAGAACATGTTCGGCCTCATATCCGACCCCACGAGGAGCTGGTGGCACGGGCCCAAAGACAGGGACCTGAGCCGGAGCATCATCGATATAACCAAGCTATACGCCTCATTCTTCACCCTGTACGGAGTATGCGAGGCCTTCAGCTCCATGACGGTGAGCGACTCAGAGGGGGAGGTCAAGGTCCCATGGGGGAGCTACAGGGTAGTCAGGGACCTGGGGTTCGTCGCCCACAGCCCCGACCTCGTCTCCCTGGACGCCGTCCTCTGCGGTCTCATCTCGGTAGACCCGGGGAAGGTGGGCTACCTTGAGCTAGGGTCCAGGGAGTTCGGCCCCTACGATAAGTCCTGCGTAGAGGAGGCCAGGGAGGTCGCGTCCTACTGGTTCCCCGTGGACTGACCGAGTGGTTCGATCGGTATGACCGAACGGGTCTCCTTCCTCAGCGAGTGGATGGCCGTCCAGGCGGTCCCCAGGCTGGCTGAAAGGGCGGGATTACCCCTGGACCTGCCCGAGGAAAGGACGCTCTACGGGATGCCCGTGGGGGAGATCGTCGAGGCCCTCAGGGACTACGAAGGGGCCCTGGGGAGGCTCATGGAGGGGCACGGCTTCTCATGGCGGGACGTCTACGAGAGCTCAGACGTTGGGAGGGAGAGGCTGGCCCTAGCTAACGAGATGGAAGTCAGGGAGGAGGACGTGGCCCTCGATGTGGGCTGCGGGATGGGATACTTCACCATAGCCCTGGCAACCCGATGCGGGCATGTCTGCGGCCTGGACCTGATGGACGGTTTCGGCCGGAGGGGTTGGTGGGCCGATTTCAGGGCCGAGATGGGGGCGCTGGGGCTGGGCCAAAAGGTGAGGGGGGCCAGGGCGGGCGCCTCAGAGGCCCCGTTCAGGGATGGCTCCTTCTCCCTCACGGCCTCGGCCCACGCCCTCAGGAACTTCCAGGGGAGGGAGACGGTCGTGGCTGCCTTGAGGGAGATGAGGAGGTTGACAAGGGGAGGGGGCCGCGTCGTGGTCGCAGAGAACCTCCCCGTCGCGAGGACCAGGGCTCAGGAGGCCCACCTCAGGATGTTCTCGTGCAGGGTGAGGCACGTAGAGGGGGACAGGCCCCTCTACACGGAGGAGGAGCTGGTCCGGATGTTCGAGGAGGCTGGGATGACCCCGGCCCGCTCCGAGGTGCTCGACTTCGGCCTCTCGGCTGCTCCTCCCATGTTCGTCCTCAACGAAGACTCCGTCCCCGAGGAGGAGAGGGGAGAGGCGTTGAAGGAGTACAGGGCCGCAGTTGAGATGGTAAGGCGACACGGGGAGTCTTCGACCCCCGTCCTGCTCCTGGAAGCAGACGTGAACTGAATTCCTCAACGGCATAAAATTTCTGTGAAGCACCCATCCCCGAGACGATTAGAGCGCTGATACGCTTAATAGCCGCCGTCATTCACGACTTTCCGGGTGATCTTCGTGGCTCGCGACCCTGTGTGCGGGATGTACGTCGACGAGGAGCACGCCGTCTACACCGCGGTTGTGGACGGGAAGACATACTACTTCTGCAGCGAGCAGTGCATGCTCACCTTCACCCAGCCCGAGATGGAGAGGAGGAGGCTGAGGAGGCTCGTGGCCTTCAGCCTAACCCTGGGCGTCGCGACGATGGCGCTGACCTTCTACGGGGGCCCCCTGCCCCTCCTGCCGAAGGAGGTCTGGGCCTTCCTCCTCGCGACCCCCGTCCAGTTCATAGCGGGCTGGAGGTACTACAAGGGGGCCTGGGGCGCTGCCAAGGCTAGGACGGCGAACATGGACACCCTCATAGCCATAGGCACCACGACCGCCTGGGCCTACAGCACCTTCGTAGTCCTCCTCCCGGGGCTAGCCCCTAGCAGGGAGGTCTACTTCGACACCGCGGCCCTGATCCTCGCCCTCATCCTGGTGGGGAAGCTCCTAGAGGAGATCGCTAAGGGGAGGGCATCAGAGGCGGTGCGCAGGCTCCTGGACCTCCAGCCCCCCGTGGCTCGCGTTCTCGGGGAGGACGGGAAGGAGGAGGAGGTCCCCGTCGAGACAGTCATGCCCTTCGACGTCCTCATAGTCAGGCCGGGGGAGAAGGTCCCCCTGGACGGGGAGGTTGTGGAGGGGGCCTCCTCTGTCGACGAGAGCATGGTTACCGGGGAGAGCATCCCCGTCTCCAAGCGCGTCGGGGACCAGGTCATAGGGGGCACGGTGAACAAGGAGGGGGCCCTGAAGGTCGAGGTGACCAGGGTGGGGATGAACACAACCCTCAACCAGATCGTGCAGATGGTGGAGGAGGCCCAGCTCAGCAGGGCCCCAATACAGAGGCTCGCCGACACGGTCGCAGCATACTTCGTCCCAGCCGTCCTCATAATAGCCACCGCAGCCTTCATCGGATGGTACTTCTTCGCCGGCTCCAGCTTCGGCATCGCACTGACGGCCTTCATCGCGGTCGTTATAGTAGCCTGCCCATGCGCCATGGGCATAGCCACCCCCACGGCCATCCTCGTGGGGGCCGCGAAGGGGGCGGAGAACGGGATACTCATCAAGGGGGGAGACTACCTTGAGAAGACGAGGGAGCTTGAGGCGGTGGTCTTCGACAAGACGGGCACCCTGACGAAGGGTGAGATCGCGGTCAAGGACGTCTACGGGGAGGACCCGGAGGGGCTTCTCAGGGCTGTGGCCTCCCTGGAGAGGAGGTCGGAGCACCCCATAGGCGAGGCCATAGTCAGGGAGGCGGAGGAGAAGGGTCTGAGCCTCGTAGAGCCCTTGGGCTTCGAGGCCCTCGCGGGCAGGGGGGTGAAGGGAAACGTCGAGGGCCTTGAGATGATCGTGGGGACCCAGAGGCTCATGGAGGAGATAGGCGCGGAGCTCGACGAGGGAACCAAGGAGAAGGCAGGGGAGCTCTTCGACCAGGGGAAGACCCTCGTATTCGTCTCCGTCGGTGGGAAGGTCACTGGGCTGCTCGCCGTCGCCGACGAGCTGAAGGACAACGCAGCAGACGCGGTCGAGAGGCTGAAGAGGATGGGGCTGCGGGTCTACATGATCACCGGGGACAACAGGAGGACAGCCGAGGCGATAGCGAAGCAGGTTGGCATCGATAGGTACCTCGCCGAGGTCCTCCCGGAGGACAAGGTGGACGAGGTCAAGAAGCTGCAGGACGAGGGGCTGATCGTAGCGATGGTGGGGGACGGGATAAACGACGCCCCTGCCCTGGCCCAGTCCGACGTGGGGATCGCGCTGGGGAGCGGCACGGATGTCGCGATGGAGACCGGGGGCATAGTACTGATAAAGAACGACCTGATGGACGTGGTCACCTCCATCCAGCTCAGCAAGGCCACCTACTCAAAGATAAGGCAGAACCTCTTCTGGGCCTTCGGATACAACACGGCCCTCATCCCCGTGGCTGCGGGGGTCCTCAGGCCCCTCGGCATAGTGATGAACCCCATTTTCGCCGCTGGGGCTATGGCCTTCAGCTCGATAAGCGTCGTCTCCAACAGCCTCCTCCTCAGGAGGTTCAGGCCGGAGGGGTGAGGGGCGGCCTTGACCACCAAGGAGATACCCATCACCAGGATGGACTGCCCCACATGCGTCCCCGCCCTGGAGAAGGCGGTGCTGAAGCTGGAGGGGGTGGAGGAGGCCAGGGGAAACTACCTCAAGAAGACGCTGAGGGTCACCTACGACCCGGATAGGGTCCAGCTCCAGGACATCGAGGCGGCGATAGAGGGCGTAGGATACCAGATCGCCTACAAGAAGTACCCCAGCGTAATCTCAAGGATAAGGGGCCTCTTCGGAGGTGAGAGGGAGGGCCCCGTGGAGACCATCACCGACCCCGAGTTCCCTGGGAGGGTGCTCCACTCCTCGAAGCCCGTCGCCGTCCTGTTCTCCTCGGATACATGCCCCACTTGCAGGGCCTTCAAGCCCAGGTACGAGGAACTGGCCGAGAAGACTGGGGAGAGGGCCGCCTTCTACGAGATGGACATAGGCTCCACTGAGACATGGAGGAAGTACGGAGTCGTGAGCATCCCCACGGTGATCGTCTTCAGGGAGGGGGAGCCCCGGGAGAGGTTCGTGGCCGTCCTGAGGAAGGAGGAGATAGAGAGTTCCCTCATCTCGAATCCTGAAAAGCTAAAAATTTAAGAAATGCCCCGTTTCCTAGGAGTCGATACGGTCGGAGCCAGATGGAGAATCTGCGCCACAACGGGGTCCTAGTGCCCCCCCGATACGAGGGGAGGGGGCTGACGGTCAAGGTCAGGGGCGAGACCATAAAGCTCAGCGACGAGCAGGAGGAGATGGCCGTCGCCTGGGCGAAGAAGGTGGGCACCCCATACGTCGAGGACCCCGAGTTCGCAGAGAACTTCCACAGGGACTTCTCGGAGAAGCTGGGGGTCAAGGTCATCCCCGGCGACGTCGACTTCTCTGAGGTGCTCAGGTTCGTAGAGGAGGAGAGGGAGAGGAAGGCGAGCCTCCCACGGGAGGAGAGGAAGAGGCTGAGGGATGAGAGGAAGGCAGAAAGGGAGGCGAACAAGGAGAGGTACGGCTGGGCTACGGTCGACGGTGTCAGGATGGAGATAGGAAACTACACCGTAGAGCCCAGCAGCATATTCATGGGCAGGGGGGAGCACCCCAAGAGGGGGATGTGGAAGGAGGGCCCCCGCCAAGAGGACATAGAGCTCAACCTCTCGGACGCCCCTCTGCCGCCTGGAAATTGGAAAGGCAGGGTTTGGGAATCTGACTCGATATGGATAGCCCGCTGGAGGGACAAGCTCAGCGGCAAGATGAAGTACGTCTGGCCCTCGGACTCCAGCCACCTCAAGCAGGAGAAGGACATAGAGAAGTTCGACAAGGCCGTGGAGCTAGGGGAGAACCTGAGGAGGGTCAGGAGGCACATCATGGAAAATTTGGGCCACGAGGACCTCAGGAGGAGGAAGACCGCCACGGTCACCTTCCTCATAGACCACTGCAAGTTCAGGGTCGGCGACGAGAAGGACGAGGACGAGGCTGAGACGATAGGGGCCTCGACCCTGAAGCCAGAGCACATAGGCTTCAACGGAGACGGCACCGTCACATTCGACTTCCTAGGCAAGGACTCCGTCCGCCACCACCTCTGCGTCGAGATGCCCGAGCAGGTCATCAGCAACCTCAAGGAGTTCAGCGCAGGGACCGAGTCGGCCCTATTCAACGGCGTCAACTCCCAGAGGGTCAGCGAGTTCCTAGACGAGGTGATGACCAACCTGTCGGCCAAGGTCTTCAGGACCCACTACGCCTCGACGACCGTGGAGGAGAGGCTCAAGAAGGAGAAGGTAGGCCCAGAGGACCCGGACTACGTGAAGAAGCACGCCGCCACCCTGGCTAACCTCGATGCTGCTGTCGTCTGCAACCACAGGCGCACCATACCAAAGACTTGGGAGAGGTCGCTTCAGAACAAGAAGGACCGCCTCGATGCCAGGAAGAGGAAGGCCAGTCAGAAAGAGAAGAAGCAGAGGCAGAGGATGAGGGAGGCCGAGGGGAAGTACAGGGAGCGCCTCGCCAGGTACGAGAAGAAGCTGGCAGATGACCAGGAGAAGCTGAAAGAGTATAAGAGGCAGCTCAGGGAGAAGCAGGGGCAGGGGAAGCCCGTAAAGGGCCTAAAGAAGAGCATCTCCTCGAAGAATAAGGCCGTGAAGGCCCAGAGGGAGCGGATGAGGAGGCTGAAGAGGGCCCACGCCCAGAGGATGGAGAAGATGAGGGGGCAGCTCGAGGCGGAGAGGGAGAGGCGGGCCATCGAGAGGCAGAGGCTCCAGATAGACGCCTACGAGAGGACCCGCGACTACAACCTCGGCACCAGCCTCAAGAGCTACATAGACCCCAGGATCTACTACGACTGGGGCAGGAGGGTGGAGTATGACTGGAGGAGCTACTACCCCAAGACCCTTGAGAGGAAGTTCAGCTGGGTCGAGGAAGGGGACGATCACTCATCTTAAATCGGATAGCCCCACCCTATTTTTGGTCATCTGTCTTGAAGAACCTTGTAAAGAGGAAGCTTAGGGCCGGGAGGCCCAGCGTCGGCACATGGATAAGCATAGGGCACCCCGACGTCAGCATGTACCTCGCCGACCTGGGGTTCGACTGGCTGGTATGCGACATGGAGCACGGCCCCTACGGCCCGGAGACGTACCACTTCATGGTCCAGGCCATGCTCTACAACAGGGGAAGCTGCATGCCCATGGCACGCATCCCGTGGAACGACCTCGTCTGGGCGAAGAAGGCTCTGGACGCGGGGGCCACCGGCCTAGTCATCCCCAGGGTCGAGAGCGCCGAAATGGCCAGAGAAGCCATCCGCATCATGAAGTACCCTCCTGTGGGGGAGAGGGGGGCGGGGCCCAGGCTTGCAGCCTTCAGGGACCCTGACTACTTCTCTACCGCCAACGATGAGACCCTAGTCGTTGTGATGATAGAGACCCAGAGGGGGCTTGAGAAAATAGACGAGGTATTCGGCGTCGAGGGGGTGGACGCCTGCTTCGTAGGCCCCTCTGACTTCACCCTGGACATGGGAATCCACCGCATGTACGAGCACCCCCGTTTCGTAGAGGCCCTGGACCGCATAGTCGAGGCCGGCGAAGAACAC
>CAYGAH010000106.1:0-12201 GCA_964347685.1 uncultured Candidatus Bathyarchaeia archaeon | reverse complement strand
CCCCTCTACGGGCTCGATGAGCTTCAGCTCGCGGAGTTTGTCGACGTGGTACTGGGCGAGGCTGGGGGTTGATAGCTTCAGGCTCCTCCAGATCTCTCTGACGCCGACGGGCCCGTTGGAGGTGAGGATGCAGAGGTAGACGTCCCAGGTCTTCCCGTGGATCCTCTTCGACATCTTGGCCTCCGTTGCCTCCTCAGGGTATTATGACGCTCCCCACCTCGGAGAGGGCATCAAGGCTGTTTATCTTCACCATCCTCCCCGATATCGTGTAGAGCATGTCCTTGATGTATAGGCTCCTCTCGACCATGTACTCAGAGTCGAACCAGTAGCCGCTCTTCAGGAAGGGGTCCTCGTCCTCTATGTGGGTCACCCGCCCCCGGAGGCTGATTCCCCCCTCGGGGGAGATGTCGAAGACGTATGCGCCCTGATAGACGTAGTCCCCATGAGCGTTGGGGGGAACGACCCCCGAGTAGTCGCCCTCGTCTATCTCTGCGACGAGCACCGGAATTATGAGCAGGTTCCTCGACCGGCTGAAGAGGAAGGCCTTGTGGTCGCGGAGGGCCTGGGAGTCGGTCCCCCTGTCCCCGATCTCGTACTTTGCAAGCTCCCTCGGGTTCGAGACGTCGCTAACGTCGAAAAGGGATATCTTGATGCCTTGGTACCATGCGAAGTCACCCCCCTCCGCCTCAACTGTCTCCTTCCCTAGGCCGATCAGGTGGTCCCCGTCGTATGGGTGGAGGTAGTCGGAGTATCCCGGGATCTTTAGCTTCCCCAGAACCCTCGGCTCCTCTGGGTCAGAGAGGTCTATGACGAAAAGGGGGTCGACCTTCTTGAATGTGACTAGGTAGCACCGCCCGCCCATGAATCGGGCGGAGTAGATCCTCTCTCCTGGAGCCAGGCCCTCGAGCCTCCCGGCGATGCCCATGGTGGAGTTGAGAACGTAGACGTTGTTGCTCGCGTCCCCTCCCCCCCTGGACACGTGCCCCGAAGTTGTGGCGATCCTGAAGTATCCTTCGTTCTCGTCCATGGAGAACTGGTTGAGGCCCCTGCCCGGGACGGAGCCCTCCGCCACGTATTCGATGCTGCTCCCGTCCACGTTTATCTTGTAGACCATAGTTGCCTCCCAGCCCCTGCCATCTTCCTCGAACCAGTAGGGGGACGTGAGGTAGAAGTTGTCCATGGATGCGTATAGGTTGCTGGTGGAGCTGATCAGGAAGGTCTCGTGGCCTATCTCCTCGTCAGGGTCCTGCACGTTGAAGGCGAGGACGTTCGTGTAGGAGTAGTGGCTCTCCGTGTTGTTCACGTAGTAGATGTCTGTTGGCTCTACCTCGCATGAGCCGCCTCTGGCGCTGAAGCTGGGGAGCCACACGCTGCTCTTGTTCACGTCGTAGAGGAAGGCGTTCTGATTCGTTACCACGTAGACGTAGTCGCCTATCATCCTGGAGCTCACGTAGTACCCGCCGGCAGTGACGTTCCTGTCCAGAGTCGGGGAAGCCCTGTCGGAGACGTCGTAGATCCTGACGGTCGTGAGCTCCTCGTAGTAGATCTCCTTTGTGGTCTCACCGGTCTGGAGGATCCTGTAATCCTCGTCGTAGAGGAACACGGCCAGCTTGTCGCCGTTGATGAAGATGTCCAGCACCCACCCGTCCATGCCGATGGTCGAGACAAGCTCCGCCTCCCTGGGCGGGTAAGCCCTTACGATGTGGACTTTCTCTCCTGAGACGAGGTAGATGTACTCGCCATCCGTCTTAACGACGTCGGCCTCGTCCACGCCCTCCACCTGGATGTTCGTCCCTGAGAATTCGTCACCAATATCATACTGTTCTGATCCGACATCGCTCAAAGCATCGGGTGCGAACCCGGCGGCTGAGCTAGCCGATTTTGCAGCATCCCAGTACATACTGATAGAGCCCCGTGAGAATCCGGAGCCCGTGACGTAAACCGTGGGCCTGGTTTCAAGGAACCATCTCAGCTCCTCGTAGGAAGTGAACCTCTTGAGGGACCCCGTGACGGAGGGGACGGGCAACTCGGGGACGTAGATCCCTCCGAAGTTCCACATAGCGCCCCCTAGCAGGCTTCCAAATACGAAAGCCAGTACTGTGTAAGTGGCTAGCTTCCTGGTGTCGATGTATACGGTGAATACTGGAACCCTCAACAAATCACCGCCATTATATGGTAGAATTGCATACTTAATCCTAGGTTTTCGAACACTCGTTCAAAACCATAGAACACCAGACGACATTGGGGGAATCACGTCCAAGGGAAAAGGGTTAAACTAACGGATATCGAAGGATCGCTTCGGAAGGACGCAGGAGGAGAAAAATGAAGTTTCTGCTCGTCGCCTCAACCGACTCACAAACAACTCTGCGGGCAGCGATAGGTCTTTCGACCGCCTCCATATCCCGGGGACACGAAGTATTGGTCTTCTTCAACGAGGATTCCGTCAGGCTCCTGAGGGAGGGGCGTGACGAGGGGGGCCTAGAGAGCCCATTCCCCTGGGGCACGAGCCTCCTCGCCTGCAGGACCAGCGCCAGGGAGCGCGGGGTTGGGGAGGCCGACCTACCCGAGGGGGCAAGGATGAGCAGCCTCGCCGAGCTTGTTGACCTGCTCGAGGAGTGCGACAG
Organism: uncultured Candidatus Bathyarchaeia archaeon; assembly: GCA_964347685.1. Taxonomy (GTDB): domain Archaea; phylum Thermoproteota; class Bathyarchaeia; order TCS64; family TCS64; genus CAYGAH01. The sequence goes on along the minus strand of CAYGAH010000106.1, from coordinate 9,577 downwards.
GGCGGTCTTCCTGGGGTAGAAGCCTTGGACAATTTCATAATCATCATAAAAAGCCCTCCAGGGCAAGGCTCTGGGGCGGCGGAGGGGCTCCGCCTCGCCGCCTCCATGCTGGGCATGGACGTACTACCCGTCGTCGTATTCATGGACGGGGGCGTCGATTGCCTGCTTCCGGGCGCCTTCGAGGACCCAGCCCTGGGCGACTACCTGAGGACGGCCGCCGACCTGGCGGGCGTCTACGTGCTCTCAGAGTCCCTGGCGGAGAGGGGCGTGGCAGCCACGGACCTCGACCAGGGGCTCGCAGCCGAGGCCATCGGTCTAGATGAGCTGGCGGAGATGGTTTTGGGGTGCAGAACAACAGCGGCCTTCTAGGGGGTCCCCCATGAGGGTCCTGTTCATCATAAACAGGCCCCAGTCCTGGGAGACGTTCAGGCTGGCGAAGGGGGTGGCTGAAAGGGGCGCAGAGGTCGTCATCCTCTTCGCCGGAGATGGGTGCGAACACGTCCAAGACACGGATCTGATCGGGTCCCTGGGCTTCGCCGACCTGTACGCCCTCTGCGACGGATGCCTCCCGCCCGTCGGGGCGGTGGACTACGAGGGCTGGGTCGGGCTCCTCGAGGGTTGCGATGAAATAGTCTCTTGGACCTAGGCCTCTACCCACCAGACCCAGCCCCGGCGCTCCTTGGAGCGCTCCCCCTTTATCACCCCCCTGTTTCTTAGCCTGTTGAGGAAGACCACCGTTGAGTCGGGGCACCTGGCCCTCCTCTTCGCCGTAGCTTCCTGCACCTCCCGGGTTGTGAGGGGCCTGCCCGCCTCCCTCAGGACCTCTAGGACGAGCTCCGAGGCTTCGTCCTCCCCGAGCCTCCTGGGTTCCATGCCTAGGATTGGCATCCGCAAGCTTTTATCCTCTATGGCGGTGATCCAAACCGGTGAGCCTATTTTGAAGCTGTTCACTGTCGGGCCTGTGGCGTGCTACCCAGAGGTGCTCGAGGCGATGGGGGAGCAGATGTACAGCCACAGGAGCCCAGAGTACATAAAGCTCCACTACGATACCGTGGAGCGCCTCAGGGAGTATATGGAGACGGGGAACGACGTCTACCTCTTCAGCAGCACCGGCACAGGTTTCATGGAGGCCTCTGTCCTCAACTGCGTCAGGGAACGTATGCTCTGCTGCGTAAACGGTAGCTTCGGGGAGCGCTTCGCGGAGGTCGGGAGGGCCCACGGAAGGAGGGTGGAGGTCCTTGAGCCCCCCCTCGGGAATCCCGTTACCTCCGGGATGCTTGAAGATGCGCTGAAGGAGCACCCCGAGGTTGAGGCAGTAGCCATAACACACAACGAGACCAGCGTCGGCCTCATAAACCCCCTAAAGGAGCTGGCCGGCGTTGTGAAGTCCCACGGGAAGCTCATCTTCGTGGACGCCGTGAGCAGCATGGGGGGCACAGAGATCAAGGTCGACGAGTGGGGCATCGACGTCTGCTTCAGCAGCAGCCAGAAGTGCTTCGGGGTGCCCCCAGGCCTGGGCATAGGCTCCGTGAGCGAGGAGGCGTTGAAGAAGTCCGAAGGGGCTCCAAACAAGGGATGGTACTTCGACCTGAAGCTATGGCAGAAGTACCACGACCAGGGGAGGGGGACCCCAATGACCTCGGCCATCCCCCAGGTCGCGGGGATGAACGCGGCCCTGAGGATGATCGCGGGGCGGGGGGGCAAGGGATGGTACTTCGGCCTCTTCAAGAGGAGGAACACGAAGATCAGGGAGGGGGTAGAGGGCGTCGGCCTCTCCACATACCCAGAGGAGGGGTACGAGAGCCCCACAGTGAGCTGCGTCAACGCCCCCGAGGGAGTCCCAGGCCCCGAGGTGTATAAGGCTATGAGGGGGAAGGGCTTCGAGCTCGCCCAGGGCTACGGCGCCCTGAAGGACAAGACCTTCCGCATAGGAAACATGGGCTACATCCCGGACGAGGACATCGACATGATGCTAGAGGCCCTCGGAGAGACCGTCTCTGAGCTGGCGCCCTGAGGTATCGCGTCTTTACCCTTTCGTCGACCCCTGTGAGCGGCGTTCCTCTGACAATTTTATTATTTCAAGAGGCGCCATGCTAACAGTGAATATCGGCATGAACATAGACGATGTCAGGCGAGACTTCCCCGCGCTACGCGAATGGACCTATCTGGACACGGCCTTCGTGGGGCTCTTCCCCAGGCAGGTCAGGGAGGGGTACGACGAATTTTTGGACAGGTGGATGAACTTCAGGGCCGAGGGGAAAAAGACCATCCTGTCGGAGTGGCTTGAGAAGACGGAGGCCGTCAGGGGGATGGTCTCCAGCCTCATAGGCGCAGAACGGGAGGAGGTGGCCTTCACCATGTGTACGGGCTCGGGGCTGAACATAGCCGTCAACGGCACGCGTTGGGGGAGGGGGGACAACGTGGTATTCCCCGAGTGGGAGCACAACCCCCTGGACACCCCGACCCTCCGGCGGCAAGGTGTAGAGGTCCGCCCTGTCAAGGTGAGGGATGGCGTGATAGAGCTTCAAGACCTCGAGAGGGCCATAGACGACAGGACGAGGCTAGTCCAGGTAAGCCAGGTTAGCTACGTGAACGGCTTCAGGTTCGACCTTGGGGAGGTGGCGGAGATGGTCCATGAGCACGGCGGCAAACTCCTCGTCGACGCTACCCAGGCAGTGGGAGCCCTGGTCACCGATGTGAAGAGGGACGACGTGGACTACCTCTCCGCAGCTCCATACAAGTACCTCATGGGGCCCGCAGGTCTGGCATTCCTGTACGTGAGGCGGGACCTTATCGACGGGATGGCCCCAGACAGGGTAGGCTGGAAGAACCAGATATGGGAGGGGGAGCACGCCGAGGAACCGCTGAGGGGAACGGGGACGGCGGAGAAGTTCGAGTACGGGACGCTGCACTTCCAGGGGGTGTACGGGCTTGAGCGTTCCCTGGAATACCTGAACAGGATCGGTATGGACGTCGTTGAGCGGAGGAACCTGGGACTCTCCGAATACCTCTGGAACCGGCTTAAAGACATAGGGTTGGGTATGTACACCCCTCCCGGGACCGTTTCGCCCATAGTGAGCTTCCACGAGGAAAGGGCCGCAGAGCTCAGCGCAGAGTTGATGGCCCAAAAGGTCAAGGTTACGGGGAGGGAGGCCCACGGAGGGCACGTGAGGGTCTCGACCCACTTCTACAACACGGAGGAGGACATCGACCACCTCGTGGAAAAGCTGCTAGAGGTCAAGAGTTGACAAGATCATTGGGAAGGGTGGTATGGGAAAAATGAAGTTTCTCGTCACGGGCGGGGCTGGGCGCCTCGGAAGAGACCTATTGGACCTCATCGCCTCCCGGGGGGACAGCGCCGTAGCCTTCGACCTCCCCCAGGTGAGTTGGGAAGCCATCGATGGAATGCCGGGGGTCGAGGCCCTCCCCGGCGACATAACCGACCCAGAACAGGTGGCGAGGGCGTGCAGAGGGGTGGATGCCGTATTCCACCTGGCTGCCCTCCTCCCACCGAGGAGCGAGGCCGACAGGGGCCTCACCATGAGGGTGAACGTTGAGGGGACCCGCAACGTCGCAGAGGCCATGAGCCTGGGGACTCGGGCGCCCGTTGTTTTCGCCTCCTCAATATCGACCTACGGTGTAACGGCGGACGAGGAGCCGCCAATAGGGGAAGACCACCCCCAGAGGGGGCACGACTCCTATTCCGAGAGCAAGATCGAGGCGGAACGCATCCTCAGGGATTCTAGAGTCCCTCACGTGATCCTCCGCATCGCCCCCATCTCGGTCGTCGATCTCATCGAGCTCCCTGAGACCATCCCCTATAGGGGGGACCAGCGGGTGGAGTTCGTCTTCGTCGAGGACGCTGCGAAGGCCCTCATTTCAGCCTTCGAGATGGATGAGGCGAGGTGGCAGGCATACAACATAGCCGGCGGCCCTTCCTGGCGGATGACCGGCTCCGAGTACATCGAGAGGTTCTATGGTGCCCTGGGCGTCGAGGTGGAGCCAACCTTCTCGAAGGATTACACAGCCGTCGACTGGTACGACACTAGTAGAGGCCGCTTCCTTGGGTACCAGAGGTTAAGCTTTAATGGGCTCCTGGAGAGGTTAAGGGTGCTGGGGGAGCGTCTGGGGCTGAGGTGAGGGATTTGAGCGAGACGATCAACACAGTGAAGGACGCCCTGAGTAGGGTGATCGAGGCCCTGAGGGAGAGCGCCGTGGAGGAAGCCTCCGAGGGGGAGAGGGAGCTCCTGACAAGGCTCCAGTCGGCCCAGAACTCTCTCGTTAGGAACGAGAGGAAGATCTGGCTGAGGACGAGGGCGGGGAAGGAGATGCTGACAGAATTCGAGGCGGCTTCGGAGAAGCTGAAGCTCGCGGTCGAGTCAGGCTCAGGGCTTGATGAGGTCGAAGAGGCCCTGGCCGGAGTCGAAGCCCAGGCGAAGAGGATCGAAGAGGAGACCAGAAGGCGGAGCATGGTCGTGACGTGAGCCTCATCGACCCTTCTTCCAAAGGTAGGCCATCAGGAATGCGACGAAGAGGATAACAGAACCCGATACGATCTTCATCTCGATAGGCATTGTTGAAAACCAGAAGGGGTCCCCTATGAACAGGGTGTCCCCAACCTCGTTCGTAGCGGTGACGCCCCTTACAGTGAACTTACCCTGTAGCCCCCCGACCACGGTGTACCCGTCCAATCCGAAGGGGTTCTCTGAGGGACGATCCAAATAGACAAGCACCCTCTCGTATTTGTAAAAGCTCGGCTGGTCCTCCACCCATTCCCCGATTCCCCCCAGAACGCTAATGACGACTTCGGTGGTATTCAAGGGGTTCTTTCTGTATTTTTCAACCATGACTCTCACGTTCCTATAGATCATCCCCAGATTACCCTCATGGACGGTGGTGTCTCCTACGACCCCGATCAGGATGACATCGGCGTGGTCCCATAGTTCAGCGGGAGTCACTCTGATTAATGCCCCCCAGCATGCCTCGCTGCATTGATAAAGCGACAGGCAGACGAACAGAATCGCAAACAGAACGTTCTTGGGCTTCAATCCTATATGAAATACTTTTAGAAATATTTAATACCACATAATAGAACAGCCCCCAGCTCGTCAGAATCCCATCAAGGCTGAAAAGCAATGGGTTCCTGCCTGATTGTTAAATAGAACTTCCCTCAGACCTAGATCCGATAGTTTTCAAAGGGTTGATCGCATGACAAGCAAGGTCTACTTCATGGACGACCGGTACTCCGGCCTACCGACGAGCCTCCCCGCGAAGGCGCAGCAGCTCTTCGACCACGCTGGCCTGGGGGAATGCTTTGAGCCCGGGGACTCTGTAGCGGTCAAGTGCCACATGGGGGAGTGGTACAACTCAGCCTACCTCCGCCCCATCCTCGTAAGGGCAATAGTGGACAAGGTGAAGGAGCAGGGGGGCATCCCCTTCGTCACCGACACCACCACGGCCCCATACTACCAGTACGGGTCCAGGTGCACCGCCCAGTTCCACCTTGAGACGGCGGCCGCCAACGGCTTCACCTCAGAGTCGATGGGGTGCCCCATCATAATCGCCGACGGCGCCTACGGGACAGAGGACTTGAGGGTCGAAATACCAGACGGCCTCCTCCTAAAGGAGGGCTACCTGGCGAAGGGGGTCGCCGACGCCGACGCGATGATCGTCGTCAGCCACTTCAAGGGCCACGGGAGCGGCGTCTACGGGGGAAGCATAAAGAACGTCGCAATAGGCTGCAGCTCCAAGAAGGGGAAGATGAACGTCCACCTGACCACCCACCCAGAGGTGGGGTGGAGGCACTGGAGCTTCCACGGGGAGAACTGCATAGGCGAGGAGTGCCCAGACTCCACGGTCTGCAACAACATCTGCCCGGTGGGAGCGATCAGGGTCTTAGAGGACCGCATGGAGTGGGACAGGGACCGCTGCATAGGATGCTTCGGCCACCAGCGCCCCTTCTTCCGCTGCGACGTATGGGGGAGAGAGAGGTACGAGGACTGGAGAACCTGGTTCCTCGTCGCGATGGGGGACGCAGCCACGGGCTACCTCCGCCAAGTGGGACCCGAGAACGTGGGCTTCCTCACCTACGCAGTGGATATAACCCCGGCATGCGACTGCGTCCCCGGCTCAGACAGGCCCGTAGTCCCCAACCTCGGGGTCCTCGCATCGAAGGATATGGTCGCCATCGACGTCGCCGCCCTGGACATGGCCGATGGGGCCCATGGGATACCGGGCTCGATGGCCGAGGAGAAGGGAGTGATGGATAAGGGGGCCGAGAAGTTCACTGGGATCGTGGGCATGAGCCAGTGGATAACGGCGAACACCTGCAGCCGGCTCGGGGCGGGCTCTAAGGACTACGAGCTCGTGACGCCCCCTGTCTCGGACGATGAGGCTTCATTTTGCTACCCAAGGTTCAGCCCTGAGCGCCCCTCAGGCTACTACCTTGCCAGGGGCGTCGGCAAGTTCGGGTCTTGGCTGCCCCCAGGGGGCTTCAAGTACAACAAAGAGCCGTCCATCCCCCTCACAGAACTTGGCGAAAGGTAGACAAGGGAAAGCTCCCATTATTTTTCTTCCTCATTTACGTTTCAAAGAGGTGGAAGGAGCCTAGGAGACACCTACGCTAGGAAACATCATGCTCGGGTTCGTTGCCAGAGGGTCTCCGACCTATGGGCTCATCCCGGCTGTGCCTTGTTTAGGTCAACGCTTTTACCTGGGTTTCATGCAATTTCTTTTAGCTCGGGTGATGGACCTGGGACGGGGAGTCGGTGTTTGGCTTCTTTGCTCACGAGGCTTAGGGAAGAGTTGGGTTTCGTCAGGGGGAACCTCCTAGTCCTCATCGTGAGCTACACAATCTTCAGGTTCTCCTTTTCCCTGCACATCCCCTTCCAGTCGCTCTACGTCAGGGAGCTCGGGGCAACCCCCTTCCTCCTCGGCCTGATGAGCTCTTTGGGCTCAGCGATACTTGCCTCCATCCGCATCCCAGGGGCCCACATCGCCGACAGGTACGGGAGGAGGAAGATCATAGTCACCTTCACCTACGGCGCGGCGTTGGCCTACCTCCTCTACGCCATCGCCCCCGACTGGTGGTTCATACTGCTAGCCTTGGTCGTCTCAAACCTGAGTCACATATACCAGCCTGCCCTAGAGGCGATAGAGGCGGACTCTATGCCCCCAGAGAGGCGGGGGATGGGCTACGCTGCGATAAACGTCCTCCCAGGGGTCTCAGCAATAGTGGCTGCCCCCATAGGGGGCTTATTGGTCGAGAGGCTGGGCCTAGTTCCGGGCATGAGGATAGTCTATGGGGTGGTCTTCTCCTTCACAGTTGCTGTCGCCGTGGTACGGACCCTTTTCCTCGAGGAGACTCTCGAGGAGCCTGAGGGGTTCAGCTTCAGGGAGCTTGGCTCCTCCTTCAGGGAGTCCCTAGGCTCCATCGCCGAGCCTGGAGGTCGATGTCCAGGGACTTGGCCCTCTTCACGGCGGTAGTGCTCATAGCCGCCTTCGAGGCCCCTCTTTTCAACGTCTACTACGCCCTATATGCCAACGATGTTGTCGGGGTGAGGGGATTCCAGTGGGGCCTGATGGACACGGCCTGGATCGTGACCACCCTCGTCGTGGGGATGCCCCTGGGAAAGATGATCGACTCCGTGGGAAGGAGGAGGTCCCTCCTTGTCGCATACATCTTCTCCACCCCCGTCATAGTGTTCTTCATACTGTCGAGGGGTTTCCTACAGATGCTCGCTGTGAGCGTTCTATTCGCCGTGGGCCAGGCGACGATGTTCCCTGCGTTCAGCGCCCTCCAAGCGGACCTGATCCCCAAGGACAAGAGGGGGAGGATAATGGGTGTGATAGGGCCCCTCAGGACCCTGGTCATGGTCCCCTCCGCAGCCATATTCGGCCTCCTGTACCAGGTCGACCGGGCGGCTCCTTTCATGCTGGGGGTCTTCCTCGAGATAATGACCGTCCTCATCATAATCTTCCTGGTCAGGGAGCCAAGGATGAGGGAGAAGTGAAGTTCCCCCGTCGTCGTGATCATTAAACTTATTTCACGCCGCCCATCTCCAGGGTCTTGCCTTGGAAGGCCGCATGCCTCATGAACTCTTCCTCGATTCTGCCTTTTCTCGGTCTTCGGACTCTTTCGGATGATGAGCTCCCGACCCTGAAAAACTGGTGTCTCCTGCGGCTCCGAAGGGGTCTCGCCTAAATCCAGACGCCGAAGGTGCCGAACTCTCCGGTGGGCTCCTCCCTAATGACCTCGACCCCAGAGACGTGGGCCGTGAGGGGCCCCCTGCGGCACCATTCGATCAGCTCATCGACCTTTTCTTCCGGCCCCTCGGCGACGACCTCCACCCGCCCATCGTACAGGTTCCTCACCCACCCCCTGAGGCCCAGTTGGAGGGCCTTTCGTCGAGTGCTGCTCCGGAAGCCCACGTTCTGGACCTGTCCCCTGATGTAGAGGTGGGCCCGGATCATCTGGTGTCCTCCACGCCGTACTTGGCTGCGATGTAGCAGCTCCCCTCGCGGCTCACCATGCAGGGGCCGACCGGTTCCTCGGGGCTGCATGCCCCGTTGAAGAGGGGACAGTCCCAGGGGTAGATCATGGCCCTGAGCACCTCCCCGCAGCGGCACCCCTCGGGCATCGTGTAGTCCTCTTCTTCCTCAGTCTCGAAGCGTTTAGAGGCGTCGTGTTCCTCGTACTCTTTGCGGAGGCCGAGGCCGGATTTGGGGATGGTCCCTATCCCCCTCCATGGGGAGTCCTCTGGCTCGAAGACCCTCTCCATGAGCCTCCTTGCCTGGGGGTTGCCCTCCGGCCTGACGGCACGGCTGTACCCGTTCTCTATCTCTCCCCGGCCCTCCCCGATCTGGCGCAGGATCATTGCTATCGCGAAGAGGACGTCTAGGGGCTCGAAGCCCGCTATTACCTGGGGTACCCTGAATCGCTCAGCCACGGGCCTGTACCCCTCCTCTCCTATTATGACGCTGACATGGCCCGGGTCTATGAAGCCGTCCACCCTGGTCTCACCGGACTCAAGCAGGGCGATCATTGCGGGGGGTATCAGGAGGTGGGCGCTGTAGACGCTGAAATTCCCTGGGACGCCAGAGACAAGCTCTGCGGCCGTGGTGGGGGCCGTGGTCTCGAAGCCTACTGCGAAGTGGACCACCTCCCTGTCGGTCCTCTCAGCCATCTTCACGGCGTCGTGTATCCCATAGACGATGCGGATGTCTGCACCCCTGGCCTTGGCGTCCGCCAGGCTCCCCAGGCCCGAGGGGACCCGAATCATGTCCCCGAAGGTGGTGAGTACGGCGCCCCCCTCTGCCAGCCTTATGGCGTGGTCTATGCGGTTTGGGGGGACGGTGCAGACGGGGCAGCCTGGGCCCATGAGGACCTCAACGTTGCTTGGGAGCATCGACCTGATCCCGTACTTCGTTATGGTGTCCTCATGGGTGCCGCAGACGTGGACTATCTTAACGCGGCGGCCGCCCGCTAGCTCCTCTATGAGGGCGCAGACCTTCCTCGCCATATCGCTGTCCCTGAAGCCCTCGACGAAGCTGAACATCAAAGGAACCTACCAAACAT
>CAYGAH010000105.1:0-27449 GCA_964347685.1 uncultured Candidatus Bathyarchaeia archaeon | reverse complement strand
GCGGCTCTCGCCCCGTGGTTAACCCCATACCACCCCATCAACGATCAAAACCTAGCCATAGACATGGCAAAGCCCGCCTGGGTTAGAATCTTCCCCCAGAACAGGGATCTGCCGATTTCAGATGAACAAACAATAAGATGGGACACCCCTCACTCTGACTCGATCGACTTTCTGGTAAGCACTGATGAAGAATGGGGAGAAGTAGTGAAAGCTAAATACGTCGGAGGTGGGGAGAGGACCGGTGTCTATCTCAACTGGGGCTTCTCCTACTCGTATCGACCCCCTAAGGTCTTCAATTGCGAGTTCAGGTGGATGAGCAGCAACGTCAACGATATGGGATACTCGTTAGAGCTGTTTCTCGTACGGAAAAGTGATGACAGCAATTTCACCCTCTGGGACAGCAGCGTGAAATCAAATAATTGGAAGAGGAGAACCCCCCTCCCCCTCCTTAACGTTCCAACACTACCGGAGGGATGGCCGAAGCTTGTCCAAGTACACTCTAAAAATGTCAATATATATGTCGACAGGCTCGAATTTGAAGAAGTCCAGAATCTAGCTGAAATTGCATTTTCCGAAAAGGGCGATTACGAGCTCAAGATGCACATAAAATTTGAGCCGAAGTCGGAGAATGCAACCTGCGAGATAGATCTCATGAGAGGAAGCTTCCAGGTTCTGGGAACCGTCTTCGGGGTGCTGGGCGTGGACAAGTTCGGCGCAGACATCTTCTCCCAGATGGTTTACGGATCCAGAATCTCTCTTGCGATAGGGCTGATGGCTGCCGTCTTGGTGACATCGATAGGCATCACCGTGGGCGTCACTGCCGGGTACCTTGGCGGCGTTGTCGACGAGGCCGCTATGAGGGTTGTAGATGTGTTGATGAGCCTCCCATGGCTGCCGTTGCTGATAGCCCTCGTTGCCCTATTTGGAAAAAACGTCTACTACATAGTGCTGCTGATCGTTTTATTCGGCTGGACAGGCCTGGCCAGGACCATAAGGTCTCAGGTCCTCTCCCTGCGGGAGATGGCCTTCATCGAGGCTGCGAGGGCTTCAGGCGGCAGCAGACGCTACATAATCTTCAGGCACATCGTGCCAAACATTCTTCCCATCGCCTTCGCAGCCCTCGTCACTGCGATCCCCTGGGCCATCCTTGCAGAGGCTGGGTTGAGCTTCATCGGATTCGGGGATCCCAGACTCCCCTCGTGGGGGAGGATGCTGAACTACGCCTTCTATTGGGGGGCCTTTAAGAGGCTCGCCTGGTGGTGGATACTCCCTCCGGGATTGGCGATTATGGCCCTGTGCCTGGGCTTTGTGTTCATCGGACACGCCATTGACGAGGTCGTTAACCCGAGGCTCAGGAGGAGGCGTTGAATGGCGCTTCTGGAAGTAAGGAATCTGAAAATGTACTACGAGACGCTGAGGGGATACGTGAAAGCTGTGGACGACATAGACTTCTGGGTTGAGAAGGGCGAGGCCGTAGGACTAGCTGGTGAGTCAGCTTGCGGGAAGACTAGCGCAATGCTTGCAGTCCTGAGGCTGCTCCCGTCGAATGGTGTGATGATGGGGGGGAGCGTCAACTTAGAAGGTCTGGACCTGCTGAAGATGAGCGAAGACGAATTCCGTGAAAATGTAAGGTGGAAGAAAATCTCGGTGATATTCCAGGGGGCCATGAACGCTCTCCACCCGACCAAGAAGATAGGGGATCAGCTATCGGAGCCGATACTTCTCCACGAAGAAGTAGATAAAAGTGAGGCATTGGAAAGGGTGGGGAAGCTTCTGGATCTTGTGGGGGTCGGGGCCGAAAGGCTAGAACGATATCCCCATGAGCTGAGCGGGGGCCTGAAGCAGCGCTCGATGATAGCCATGTCCCTGGTCTGCAACCCGGCGCTGGTCATAGCGGACGAGCCGACTACCGCACTTGACGTCATAACACAGGCGCAGGTTTTGAAGGTCATCAAGGAGCTCAGGCGGAAGCTGAACCTGTCCATGATACTGGTCTCCCACGATCTCTCGGTGATAGCAGAGACCTGCGACAAGGTAGCCATCATGTACGCAGGAAAGATCGTCGAATTCGGGGATATAACCGCCGTGTTCACCGAGCCGTTGCATCCATACTCAGAGCAGCTGATAGCGGCCTTCCCGAGCGTCCTAGGGGAGAAGAGGGAGCTAACTACGATACACGGATTCCCGCCTGACTTGCTAAACCCCCCATCCGGATGCAGATTCCACCCACGGTGCCCGTACACGAGAGACAGCTGCAGGAGCGGTGAGAGGAAGATGATAGAGGTGGGAGTGGGCCATTACACGGCTTGTGGTTATAAGGTAGGGGGATAAATGGCGGAATCGCTGCTAGAAGTCCAGGGCTTAAAGAAGTATTTCCCCATCAAGCTCGGCCTCCTCAAGTCTCTGACCAGCGAGGCGCCGCTGGTGCGAGCGGTGGACGGCGTGAGCTTCAGGATTAAGGCCGGAGAGGTCTTTGGGCTCGTCGGTGAGAGCGGGTGCGGGAAGACGACGACGGGAAGGTGTATACTCAGGTTAATCGAACCCACGGGGGGTAGGATAGTCTACAAAGGCGAGGACATAACGAACCTCCCCATCGAGAGGGAGATGAGGCGGCTCCGGCGAAGCATGCAGATAATATTCCAGGACCCCTACGAGTCCCTCAACCCGAGGATGAGCGTATACGACATCATTGCAGAGCCGATAAGGCTCCAGAAGATTTCGGAGAACGCCGAGGAGACCCTTGAGATGGTGAAGAGGGCCCTCGAGGAGATGAGGATGGTCCCCCCAGACGAGTATCTCTACAGGTTCCCCCACGAACTCAGCGGGGGGCAGAGGCAGAGGGTCGCCGTGGCGAGGGCCTTCGTGCTTGAGCCGGACTTCATCGTGGCTGACGAGCCCACGTCGATGCTAGACGCCTCGATAAGGGGTGAGGTGTTGAAGCTGATCCTCAATCTCATAGAGAAGACCCGGTGCGCCTTCCTGTACATCACCCACGACTTCGCGCTAGCCAGGTATACGTGTGACCGGATAGCCGTCATGTACCTGGGCAAGATCGTGGAGAAGGGGCTCACCGAGGAAGTGATTAAAAATCCGGCTCACCCCTATACAGAAGCGCTGTTGGCGGCTGTTCCGGTCCCGGACCCTACAGCCAGGAGGACCGAGGTGGTGATCAAGGGAGAAGTTCCTAGTCCCATTAACCCTCCCCCGGGGTGCAGGTTCAACACTCGTTGCCCATACGCCAACGACAGATGCATTAAAGAGGAACCTGAACTAGTCGAAGTTGATAAAGACCATTATGCGGCTTGCTACTTCCCCTTAATTTGATTTAAACTTAAAAAAGAAAAATTCATTTCAGGTATTTATCGAACCACCTGAGCATGTGCTTGAATGCTTCTGTGGTGTGACTGGGCTTCTTGAACCCGGTGATCCTGCCGTGGGATTCTCCTGGGAACCTGATGAACTCCACGGTCTTTTTCAGCTTCTTGAGCGCTATGAAAAACTGCTCGGCCTGCTCCATGGGGCATCGTAGGTCGTTCTCACCGTGGATTATCTGAAGGGGGGTCACAACGTTCTTGACGTACCTGATGGGCGACTTCTTGAACCATAGGCCCTCGTCCTCCCATGGGTCCTTTCCCTGCCCTATCTCCCAGAACGGTAGGATGTGGACGGGACCCAGGTCGCTGCAGCCATAGAAGCTGTACCAGTTGCTTATCGATGCCACCGTGACGCCCGCCTTGAATCGGTCTGTCTGGGTAACTATCCAGTTCGTCAGGTAGCCGCCGCCTGAGCATCCTGTCACTCCGAGCCTTTCGCCGTCGACGAATGGATAAGTCTCGACGACGTAGTCCATGGCCTCCATGAGGTCCTTGTACTCCCTGTCCCCCCAGCGACCGGTTATGTCGGCGAATTCCTCCCCGTATCCGGTACTTGCCCTATGATTTATGAAGACGACTGCGTATCCGTTGTTAGCCAGGATCTGGCACCTGAGGTCGAAGGTGTAGCCGAAGTTGCCCCAAGGGCCACCGTGTACCTCCATCACCGCGGGGTATCGCCTACCATCCTCGTATTCCGATGGCTTCATGATCCAGCCCTCAACCTCTACTCCGTCGCTCGCCTTGAACCTGAAAACCTGGGGTTCTACCAGCGTGATATCCTTTAATAGTTCGTCGTTCAGCCCCGTAATTCGCCTCGTGCCTCGGGCATCCTGTACCCAAATCTCGGACGGTCGAGTGGCCTCTGATGCATCGAAGGCGAACACCGAGCTATCCTCGCTGGGGGCGAACGTGCTGATCATCATCTCGCCATCTGTGACCCTCTCGGCCCTCTTAGTTTCGATGTCGATCTTGTGGATGTGGCGAGAGCCGCCCTCCGGGGCGACGAAGTAGATCGCTTTAGAGTCGGGGCTCCAGGCGAGGCGCTGGAACCACCCGCCGGCGTCCCTGTCGAAGTCCTCCGTCAGATTTATCGGGGAGCCTCCCTCTGAGGGGGCTATCCAGATGTTCCCGTACCTGTACTTCGCTTCCTGATCGAATGGGCCCATGGACGCGTATGCTAGTAGTTTCCCATCCGGAGACCATGCTACGGAGTTTATCAATCCTCTACCCTCTACGACCTTCCTGAGACCTCCACCATCCGAGGACACGACCCATACGTCTTTGATCAGTGTGTAGTCTGCGTCTTCCCTGGTGTTGGCCACGAAGGCTATCACATCCCCATCGGGGGACCAGTCGGCAGCCGAGACGTCGAACTCCCCCTTCGTGAGCTGGGTGACCTTTCCGCTCTCCACGTCGACCGTATAGATGTGCAGCCTGGTGTTTGGGAAATAGCCCACTCCGTCGAGCTTGTGGTTCAGCTTGTCGATGACCCTCACGTCGCTCTCAGTTTCGTCGTCCTGATCGCCTTCCGTGCTTGTCATGGAGCTGAAGAGAACCTTCTCCCCATCAGGGGACCATTTCAGGGGCCATAGCGCGCCAACCACGCCAGTCTCGATGGAGGTAAGCTGCCTCGCCTCTCCCCCCTCGGAGGGGATTATCCAGATCTGCTGTTTCCTGTCCTTCTCGTCGACTTCCCCCCGGTTGGATAGAAACATCGCGTCCTTTCCGTCAGGCGACCAACTGGGGTTCGAGTCGCTCCCGTTACCGTAGGTGAACTGCCTGGGCTCTCCGCCGGAGGTGGTGACGACCCATACGTGGCTGATATATTTGTCCTCCTCCTCGTCTAGCGTCGTGCGGGTGAAAAGGATCCTGAGGCCGTCTGGGGAGATGTCTGGTTGGGAAACCGGTATCGATGGGACCGGCTTCTCAGGTATTTTCGGTTGAAATTTTTCTCTCGCGTCCATCTGAACCAATTGATATTAGGGGCGTCGATGGGGTTAAAAGATTTAAACGTGCCTGGGCGAGCAGTTGCGTCTTTCTATCGCGTCGGTGGCTTATCATAAGGTTTTCAGTTTTTTCACCGTTTGGCGTTGTTTCTATGGTTGGAGTTTTCAGGGTTCAATTTTTCGCGTCGGGTTTTCTGGTGGTGTGTTCGAGGAGCCATCTTTTCACGCGCTAGCCTGTTTGGAAATTAAGTAGGCTGACTCTCTTTTAGATCGGAAAAACTGTGAAGATAAAACATGTGCTTGACCCAATCAACTCCAGAAGCCTACACAGCCTCTACATCGAGAGCACCGGAGACGCATGGAACCTCTGGGTCTAGGACAACCTCTACGACGTCGCTCAACGAGACGCTAGCCCCGCCCTCCCGCCCCATACAACCCCAAACAGGGAAAACGCGATGACCCCTCCCCCGGATTCCAACGCCGAGACCTCCCCCCGACAGACCCCTGAATTCACAGGAACAACAGAAACAGATTCAAAAAAGGAACCAATAACAAAGACACAAACCACCAGAGATACACTGAAAGGCGCAACGACGCTCAACGGAAAATCACCCTGCCCCGGGAAAACCAATATGACCTGCCACCGACGCGCCGGAAAACCGAAACACCCCGAAACCCAGAGAGAGGCAGGATGTCTCTAAGGGTTCCTGAGGGCGATCGCCGACTCAGCCGATGCCGATCCCACCGGCCCACCAAATCCTAAAAACCTGTTCAACTCGTTTTTAATATTTAATTTGCTTTGTTGTACCTGGACGATTCGGATCAAACATTTTTAAAACAGCCGACTCATCGGAGAAATCGTGAGCGTCGTAAACAGGCCCAGGGTCTCGAAGGCGATTGCGCGGGTTTACTACGGCATGGTGGCCTTCGTCGGATTCATCAGCCTCGTGTTCATCCTCCTGGGCGTCATCACCCCTTTCGGGGTGTGGGGGATCGTCGGCGGCACGCTGGTGCTAGTTCTCATAGAGCCGGTCTTCGCCCTGGTAGTGGCCTCCCTCTACAGGACGAGGTACGTCCTGTCCGAAGCCGAGCTTCTGATAAAGACCACCGCCCTCATCGGCGGGGACAAGAGGGTCCCTCTCGACGAGGTCGAGTCCGTCGAGAGGACGCTGATACCATGGGGATTCAAGCTATTCGGAGCCAGCCTCCACGGGGGCTACTACAGCGTCCCAGGCCTAGGATGGGCCTTCCTCGCTATAACCAATTTTGAGGACGGCGTCCTGATCAGGACTAGGAAGAGGAGCTACATCATAACCCCGAGGGACCCCGATGCTTTCGAGGAAGCCATCAGAGCGAGGAAGGCTCCCAGAGCTGCCCCATGACCCCTTCCCATGCACAATCTTTTGGGCCGAGTTCTGCTTACGGAAAATCAACCCAAACTCAACATGGTCGCAGTTTCTCTGGTCCCTTACCTTTTTAGATCATTCACCTCGGTCTATTCTTAGCGGACTATTTCCTCAATTGCAGGTAGTGGAATGGATGAATAGTCACTATTTAATAAAAAAATGGGTTTGGGAAACTCAGCCGATCTTGAGCCATTCGAAGAGCAGGAAATTAAGGCGGCCTATGAATAGGGCCATCCTGGTCATGATCGTGTTGCCGAACAGGGCCCCGAAGCACATCATCATGATGTACCGGCCCAGCTGTGAGGTGTATTTGAAGACGCCTTCCTCCCTCTGCACCTTGCCGATGGAGAAGATGAAGTAGGTCACCGTCAGGACGACCATTATTGCAAGGAGCGCTTGGTTCAGGTTGTTCACGCCCGTCACGGTGGAGCGGATCTGAGCCACGAAGCTGGCGTCTACCTGGCTCCCCATCGCGACCCCGATCCCGACGCCCACGAGCAACGCCAGAGGCCAGCGGCTCAGCCACGCGTACTGCTTGGAGTACCGGGTGAATAGGGCGAGCCCAAGGAGTATGGGGATGATCCAGGAGACTTCGCCCTTTTCGATGATGGACCCCACGGCGATGTCCAGTATGTTTCTCACGCCCATTATCGTCGTTACGGCTATGCCGAGGCCTATCATAGAGTGCTCAGCGAACTTGAATAGAGGCGTGTCCTTGTACGGGTAACTGTAAATCATCAGCGTGTAGGCTGCTGCCACCCAGATCCCGATCTCTGTGAACATGTCCGCCATTCTAGGCCCTCCCCGCCGTCCTGCTCTTGCCTGCGAAGTACCCGACGTTACCGAGGACGATGAACACGACGATCAACAAATGGGAAGTCGAGATGGCGTCCAGACCAGCTGTGGCCTCCCCGGGCTTCCCGATCAGCTTCTCGTACTCGCCTCCGCCCCTCAGCCCCACCACGAGCCCCTTCAACTGGCCGGCTGCGACGTATGGCTGAGCCCCCGGGCCGACGATGCCCAGGGTCCCCCCGACGACAGGGATCTCGTACGGAGTGTACCACTGACGTAGATACTCGGACCATCCGGGGGTTCCAGACCAGAGGCAGATGAAAAGCCCCACATCGTTCAAATTACTTAGGCCCTCCATCACCTTGAGCTGGCCTATTGGCGTCCCGTAGTAATCGGTCTTCACGAGGCCGGGGATGTCGCTCGCAAAAGAAGCCATCGCGGCCTCTGCGCCTGCGAAGAAGCCGAGGTTCACGTAGTCTTCGCCATACTCCTTCCCGTGTTTATCGATGTACTTGAGCGTGAGCTCCGCGAGGAGCGGCCCCTCATCCCTGCCCATGGCGAGCATTATGATCTTTATTTCCGGCTTTTCGAACAGATGCTGCGTCATGGCAACCGCTATGGGCCCCATCTCGGCCCAGTTGCCGGCGATGAACTCAAACGCTACGATTACCGTGGAGCCTGGTTTGGCGTACTCGTCAACCTTCTCGTAGGCGGTCCGCGTAGCCGAAGTGACGGTGATTGGGAGCGATAGGGGGCGCAAGAGAGGCGCAGCAACAACGACGACGATGAGCGTGTACAGGATTCTCCGATCTATTGCTTGGAGCCTATCCCAGAAGCTCTCTTCCTTCATGCCTTCTCCCTCCCTAGGTACCCCCTTTCCATCCCCAACAAAGTCCGTATACCCAACGATACGGTTCCCACGACGACGCAGATCATGATGGCCCTCTGAGTGGCCGTATTCGGAACTTTCATTATCCAGTCCCCGACGACCGGAAAGCCGGACCATATTATTTCGCCGATGGGCGCGTTCATCATCAATACAATTATACCGCTTGCCAGCAAGAGGAACGCCTCGACGTTCCTCGCCCTAAACGCCCTGTACGCCGCAGAGGAGATGAAGAAAGCCAGGCTAGAGTACATGGTCGCGTCGATCGGCAAGAAGATGTATTTGTAGAGCCACTGATAGCCGGGGTTCCTCGTAGTTCCCACTAGGCCCAATACGATCATGACGTACATCAGTATAAGGCACCAGAGGCTGAACATCCACTGACCCTTCGATCTTCTCAGCAGGTGGTTAAAGTGGATGCGCGTGATGTTCACCAATCCTACTATGAGGGCGAAGGCCGCCACGATGACCGTCCACTTCTGGACGATGGTAGACGCAGTCTGAGCGGCGGGTAGAGCGCCCCCGAAATAGTAGTTCACAATCATCAGGAAACCGACCACTAGGGTGATGCCGATGGGTATCTCCTTCTCCTTCAGAAAAGACAAACCAGCTTCGCCCCCTACATTTTAAGCATCTTTATCAGCCAGTTGTTGCCCATGGCGGAGAGAACCATGCCCAAAAGCAGCAGTATTATCGCCCAGTACTTCCCCACATCTTGGCCCGCTATGCTCGCTATCTGAGTTGGGTCCCCGGAGAGGTAGGCCCCCGCGGCATAGAGTTCATCCCCGAGGAGGGTGTAGTCGCATACCGCGACGAAGAACGGGATCTGGCTCGTCGCCGCCGTCCCTGCTACCTGCATCGAGCCCGCCAGATAACCTGATTCTGCGAAGATTAAGGCCTCCGCCATGAAGTTTCCCATGAGGAAGCTAGCGGCAGGCTTTTCCCTTTGGAGCACCCCCTGAACCCCGGTCGCGTAGGAGAACCTGTGGCTCGACATGTAGCGTATGTTGTACTCGTTGAACCACTCGGGCGTGTTCGCAACCATCGATGCCTCCCTGTATATCTCCATGACCAAGGGGATTGTCTCAGGGACATAGATCGTGGTAATCAGTGGCGTGCCGTGTTCTGCGCACCTCTTTGCCGAATAGCTGAGGACCGAGAGGCCGGCTATGGTCTGGGGTGCCGACGCCGAATAAAGCGTCGCCAACCCGTTGGTGATGTGAACCGGCCGGCCCATCTCCGTGCAGCGGCCTATGGCCTCGTCTATGACATCAATGCCGGGCACTCGCCTTACCTCGATCTTCGCTCCGTGCTTGGCTCTATAGATCATAAATAGAACTGCGCCACAGATTATGATCAGCGTTACGAAACCACTTTGATGCGCTATATATGACATAGCTTTTTCCGAATACCTTATTTATGCTTTAATGTATTTAAAATATTTTTAAATACACTAAAAATTGTTTATAAAACCTTGTTTTTTTAACAATCATAATAAAGTTAATATCGATGTCTTGTGGTGTAATATTCTCCTTCAATAGCGCCGACGCGAGCTGGTTCATCAAGAAATTCGTCTAAAATGGTTCTATCAGAACTCCGGATTTGAGGTCGACTTTTTGCTCCACACCGGCACTCATCCCCATGCATCTTCCACCCCCTAGAACGGCTGAGGCGCCTCATCACAGATAGGACAGGGCGACCTCATCCTCAGAGACGGCGTGTTCTACCTCGCCGCCACGATCGACGCCCCCGAGGAGACGCCCCTCGATCCCGTGGGGGCCCTCGGCGTAGACCTGGGCTTGAAGCACCTCGCGTACGACAGCGACGGAGCGTACTATTCCGGCGACAGGATCGACGAGGAGCGGGAGAAGACGGCGAAGCTGAGAGCGGGCCTTCAGAGCCGCGGGTCGAAGAGCGCGAAGCGGCGCCTCAGGAAGCTTTCGGGCAGGATGCACAGATTCAGAACCGACGTGAATCACCAGATCTCCAAGAGGCTGGTGGCCAAGTCCAAAGGCGCCCGTCGGCGGATAGCCGTCTAGGGCCTCAACAGCGTCCGCGACGGGGTAACGGTTAGGAGGCCTCAGCGTGACCGCCTTCACTGCCGGAGATTAAGACCGTGAAAACCTTTGAAACCCCTCTTCCACTCCCCATCTCTATTATATGTTAGAGGAGTGTGGGGTGGACGGACGGATAGACAGACGGAGATGCGCTTACATTCTCTAAATGTTATGCCACTAAAGTTTATTTACGTTGACGGTGTAGCTTGGGGTCAACTACTTGTACCATTTTCTTTGTGTCCAGTTCTCCACCCAGGAATACATTTATTCTCTCCAAATTGGGCTCCGGCTCCTCTAGAATCTTGTTATAGCTAACATATGTGGTCTTCATGTTGGTCCTGGATTTGAGCATCTCGTCGACCTCTTTGAGGTGTTTCTCGAATAGCTTGGCCATAGCTTCGTCAGACACGTTGTTGTTGGTCTCGCCGCGGCGTTCAATCATCTTCTTCTGGCTGGCAAGTACCTCCTCTATCTTACGCTCCATGAATATAATCCGGTAGTTGTAGTCCTCAGGTAGATGCTCTAGGAGATATGAGATGACTTTTACCACTTTCCCCTCAGCTTCCTCCAGCCATGATGCGTCCTCTTCCAGTTGTTTGACCCTCTCGAATTCGTAGTAGCCCTTCGGGTTTTCCTCGTCAGCCTTCCTGAAGTTATCGGTGAGCAAAGGGATGCCTCCGGCTTCCAGCATGTTCATCATCATACTTGTACCGCTTCTAGGCAACCCTGATACCACTACTATCATACTCATTACCCAAATACTCAACAGCGCCTATATGAACGCGCTTAATATCTCTCTCCTCTTCCTCTCCTCCATGGTATACGGCATGCGCCTATACGCCCATATGTAATGGGGCAAAGACCCCGCCAGTAGGCACCCTCACCTACACAATACAGCGTTCATAAATTCTATATACGCCGACTCCTCTGAGTGAAGAAAATGTACCTCCCCCCGACCATCGTCTACGAGTTCTTTATATCCCTGGGCTCCGGCCTCGCGGGCGCTATGCTCGGCCTAGGCGGCGGCGTCTTCATGGTCCCTCTTCTCGTCTTCCTCATGGGGCTTCCCATAAAGATCGCCGCCGGGGCGAGCATATTGGCCGTCGTAGCGACCTCGAGCGCTGCAGCCGCCACATACGTCAGGGAAGAGATCACCAACATGAGGCTGGGGATGTTCCTCGAGCTCGCCACAACCGTCGGGGCCGTCACGGGCGCTTTCCTGACCGCATCGGTGAGCGAGTCCGCCCTGAGCATCGTCTTCGGCCTGACCCTCTTCTACGCGTCCGCTGTCATGTATCAGCAGATGAGGAGGGTGGGGAGAAGCTGGGTGGCGACGCAGAACGACGGACTGGCGAACCGCCTCCACTTGGAGGGGCGCTACTACGATAAGGCGAGGTCTGAGTGGATCACCTACGGGGTGAGCAAGACTCCGGCCACCTTCGGTATCAGCTACGTGGCGGGCGTCGTCTCCGGGCTGCTGGGGATAGGGGGAGGAGGGATCAAGGTACCCGCCATGAACGTCGTCGGCGGGGTGCCGATGAAGGCCGCTGTAGCGACGAGCAACTTCATGATCGGGGTCACCGCCGCGGCGAGCGCCCTCGTCTACATCCGTAACGGGTTCTGCGACGCCTTCGTGGCCGGACCGGTGATGCTCGGCACCCTTTTGGGGGCCTTCACCGGCGCTAGGCTGACGGAGAGGGTCAAGGGGGTGTTCCTGAAGAAGGTCTTCGTCGTGGTCCTCGCCCTCATAGCTGCGAGGATGATCCTCCTAGGAGCGGGCGTCTAACATGGCTGACTCCGTTCGCCGGATGGAGGGAACGCTGTCCCTTCTGCTGAGGGTGGGTGTGCTTCTTAGTGGTGCCCTCGTCCTTCTGGGCTTGGCCGTCATGGCGGCCACCGGCGACACCTCCTGCTCCCGTGGCGTCCTGGGCCTTCGCTGGATGCTCCTCGGAGACCCCTTCCTCGAACCCTCCCACATCATCTTCCTCGGCTTCATCACCCTCATAGCCACGCCCGTGATCCGGATCATTGCTTCTGCCGCCATGTTCTACAGGGCTCGCGACCGGGCATTCGCAGTCATAACAGCCACAGTGTTGCTGATCCTGGTGATCAGCTTCGTCCTGGGTGTCGGTTGAGGCGCTCAAGAAAATGTGAGAACCGTGTCGGCTTAATTATCCTTCACGCGCTGAAACGCATTTCGCTCGTAGTTGTTCAAAAAATTAGAACTGCCCATCCTTGGAAAGAAAGTGAAGATAAAAAACGTGCTGCGCACGTAGGCCGATTAAATAATTGTGAGTTCTATATCTGATGGAGCGTTTTTCCACGTTCTTTTAACTACATCCTGAGCAAACCCCGCCTCCGACCCCTCCCAAACCCGTCAATGGAGGAGGGCCGACGCCGAAAGGGCTCAACGGCACTAAATACTAGAATTCAGGCTCCACCACATAGGCTTCATCTTCCAGTTCTGCAACCTCATCCCATCCCTCACCGTCCAAGAGAACATAGAGCTCCCCCTCGCCCTCGCGGGCAAGAAAAAGAAAGAGAAAGGAGAGGGCGACCCAACTCCTCACATACTTCGAACTCGATCACCTGTCCGAAAGATACCCAGATAGCCTCAGTGGTGGAGAACAACAGAGAACGCGCGCGCTCGGCTGTAAACGAGTCTTTACGCGCGCACAAATGATATCCCCTTTCCCAAATTCCAACACCGCGATCGATTCCGAACCGACCCAAAAATTCACAGGAACAACCAAAACAGGTTCAAAAAAGGAACCAAAAACAACGACACAGAACAATGGAGATTCACGAAAAGGCGCAACGACGCTCAGCATAAAATCCCGACGCCCCCGGGAAAACAAATATGACCTGCCACTGACGCGCCGAAACACCGAAGCCCAACCCCGCCACCCTTAAAAACCCCAGAAACCCACAAACCACCATGGCGACCCTCCCAGCAACCCCAGAGAACATAAGGAAGGCGGCAGCCACAATCAGAGGAGGGGGAGTCGTGATCTACCCAACGGACACGGTATACGGCCTGGGATGCGACCCAGCTGACCCCGATGCCACCAAGCGCATATGCATCATAAAGGGGAGAGCAGACAGGCCCCTACCCCTCATCTGCTCAGATACAGAAGCAGCCCGAAGAATAGTAGAGTTCAACACCGCAGCAGAGAAGCTCACCAAGAGGCTCTGGCCAGGCCCCCTCACCCTGGTCCTACCAAGGAAGGTGGACTACCCCCTCTGGGTCCTCCACGGATCAAGGACCCTAGGCGTCAGGGTCCCAGACAGCCAAACAGCAAGGGAGCTGGCAAGACTCTCCGGAGGAGTCATAGTCAGCACCAGCGCCAACAGGTCAGGAGAGGAACCCCCCGCAACCGCAGGGGAGGCCGAGAGGAACCTCGGGAAGGAGGTCGACATCATCCTCGACGGAGGCCCAGCGAGGACAACCCAGCCCTCCACAGTCCTGGACATCAGCACAGAAGAGCTCTGGATACTGAGGAGCGGCCCCATAACGGCCAAACAGATAAAGGAGGCCCTATCAGCCTAAAGGCGCCACCCCTTGGGAACAAGCCTAGCCACGCTTACCCCAACGGGGGCCCCCACGGAGGAGGCCACCGGCCAGCACTTGGTCCTGAAGACGTAGAGGACCGGGCAGGGGGCAGGAACCTCCGTAAGGGTCTCCCAGTTAGCCATCCCCTTCGATACGATAGCGTCCGCCCCCCTGAACAGCCCCTTGAACTCATCCGAGGACTCCTCCAGGCGTATCCCAACAGCGTCCGTCCCAGTAGAGACCACCCCGTCCGCCTCCCCGGTCATCCCCACAGCCTCGGCGTCCCCCATAAGCGCGTCGTTCAGGCTCGGACCTCCCTTCACCGCCACAGTAACCCTGCACCCCATCCTCCTGAGCTCCCTCACAACAAGCCTGTCGAAGGCTATCTCCCCCGCGTTATCAGCGAGGTAGAGGACCTCGGCGCAGGGCCCCACAAGCTCCTTGAACTCGTCGGTGTCGTCCAAGAAGAACCCCTCCCCGACCAACCCAAGCGCCTCCTCGACGTCGCTGCTGTGCCCAGGCACGTCGTACTCTATGACGTTGCCGAGGCAGGCCACCAGGCAGGCAACCCTGAACCTGTTCTCCTCGGGCTCGGCCTCTACAAGGGCCTCCACCCTGGGAAAGGCCTCCAGGGCCCCCTCGTCTGCCCTCCTCTTGAGCTCGGCGTAGGGGTCGGGGCATCCGGTCACCCTCCTTATGATCCTGTCCCTCTCAGTCCCCAGGTGGGAGGGGACCGCCCTCGGTCCGAACCTCCTGCCCAGGAGCTTGAGGAGCTGAGCCAAGGCCTCGAATCGAACCCCCTCGTCATCAGTCGCCCTCTGGATCATCATGTAACCCCTGTGCAGGAGGCAGTATCCGCATCGGGAGCCCACTTTCAACCCAAAACCCCTGAGCCAAGGGGGAGACGCAATATAAAAAACTAAGCTCGCACCCAAGGTTCCTGGGAGCCGCGTTGAAGGAATTCAACCTCATAGCCACCACAGAGATGATAACGGAGAGCGAGGCAAGCAGCAGGCTCTGGATTCTCCTCAGGGCGGCGGGGGACGAGGCCCCCTCCGTGGACCGCTCGGGGATAAGGGGGGTCATAGTAGCCAGGACCTCCCTAGGCCCCGTCGAGGCGATAAGGAGGCTCAGGGAGGAGCTCAAGAGGCAGCCACAGGGCTTCCGCCCCATCTACAGGGTGATACCCGTAGAGACCATCGTCCCCACCGACCTCGGCAAGATAGCAGAGGCCGCCCAGGAGCTGGCCTTCATCATGGGCGAGGAAGACTCGTTCAGGATCACCGTCGAGAAGAGGAGGACGGGGCTGGGGAGCAGGGAGGTCATTGAGGCCGCCGCAGAGGGCATAGACCGAAGGGTCGACCTGGAAGCCCCCGACTGGGTCGTCCTGATAGAGATAATGGGAAGGGTGACAGGGGTATCGGTGGTCCGCCCAGAGGATGTGCTCAACGTCCAGAAGGAGAGGCCCCCGCTACCTCCTGAGGGGGAGGAGGGCCCCCCTCTCGACGATGAGCATGGTTAGGGCCCCGAGCCTCGGTCCCCCCACAGCCCCCAGCTCAGCTTCCGAGACGCCGAAGACCCCCCTAAGGCGCTCGAACTTCCCCTCGTCGACAGTGAGGACCGAGTCGTCCTCGACCCCAAGTATCACAGAGGCCCTCCCGCAGGCCTCCACCGCCTCTCCTAGGTCCCTGGCCATGACCATGAGGGCGGCCCTCTCAGTGGAGGGAGACAACCCTACCATCTCGAAGGCCCTGGTTATCTGGTCCTGGCAGGAGGCGTAGAGGACAACCTCTACGGCGATGCTCCTGGAGACCGCCGCGCCAGACTCGTGGGCCCTCACCGCGTTCACAGCTGCGAAGCGCAGGTGCTCCCAACCCGCTACCCTGTCCGCGTCAAAGATCTGGAATACGTGCGGGGAGACGGCCTCCCCGACCCTCCTCAGGAGATCATCCACGTTCCAGACTGACACCCCCCTGAAACCACCGACGCAGAGGGCCCAGCCCGAGCCCTTCACCTCAGCCAAGTGGACCATGGGCGCAGGCGCTACCCCTTCAGGGCGGAGGCGACCTCAACCACCCTCCTACCGACGCCTCTGGAGCAGTCGACTGCCGCCTCGTCCTCCTCGGCCCTCCTCCAGCCCGAGTCCCCTTGGAGGGAGGCCACCCCGAAGTGGCCCATGTTCAGGGGGTTTTCGACCCCGCCCACCACTATCATGCCGTGGGTGAGGCCGAACCTGATGAGTGACTCCGCCACCTGCTCCCCTCCCCCGTGCACCAGCCCAGAGACAGAGAGGGCCGAGACCACCCTGTCCCTGAGCCTGTGGCCATCCATCTTGAGGGGCCTGCTCCTGTCCATAAAGTTCTTCATCACCCCAGGGACGGCCCCGAAGTAGCTGGGGGCGGCCAGGATCACCGCATCGGCCCCGAGGAGCTTCTCCTTCACCAGGGGCATGTCGTCCCCGTCGTCGAGGGGACACCTCTTCTCCCTGACGCACAGGTTGCAGCCGTCGCAGGGAAGTATTTTGAGGTCGGCCAGGCTGAGCAGCTCCGTCCCTGCCCCCTTCTCCGAGGCAGCCGCAAGAGCTGCCTCCAGCAGCTTCTCAGTGTTCTTCCCCCTGCGGGGGGAGCCCGAAATCCCCAGAACTTTGATCCCCGTCATGCTGTTTATGGATTCTCGCAGGTCGTTAAAGGAGTTTGCCCGGTCAGGGGCCCAAGTCTTTCCCTAGTCTTTCCAAGAAGCCTTTGATCGCCCGCTTGACGGGCCTAGGGGGAGAGCTATGGTTAGTTACGTTCAGGTATGCGACATCCCTGGTTATGGGGAAGTCCCCTCGTACCTCGGCGACGTTCATCTCGACGATCCCTACTCCTTCGAGGATAAAACGATGGGCCCATGATTTAAATCGCCTCAGCCGACAGAACTCTGGATGATAATGAGAGGCGAAGAGATCAAGGTCGGCATAGCGAAGCTCCTTCACCACGGCCACCTGGGCAGGGCTGAGCTGGATGAGAGCCCCGTCGTCGTGGAAGGAGGGGGGCTCCTGGGGCTCCTTGAAGGGGCGGGTTGCTCTGTCGTAGAGTCCAGGACCGCAGAACTCACCGAGGAGGAGGGAAAGCAGTACGGCGCGAGGCACCGCATGGCCCTCGCCTCCAAACACCTTTCAGAGATAGTAGCCGGTCAGATCGGACAGGGAGCATTCCCCATAGGGTTGCTAGCCAACTGCAACGGGCTGATGGGGATGCTCGCGGGACACCAGCGCTCGGGCCCGGGGTGGAGGCCCCTCAAGGTCGGGCTGGTCTGGATGGACGCCCACGGAGACTTCAACACCCCGGAGACCAGCCTGAGCGGTATGCTGGGAGGGATGCCAGTGGCAGTCTCGACCGGCCTATGCCTGGAGAGGCTGAGGAGGACCTGCGGGCTGGACCCACCACTGCCGCCCAGGTACGTCACGATGGTGGGTGTGAGGGACACAGACCCCCTGGAGCAGGAGCTCATCGACAGGCACGACATAGCCCAGATAAGCGTTGAGGAGGTCAGGCGCCTCTCCCCCGCGCTGGACATGGAGATGGAGCGCCTGGCCAGGCTGACAGACCTCGTCTATGTGCACGTGGACCTAGACGTCCTAGACCCCTCGGACGTCCCTGGGGCCGGGCTGCCTGTGGAGGACGGCCCCACGGCGGAGGAGCTGGCGGAGGCCCTGGAGATAGTATTCGAACACCCCGCGGCCGCTGGATTCGGAATAGCCTCTTATCCTTCGGGGAGGGACGAAGAAGGGGTTGCCCTCAGGTCTGCCTACAAGCTCGTAGAGGGGGTAGTGAGGGGCATCAGGAGCCGGGGTCCGGTTTAGATTACGAAGTGCTCCCTCTCCACACGCCTCTCCTCGATGCCTATGTCAGAGACCCTGAAGCTGCGCCCACCGTACAGCTCCGCCTCTTCCTCGCCCGCGTGGAGGGCGTCCACAATCCTTCCCAGGGCGTCTGCCTTCATGATGCCGCTTCCGCTCGCCGCCCCAACGTAGATCATTCCGGGGGCTCTGGTCACTACGGGGGTCTCGTCGAAGCTGTTTATTGCGTACTGGCCCGCCCACATGTTAGTCGGCCTGACGTCCTCGAAGCAGGGGAAGTAGTTCACGAGCACGTGGTACACGTTGTTCGTGTAGTACTCCTCCTCCGGCTGGGGGTCCTCCTCGAGTCCGAACCTCCTGCCCAGGTTGTCGGCGCAGCCCAGCCATATGCTCCCCTCGGTGACCTCGGTCTTGAAAAGGACCCCCGCCTTGGGGAGTATGGTCAGGGGCATGACTCCGTAATCGTTCAACCCCTTCACTTTGAGTAGGCCGCTCAGCTTAGGGTCCTTGAATGCGAAGAGCTGCCTCTTCTTGGGGCGCATGAACGAGTCGAACCCGATGGGGTCGAGGAGCCTCCAGGACCAGACCCCAGCCGCGACCACTGTCGTCCCGGCTCGGATCTCCCCCTTGTTGGTCAGGGCTCCCGCTATGTGGGTCTCCTGCCAGACGAAGGGCTCCCCGGGGATGCCCAGCTCCTCCACAGGCTCGTGGATGAGCCCCTCGACCTCCATGTTGTAATGGATCTCACCCCCCAGCCTGAGGAACTCCTTCTCATAGCCCCTGACCAGGGCGTCCGCGTCTAGGCTGCCGCACTTCACCCCGTAGACGCCCGCGTCGACCGGCTCAAGCCCGATCAGGTCCGCCTCCTCGTGGTCCTCGAAGTCTGTGACCAGGTCTGGGATCATTCGGTGGAGGTCCTCTGGGGCGTACGTCCTGATCTCCGTGCCCCTCCTCTCGATGGTCTCCAGGGCGTTCCCGAGCCTCGAGTACTGGGCCTCGCTGAAGAGCCAGAGGTACCCTATGAAGTGGAGGTTGACGTCGTGTCCCAGGTCTCCCTCCATGTGCCTGAACCAGTCTATGGAGGAGTCAGCGAGGAGGTAGTTTGTCTCGCTCGTGAAGAGGTTCCTGAACCCACCCTCGCTCTTCGCGCTGTTCCCTTGCCCTGGGCCGCCGAGCCTGTCAACGACGACGACCCTCCTTGAAGGCTCCCTCCTCTTCAGGTAGTATGCGGAGCTGAGGCCCAGGACGCCGGCCCCTACGACCAGGACGTCGCATTCCATATCGATCAACGAACATATGCTGCATCCATTTAATAGTGTACGCCCGTTTGGCGGCTCCGGTGCTTCTTCGATAACGTAATATCGTTGGTCCGAGGTAAGTGGCTTAGAATGTCAGGGATGGACGCTGAAGATAGGAGGGTGGTCGTCCCCTCCAACTGGTGGGAGATACTGCCGAGGCAGATCTACTCGACCTTAAAGAAAGTGGAGACGAGCCAGCCATGGTTCGAGGTCTACGAGGCGGACCCGGACATATACGTGATCTACGAGCCGAGCCAGTTCGAGGAGGCCGTCTCGTACCTGGTTCTTGGGGAGGAGAGGGCCGCCCTCGTCGACACGGGCTGCGGCATAGGGGACATCAAGGTGCTCGTGGAGGAGCTCACCGACCTCCCCGTGACGGTTGTGAACACCCACGCCCACAACGACCACGTGGCCCAGAACTACCTGTTCGAGGAGGTCGTAGCGTACGACGACGCCAGGAGCCGTTGGGTCGCGGAGAAGGGGTACGGCCACGAGGAGATGGCCCACCTAATAGCAAGGGGGATGGTCTGGAAGCCCCTGCCCGAGGGCTTCGACACCGATTCCTACCGTGTGCCCCCGTACAAGGTGACCCGTTGGCTCAAGGACGGTGATGTCATAGAACTGGGCAACCGAAGGTTTGAGGTCGTCCACACGCCCGGCCACAGCCCCGACCACATCTGCCTGCTTGAGAGGGGCGCGAGGCTCCTCTGGACTGGCGACATCTTCTACACGGGGGGCATATACACCTACCTCCCGGGAGGCGACATGGACACCATCATAGGGAGCTACGAGAGGATGATATCCCTATTCCCCCAATACGACAGGCTGATGCCTAGCCACAACGAGCCCCTCGTCGAGAAGGAGATGCTGAGGGAGGTCCTCAGGGCCTTCGAGGGCATAAGGGCGGGGACGGAGAAGGACTACATCGAGGGCATGGACGGGGAGATAAAGGTCAGGAGGTACAACTACCATCGCTTCTCGATCGTCACCAGAGCCGACTGAATCCCCTAATTTTTATGGGGAGGACACCCACGTAGGCGGGAAAACGGTCTTCAGGGACTGCTTAAAAGGCAGAGGATGCAGGTCACCTAATAATTTCTTAAGGCTCTAAGCGAATTAGAGGAACATGTTCAAGCAGGTATTGGAGATTTTCGAGCTCCTGGACAGTGCCAAGGTCTCTGGAAGGGATGTGGAGATCCTCCTCAGGTCCGGGGGCCTCGAAGACATCCAAGTCAAGACCATAAGAGGGGAGAGGGGGCAGACCGACTTCATCAAGATCAGGATCCCCGGAACCGATGGAAAAATAAGCGGAGGAGACGCGCCGACGCTCGGCGTCATCGGGAGGCTCGGAGGCATAGGGGCACGTCCTGAGATGTTGGGTCTCGTCTCCGATGGCGACGGCGCAGTCACGGCTCTTTCGGTGGCCCTCAAGCTGGCGGACATGGAGGGCAAGGGCGACGTGTTGAGGGGCGACGTGGTTGTGGCGACCCACATCTGCCCCAACGCCCCCATCAGCCCCCACAAGCCCGTCCCCTTCATGGGCTCCCCCGTGGACATGGCGGCGATGAACAGGGAGGAGGTGGACGGGGGCATGGACGCGGTGCTCAGCATAGACACGACGAAGGGGAACAGGGTAGCCAAGTGGAGGGGCTTCGCCATAACACCCACCGTGAAGGAGGGTTGGGTGCTCAAGGTGAGCCCAGACCTCCTCGACACCATGGAGATAGTCACGGGGCGCATCCCGAGGGTATGCCCCATCACAACCCAGGACATAGTCCCCTACGGCACCGGCATAGACCACATAAACAGCATAATGCAGCCATGCATAGCCACCGACGCGCCCGTGGTGGGTGTCGCCATAACCACAGAGACCCCCGTCCCCGGGTGCGCCACGGGGACGAGCCACGTCACGGACATCGAGGAGGCGGCCAGATTCTGCCTTGAGGTGGCGAAGGCCTTCGGGAAGGGGCTTTGCAGCTTCTACGAGGAGGAAGAGTGGAGGGAGATCGTGAGGCGCTACGGACCCCTAAAGATGCTGCAGACGATGGGGAGGGAAGCATAAAGACTGCTCAATGCGCCTCCGCCTCGACCATATTTTTCTGAGGCCAGGCTTAGATGTCTCCTTTTTCATCCCGATCCCGTGGGAAAAGCCAATGAGGTTCTGGTCTCGGAAGCATTTTGTAGAATTTATAAGCACCGTAGTAAAATACGTTACCGGTGGGACGAATGTTCGACAAGATTCTCGTAGCATTCGACGGCTCGGAGCCCTCCGAGCACGCGCTGGAGTTCGCGATCAGCATAGCAGCGAAGTACGGGGCTGAGCTGGACATCCTCACCGTGGTCCCGAGGGTCATGATGCCCGTCTTCCCAGACGAGGGGTTCGGGGCCGCCCCCATCACCGCCGCCCAGGACCTCGGGGAGTACCAGGACAGGATGAGGGCGAGTTACAGGAACGCCCTTAGGGAGGCAGAGCAGAGGGTGAAGAAGTCCCACCCGGAGCTGAATGTAAAGACCATGCTCGAGGAGGGGAGGCCCTCCGCCACGATAGTGGATAAGGCCGAGAGCGACGGCGTAGACCTCATAGTCATCGGAAGCAGGGGCCTCGGGGGAATCACGGGGTGGATCCTGGGGAGCACAAGCAGGCGCGTCGTCGAGTCCTGCACCAAGCCCATCCTGATAGTCAAGTAGCCGCATAGGGCAACCCTTTTTCCACACTGCCCCAAATAGGGTTGGGGTGACCTATCGTTGGAGCCGCTCGAGGCCCTGAGGGAGGCGGGGCGCATCGCCTCACAGGTGAGGGACAGGGTCTGTGGGGAGATCGACGTAGGGGTCAAGGTCGTTGACATCTGCGACGAGACGGAAAGGTTGCTGAAGGAGATGGGAGGGGGGCCAGCCTTCCCCTGCAACGTGGACATAAACCATGTGGCGGCCCACTACGCCTCGCCCCTGGGAGACGAGTCCGTCATCCCTGAGGGGGCGCTGGTCAAGATAGACCTGGGGGTGCACATAGACGGCTACGTTGCAGACACGGCGAAGACGGTGTGCCTAGACCCTAGGCTGAACCACATGGTAGAGGCGGCGGAGGCGGCCCTGGACGCCGCGATATACAACGTCAGGGAGGGGGTGAGGGCCTCTGACGTGGGCGCTGCTATAGAGCATGCCATCAGGTCCCGAGGGCTGAAGCCCATAAGGAACCTTACGGGGCACAAGATGACAAGGTACGTCCTCCACGCTGGCAGGTCCATCCCAAACGTCGCCACCCATGGGGGCCAAAGGCTTGAGGCCGGAGAGGTTTACGCAATAGAGCCCTTCACCGTGCCCCCCGAAGCAGCCGGGGAGGTGACCGACGGCCCCCCCAGCAACATCTACCTTTTCGAGAAGAAGCGCTCCGTCAGGGGCTTGGCCAAGGAAATGCTGAGACACATTCAGAAGGAGTACAGGACCCTCCCCTTCGCTTCCAGGTGGGTCCTTAGGAGGTTCCCAGGCCCCGAGGGGATGGCTGCCTTCGATGAGCTCCTGAGGTCTAGGTGCATCTCTGGCTACCCCCAGCTTATAGAAAGGACCCAGGGCATGGTCGCCCAGGCTGAGCACACCGTCATAGTGACGGGGGACGGTTGCGAGGTTACGACGGCCTAGAGCCGCCTCTTCTTCTCCGCCTCTTCCCTCTGGTGGATGCGGGTTATCACCATGTTGCCCTCGCAGCGGGTGCAGGGCTCGTCCTCCTTGAAGATGTAGTCGCCCCGCTTGAACTCCCTCACCCTCTTGAGGTCGCACTTGGGGCACTCAAGGGTCGTGATCACGTCCACCTTGGCTACCTCGAGCCTCTCCTGGGCTACCGCCTTAGACCTGAAGAACATGTAGCCTATCGCCGCGAATCCGGAGACGCCGATGATGATGTAGTAGTAAGATGCCTCCTGGTTCTGCCCCCCGTAGCCCTGGAACCCCATGTAGAGGCTGAACAGGGCTAGGGCGCCCACTATTATCATCGCCGCCAGAGTGATCCAGGACTGGCTCATGCTCTGCATCTCTGCCCCGGCGCCTTCGCTCATCGTCCTCACCTACTGGGCGACCCCCACCGTGTTCCCTATACCTGCCACGAGGATGGTGTCGCCCTTCTTGGAGTACTCCACGATGAGGCGCTTTACAGACTCCACGGCCTTGTCTGTGGCGTCGAAAAGGGACTCCACAAGGGGCGCCACGACGTGCTCCAGCCCCAGCTTTATAGCCACTGCGTACATGGGCACGTTGTGGTCCTTGGCTGCCTCCTCTATCTTGTACTTCTCCACGCCTGCGCCTCCGATGGCAGCGCCCACCCCCTCAGCGACCTCCCCCGTGGCCTCACCCTCTAATTTGCCCGCGGCGTCAACAGTGATGACCATCGTCACCTTCCCCTCGTTCTCGTCCAGTACGTTCCTGACTGCGTCGCCGGGCTTCCCCACGGAACCGCCCGGGCCCTTGGCCTTCATGACGATTAGGTTCCGCCCCTCGTATGGCACGTCTGCCGCCATCATGTCCTTCGCAACCTCCCTGATCTCGTGGCCGTGCATGAGCTTCGCAGCCACTATGGCTCCGACCGAGTCCCCTATCGGCATCCCCTCCTGGAAGGCCTGGAGGGCCGCCGAGTAGGCCTCTATCTCCCTTAGTATCATGGGGAGGATCATGTGGATCTGCATTATGACGTAGATGTTCATGGTCTTCTTGCCGAGGAGGTAGTAGTGGCGGATGACCTTGTAGTATATGTTCAGCGCGAGGGCTGCCTCCAGAAGGTTCTCCAGGTTGTTGACCTCGCTCTCAGAGGCGTTGGGCGCCATCATCCTGACCTCGGACTCGAAGGTGTTCTCCCTGACGTTGAGGACCTGTCCCAGCTTGCCCACGACGCCTGCGGGGTCCATATCGACGGGGGTGATGACGAAGTGCTCCATGAACCTCTCAACCTCGGGCGTCGGGTCCTTCTCGGGTTTCCCGATCTCCCTCACCGTCTTTATCGCCGTGCCCCTCCCCTCGTCCCTTATGCTCTTCACCTTCCGGAGGGTGACCTCTATCTGCCTGAGCATCGTCATCCCCTGGATCCTCTGGGCGTAGAACAGGTATATGATGAAGCTGAGGCTGAATAGCGTCTGTAGTATGACTCCTATGTCGCTGTTGGGCTGGAAGAGTTGCCCTGCCGTCTGAAGCATCCCAATCACTGCAGTTGAAGGCGAATACAGGGTTATAAATCTTGATACAAATAAAATAATCCACCGGAAGATGCCCTTTGCGTCCAGAGGG
The DNA here is from genome assembly GCA_964347685.1 of uncultured Candidatus Bathyarchaeia archaeon. Classification (GTDB taxonomy): domain Archaea; phylum Thermoproteota; class Bathyarchaeia; order TCS64; family TCS64; genus CAYGAH01. The sequence continues at coordinate 3,028 of CAYGAH010000105.1, read as the reverse complement.
CAACCATCCCGGCCTCCAATGCCCCATAATAAGTTTTTTAATGTCGTGTTCAAAGACTGCTAAGGAATGTTCAGCTACGCCGTGAAGAGGATCTCGAGGGGAAGGGGCCTCTTCCTCGCCCTCTTCCTCAGCGTGGCCCTTGCCTCCACCCTGTTCTCGGGGACGCTGCAGGGAGCCGACGCAGTAGGGGCCTCTTTGCTGAACAAGGCCCTGGGAGCGACGGACGTGGACATAATATCAACCGCCCAGGACAAGAACCTCACCCGCACCAACGTCTACGACATCGACGGCATACTCAGCCAGGCCGAAAACGTGGAGAGCGTGGACCATTTCGTCAGGTGGAAGGCCCTCGTCAACGTGACTGGCTGGAACGGGACCCAGGAGTTCACCCTCATAGCCCTCCCGGACGACTCAAGCCTGCTGGAGGGGATATCAGGGGTCGACAAGCTTGAGGACGGTAAGATATACGTCGACACGGCCTCCTTCAACGCCCCCGCCTTCATACCCGGCGAGAGGGCGACGCTGCACATCGACACCTACCAGCCCTTCGGCCTCCCAGACTTCAGGCTGGAGCCCTACGACTTCGTCATCGGAGGGGCCGTGAACCTAGACGACAGGGCCTTCTCCATCGCTACTGCGAGGTACACCCTCTTCCTGAGCCAGCTCCTCATAGGTTCGGAGGAGACCGGGCGGAGGCCCCAGTACCAGCTCATATTGATGGGCGAGGGCACCCTCCGCGGCATCCTAGACCCCATATACGCTAACAGCCGCAGGGGGACCAACGACATCTTCGCAGTGGCCCTGATCCGGGTGGACAGGGCCAAGCTGGTTAACTCCTGGGACGTCGAGGGGTCAGCCGCGAGGGTCCGCCTCGTCATGGAGGATGTTAACAGCCTCGGGGCCCAATACAAGTACCTGCCCCGCAACTTCCTCGGTGAGGTGCTGAAGACGATCGAGGACAGGTCTTCCCAGATGAAGACCAGCAGCCTCCTCGTGGCCGCCCCCGTCTTCTTCACGGCCTGGTACCTGGGCGTCACCGTCTCGAGCGTCTCACTGGGGCTGAGGCGGAGGGAGATAGGCCTCCTGTTCACCAGGGGTCTGACGCACAAGCAGGTGCTTTACATCTTCCTCTTCGAGGGGCTGCTGGTCAGCCTCCTGGCAGGCATTCTAGGGGTCCTCCTCGGCGCTGCGATGCTCCCCCTCGTCATCCCGGGCGTGGGGCTCCAAATCTTCGGTTCGATCTCCCTAGTCACCGTAGCCGCCTCCCTGGCATTTAGCGGCGGGCTGGCTTTGCTGGCGGTCTATAAGCCTGCACGAGACGCCGTCAGGGTTTCCATAGTCGACTCCCTGAGGGAGTACCAGGAGGAGGAAGCCTCCACAGGCTCCTGGCAGGAGCCCCTACTAGCCCTCCTGCTGGGCTCCTATAGGATAGCCATGCTCATGCTGGGGCTTACAGTGGGGCAGTTCAGGCCGGAGAACCCCAACCTAGTGGTCTCCATCCTATATTCGACGTGGTGGGGCGTGGACTACCTGCTGAGCTTCATCGCCCCCATCCTCTTCTTCTGGGGCTTCATAAAGCTCTTCACCCAGCACGTCCCCTGGTTCCACACCTTCATGAGCAGGGTGTCGCAGCTCTTCGCAGGGGAGGTGGCCAGGTTCTCGGCCATCAGCTCGAGGCGCAACATGAGGAGGACTGCGGCCTTCACCTTCATGGTCGCCCTAATAGTGGGCTACGGGGTCACGATCATAGGCAGCTTAGCCAGCGCCGACGACTTCATGGAGAGGTCCGTTAAGGGGACGATCGGGGCGGACGCCTCCGTCTGGCTGTTCGACGGCGAGAGAGCCCCCGCCATAGCCTCCCAGATAGGGGAGCTGGAAGGGGTGGCCTCGGAGGCCGTCGAGACCTGGTTCTCCCCCGAGTCCTCCCTCGGCGTCATCCCGGTGAGGGCGATAGAACCCCTCAAGTGGAGGGACACGGCCTACTTGGAGGAGGGATGGCTCGAGGGGGAGGACGCGTTCGAGAAGATGATGGACGGGGACTCGGTGAACGTGATCCTTGAGAGGGGGGCCGCCAGGGCCCTGAGCATCGACATCAACGACCCGATGGTCGTAAAGCTGGGCTCTCAGGTCTTCACCCTGAATGTGGTGGGCCTCTTCGGAAAGGAGCCAGGGGGCTCATGGAGCCTGCAGAACCCAACCCTCTACGTGCCCGACTCCTTCCTGGATAAGGTGAAAGATAAGTACATCACCCAAAGGAGGATACTCGTGGACCTCGAGGAGGGGGCAGACCTGGAGGCCTTCGCCGCGGCCGTCGAGGCCCTCGACCCCGACGTGGACAGGGTGTCCCTCACCGAGGAGCAGCTACGCTCAGCCCTGTCCAACGTGTTCCTGGCGGGGCCGAGGAGGGTGGAGGAGTTGGGCGTCTACTTCTCTGCCATGGTAGCATCCGTGGGGGTGGTCATAGTGGTGTCCACGATGCTCAGGAGCAGGTGGAAGGAGCTCACTATAATGGCCATAAGGGGCATCGGCCCAGGCCAGCTCACCACAACGATCCTAGTTGAGAACGTAGGCATGTCCCTCTTCGCCGCCGCCCTGGGCCTCGTCGTGGGCTTCATCTCCCTCTGGGGGGAGACTGAGCTGTTCAACTCCCTTGTGGGAGCCAGCTTGGAGAGGTTCGTGGTTTTCCCCCTCTGGGCGCAGCTGAACCTGGCACTGGTGGTGGGGCTCATGCTGTTGTCGGCGGCCGTCCCGGTAATGGTTGCGGTCAGGAGGGTTTCTAGGAATCCTGTTTGGAGGACTGAGGAGTAGGATGAGCGAGAAGAAGGCTGTGGTTGTTAGGGACCTGATAAAGATATACAGGCTGGGCCAGGTGGAGGTACAGGCCCTGAGGGGCCTGAACGTCACCGTAGGCGAAGGGGAGATGGTCTCCCTCATAGGCCCGTCCGGATCGGGGAAGACCACCCTCCTCAACATCGTAGGGGGCCTAGACGGCGCCACAGGGGGCTCCGTTAAGGTCTTCGGCAACGAG
>CAYGAH010000104.1:0-3693 GCA_964347685.1 uncultured Candidatus Bathyarchaeia archaeon | reverse complement strand
GCCTGCCCCAGGTGCGGCAGCGGGAACGTGAGGTGGTGGAGCAGGATCACGGGTTACTACACGGACGTGACGGCCTGGAACGAGGGGAAGAGGCAGGAGCTCAAGGACAGGTACAGGATCGCCGTCTAGCTCCCCTTATGACTGGCTTTTCCCTTAACACTAGATGAGGCTTATCCAAGCGGCCTATCTACGGTGCTTCGGCGGGTACTTCGGGTACGCTATCCGGCTGGGCTTGAGGCCCAGCTCCACCGCCACTTCGGCCATCTTTAGGGACGCCTCCGCCCCGTCTATCACCGGAAGCCCCGTCGCCTCCCTCAGGGGCCTCCCCATCCCCCACATGCCGAGGCACCCGAGGTAGAAAGAGTCGAAACCCTCCTCCTTCAGCGCCTCGATAGATTCCTTCACGAGCTCGAAGGTCTCATCCAAGTCCTTCCTCAGTTCGAGGACGGGCATGGGCGCGGGCACGTTGCAGACGTCCTTCCCGACCATAGAGGCGAGGAGCCTCATCGCCTCCCCAGGGCCTATGACCGGGATGTCCACCATGGTCCTTGCCGCCTCGACACCGGGGTCCCCCCCGCACCAACTGATTATCGCGTCGTATCCATCATCCTCTGCAGCCTTAACGTGCTTCAGGACCTCGGCTGAGGCCTGAACGTGGTCCACCTCGCTCTCTATTGCCGGGGGCCCCTCCTCGACCTGGAAGTAGTCGACCTCTGTCCCTGGCCTGGCCATGGAGCGGAGGAAACCCATCCTCTCCTCTATTGCCCCCTTGCTCAGCCCCGTTATCGGCACGATGACGAGTATCCTCAAACCTGATCGATTAACAGGGGTCGTCAAGGGTTTTTAAGCTTCGGCGGCCCCGGAGGGGGGTCTGCTCGCTATGATGAGGCCAAGGGCCCGCCCTTAAAACCGGCGTCCTGAAGGCTTCTTAATTGGGAGATGTTCGAAAGTCCTAGGGATTCGAACCCCCAGTCGGGTCATCTCGTGAAGTTGGGCACCCACTCGGGGTTCTCCGGGGGGCTGGAGGCCAGCATCCCCCTCCAGGCCTCGTCCGTGAGCCTGTCCTCCATGGGGTGCTTGAACTCGTAGTAGCTCATCACGGGGCCGGCCCCGAGCAGTATCCTCCCGTCAGGGACCCTGTAGGCCACGACCATCAGCCTGACGTAGCCCACAGCCTCCTCAAGGACCCGCTTCGTGTTCTGGTCCGTGTGGACGTCGGCCACAATGGTCGTCCTCTTCCCCCTCTCATCGACGCCCTCGACCACGTCTTCCAGTCCCTCGCCGAAGTCCCTTATGAAGTCGTAGTCTTCCTGGGAGAGCTCCCCGTTCCGAAGTTCCCTCTCCGAAATATCGACGAGCCTCACCAGTATCTCCTCCAGCCTCTCCAGCCTTCCCCTCGCGACCCTGTCAAGCAAGCCCATGTCTTCAAGGCCCTCTTTCGTCATCCTGGTGAGGGATAGGAGCCTGCCGTAGAACTCTGGGACGGGCTCGACATAGCCCACGATGGGCTCCTTTATGGGGATGCCAACCACCTCAGGGGTGTAGCTTTGTTTTGCATAGAGTATTGTGTCGTGCCTCAGCTCGGCCCACGAAGCCAGTGCTGTGGTGAGCTCCTTGTCCCTCCAAGCCTGGGTCTGCATGAATGTGGGGTATCCCTCCCCGAACTCCTTGAGCAGGGGCCTGAGGGTGTGGAGCCATGACCAGTAGAGGTTCTTGTTCCAATCCGTCTCGTTGAGGGCTTCGAACTCCTCCCTCAGCAGGTCGAACTGGGCCGAATAGTTCTCATAGTTCGAATCCTTTAGCTCGTCCAGAAGCTCCGCCGCCCTGTCCGAGCCCAAGAGAGCCATGATGTCCAAGCCTCGGGGGAAACCCCTCGCAGGTCCGACCAGGGTCATTACCAGTGTGAAGGCACTATCCGAACCCAAGGACCTGCCGACTTTGGGAGTTACTAGGTTCTGGAACATGTAGGAATCAGGCACTAACCTCTGCCCCATCATCCTGAACCCCTTGGTGGCCTCCAATATTTCATCAGCCTGCTCGGGGGTTAGGGGAGGGAGTATCCCGATCTCTCCCGTGCCTCCGTATATCTCAGGGGGCCTGTACTCGGCGAGCTTCGCCTTCAGCACCCCGATGGCCTCTTCAGTCAGGTCGTTCAGGTCGAAGAAGCCGCTGAAAACGTCGTTCATGGCCTCGATGTACTCGTCCGGCCCCAGGTCGTCTGAGAAACCAACATAGAAGGAGGTAACAGCGTATACCCTGTCCCATTTTACCTTCAACTCAGGGCTCTCGGCGAACCTTGATGCCGTCAGGCAGGCCTGCATAGTCTGTATCTTCGCGTCGTAAGTAGAGATGAGGGCGTCGCAGGGAGGGAAAAAGCTACAGGTCTCTCCTTCTTTGATTTGATCCGAGCCCTTGAGGAGCAGGCTCATCCTCCCGTACCACATCAGGGCCCTGAAGTAGTTCCTCAGCTTCTCAGACCTCGTGTAGTGGCCCCTGGGGACGTACTGGGAGTAGTCCTCATTGTAGACGAATATGGGGGACTGAGCGAAGCCCTCGTGCCCCTCTATGAGCCCCAGCTCCTCTTCGACGAGGGAATCAACGAAGCCGGGGACGTCGAAGCTGTACGCCGCTATGTCCTCGGGCTTGAAGCTGCCGGGGTCCTCGAACATCTCCTCGTCCCTGCAGACCTGGTCCTGCCTGGGCTTTAGGAGGCTCAGGGCGACGGAGAAGTACGCGGCGTTCCTCTTGGAAGCCTCTCGGAGGTCCCCGGAAGATCGGTTATACTTGGCCACCGAGTCTTCCAGTAGGGCCTCGCTCAGGTCCCAGATGTCGTCGTAGAACTCCCCCTCCTCGATCTGCCTGAGGGTCTCGCCGAACTGGATGTGGTACAGGTGGAGGAGGGAGTCCGTGGTTATGAAGATGGGAACGTCCAGGTCCTTGAGCTCATCGTAGGGGCGGGTTATGTCCTCCTCCACTGGGTTGAGGGGGTTCTCTATTACGACGAATCCGTTCTCTCCCAGGAGCTCAAGGGCCCCTTGGCTCAGGGGTATCTTTCCATAGAAGCCCTGGAAGTTGGATATGTCGCTGGGATTCAGGGGCAGATCGTATCCCTCGACTTGAGGGACCACATCGGAGGGTTCGGGTCGATAATAACTAGCGAAGGCTATTTTCTCGGTCCCCGCCCCCGAAAGGTCCACGGGCTCCGTCTCCATCCATGAAGGAGATAGCAGGCGGAGCTTTTCCCTTAGTTCATCGTTCTCGGACCTGAGTTCGATGATGGCCCCCTGCAAAGATTCCATGTCCCCCTGAAGGGCGTCCAGTTCGGATCTAAGCCGATCCGTCTCGCCCATGTACTCCGAGATTCTAGACCGGGAGTAGGAAATCCCCGCCCAAGCCCCTCCTCCTATGCTCGCGGCGACGAGGATGACCACAAAGGCATATGACACGAACCTTTTCCCTTGTTCACCTGAAACAAAGAAGGGCATAACGATCGGGATAATGATCGTGCCTTTTCCATATAATACTACATTTTAGAACACCCCTAGGGCGGGGCATCCTTAACGGTTTATATCTTATGTTTGGTAGGTTCCTTTGATGTTCAGCTTCGTCGAGGGCTTCAGGGACAGCGATATGGCGAGGAAGGTCTGCGCCCTCATAGAGGAGCTAGCGGGCGGCCGCCGCGTTAAGATAGTC
>CAYGAH010000103.1:0-5760 GCA_964347685.1 uncultured Candidatus Bathyarchaeia archaeon | reverse complement strand
CAAACCTCCCCCACCCCCTGCTGCACGTCGCTCGTTCCCTCACCCCTAAGCTTCGCCTCCACCAGCCTGTCGAAGATGGTCACCGCCAGGCTCGCCTTGAGGCGCTTGTCTGTCTCCTCTAGGCGCTCCCGGGTGGACTCTTGCTCGTAGAGGGGGTCGTCCACGTGGGACTCTACGATGCCTAGGCTCTCCGCCTCCCAGAAGAGGCCGTCTGAGGTGTCGTGGAGGTGCATGATGGTCTCGACCCCCCTAGAGGCTGCGGCGTGGAGGACATCGCCCCAGGCCCTCAGGAGGGCCTCCCTCCCCTCGGACCCGTAGTCGATGAGGGGGTCGTCGATGAGGCCGAAGACGGGCTCGTCGACAGAGACAAGAGCCACCCCGAAGCGCCTGGTGGAGGAGATGGAGCAGGAGACGATCTCCGATAGGGCGCGGCCGAGGTCGGTGAGGAGCTTGGGGGTCCTCCCAGGGAAGAAGGAGGCCAGGGTGTAGGGGCCGGTGACGCAGGCCTTCACCGTGACCCTGTCCAGGCCGGCTTCGTCCCTGATCCTGGAGGCGTTCCTCCTAAGGACTGCGACCTCAGGGATCTTGGAGCCAGCCTTGGCGTTGGGGGTGCTTAGGGCGACGTACCCCCCGCTCCCCCTCTCTATGCCACCGATGAGGCCGAGGAACATCTCGTTCATGTCCCTGAACTGGGGGTAGTTGGGGAAGTCCAGCCCGGCCCTGAGCTTGTCTATGAAGGCACCGACAACCTCATCCTCGAAGGCACCGACGGCTTCTCCTCCCGAGACCCCCAGAAGGGGCAGCAGCGTCAGGGACCTGCCGGCGCCCTCCCTCAGGGCCCCCACATCGATCCTCGGGGGTAGGCTTCCGACGTCGATGGCACTGATCATCTGATCCCTCCGACAGACTCACCTTTACGCAAGTTGCCCCTACACAAAGTGTAGACAGGGTAAATAAGTTTCAATGCGGGGACCTTAAAAAGACTTGTAGGGATCAACGCCGAGACAGAGTTATTACCCCGCTGGGCCGCTTTTATCCTTGGGAATGGGGCTTCGGGTTCTGAGGGGCGTGAGGGTGAGCCTCTGGGGCGTCGCAGCCTGCCTGATCGTCGCGGTGGGAGTCTTCCAGCCCTGGCTCTGGAGGGGCTACAAGCCCTACTCGGAGTTCAACCCCAGGACCAGGAGGCCGGACATACGCTACCACCTAGTCACCACGGTCTCCCCCTTCTACACCTCGATCATCAGGGAAGGCGAGGTCGAGGCTACGAGTTGGTTCATGAGCCCAGAGACCTCGCTCTCGGGGATACTGATCCTGTCGGCGGCCTCCTTGTCCGCCTTCGAGTTCGATAGGGGGTGGATCAAGGTGGCTCTGGCCTTTGCCTCCTCCTTCTCGTTCCTGTTCTTCTTCCTCAGCCTCGGCGGCGGGGGTCTGGGCCTCGGCTCCGTGACCCACCTGGGGTGGGGCTCGACGATCACCCTCATCGACATAACATTCATGTTCTTACTATCATTAATCAAAATGATTTCCAGATGACCCCAAAGAAATTTAGAAAATAGATAGCTTAAAACTCATTTTAGCCTTTAAAGTTAAAATAATCAGAATAATTTTGTTTAACTGATCATTACCTTATGAATAAGGTAAATTCTATATATATCATCGGACAGGTTTAGATTCGGATAAAAATGTCTAATTTTGATACCAAGACGGGAGTCATAGCGGTACTAGCCATAATGCTCGTGGCCTCACTGGGATACAACTACATCCTCTCCACCAAAGCACCTGAGGAGCAGGAGCCCACAGAGCCCACTGGACCGACACTGACCGCCCTGACGGCCCAAGACACCTTGAACATAGCAATGGACATCTCCATAATAGTCAGCCTCGACCCTGCCAGGGCTTACGAGGGGACTGCCATCCTCATGGACAACCAGTGCTTCGACAAGCTCGTGGAATTTGTCCCGCCAGACTACACGACGGTGGTGCCCGAGATAGCCGAGTCTTGGGAGGTGGCCGCCGATAAGAAGACCTGGAAGTTCCACATAAGGGAGGGGGTCACCTTCAGCAACGGCGATACCCTCGACGCGGAGGCGGTGGCATACTCCCTCAAGAGGGTGATCCAGTTGGGGCAGGAGGCCTCTTGGATGCTGGACCAGTTCGTCTCGACCCCTGACCAGGTGACGGTCATCGACCCATACACGGTCCAGGTGGTCCTCGACGAGCCCGTCGCCCCATCCTTCTTCCTGTCGACTCTCTCCTGCACCACTGCCACTGTCATGAACCCCAACGTCGTGGAGCAGCACGCGAGCGAGGGCGACATGGGGAGCGACTGGATGACAATGAACGGAGGGAGCCTTGGGACCGGAAGCGGCTCCTACATCCTTGAGAGCTTCGAGAGGGAGGCAAAGATAGTGATGACGGCAAACGAGAACTACTGGAGGGGGTCGCCCCCGATAAAGAAGATCGTGATCCAGCACGTATCGGAGCCCGAGGTCCAGCGCCTGATGCTGGAGAAGGGAGATGTCGACATAGCCTGGGGCCTCTACGCTGAGCTCATCCAGGACCTGGAGGGAACCCAGGGGATAAGGATATACAAGATAAACTCCTGGGGAGTCAACTACGTCGGGATGAACGTGGGGGTGGAGCCCCTCGGCGACAACAATGTGAGGAAGGCAATCAAGTACGCCATAGACTACGATGGGATCATAAACGAGATACTTGCGGGGGCCGCCGTGAAGGCAGAGACGGTCATCCCCTACGGCTTCCTCGGATTCAACCCTGCCCTCCCATACTACAGGGACGTGAACAAGGCGAAGCAGCTCCTCGCCGATGCGGGATACGAGAACGGGTTCAGCATAGAGATGGCAGTTCCCGCGGGAGCCTACCCGGCCCTCGACATAGCCGCCAAGCTGAAGAGTGACTTGGCCGACGTAGGAATAGACGTCCAGATAAACCAGATCACCTCTGCCACCATGTACGAGCGCTACAGGGCTCAGGGGTTGCAGATGGTCCTCGCCGGCTGGGGCTCGGACTATCCTGACCCCGACTGCAACTCCAGGGCCTTCGGAGACCACAGGATGCACCAGCTAGCGTACAGGAACATGTGGCTAGACGACTACGTGGCCGACCTCTGCAACGAGGCAGCCTTAGAGTCCGACCTGGCAGCCAGGGAGGCGCTATACACGGAGATAACGGACTACATCCTCGAAGATGGCCCATTCGCGGTACTCTACCAGCCACTGGTCCAGTACGCGGCAAGGACCTGGATCGAGGGGTTCATCGTCTCGCCCTCCTCATACACTCAGGACTTCTACGGCGTATACAAGGACCCGGTCTACGGAGAAGGGGGCTGAGGGCCCCCACCTCTTTTTTTAACAGCCTTCGATAGATTTAAGGGGGGATACACGGCGCAATGAACATCGCGGCCTACATCACCAGGCGGCTCTTCTTCATGGTGTTCGTCCTCTTCGGGGTCCTCGTCATCACCTTCGCGGTCTCCCACGTCATCCCCGCAGACCCTGTGGGGGCCATCCTGGGGCCCCAGGCCCCCCTAGACCTGATAGAGAAGATAAACAGGGAGTGGGGGTTCGACAAGCCCCTGTACCAGCAGTTCGTGATCTACGTCCAGAACCTCCTCCGGGGGGACCTTGGAAAGTCCATAAGGACGAACAACGCCGTCCTCCAGGACATAGTCAACTACTGGCCCGCCACCATAGAGCTATCCACGACCGCCCTCCTATTCGCCCTCCTTATAGGCCTCCCCACGGGAATCGTCTCGGCGCTTAAGAGGAACAAGGTCGTAGACCACATAGTGAGGGTCTTCTCCATCACGGGCCTCTCTATGCCCGTCTTCTGGCTAGGCCTCATGCTCCTCTACGTCCTCTACTTCAGGCTGGATCTGCTCCCCGGGATAGGGAGGCTCGACCTCGCCCTGACGCCCCCTGCGAGAATGACGGGCCTCTACACCTTGGACAGCCTCATCCAGGGGGACTTGGGCTCCTTCGTGAACTCCCTCCTCCATCTCGTGATGCCGGCCTTCGTCCTGGGTTTCAGCGCCGCGGGGAGCATAGCCAGGATAACCAGGGCGAGCATGCTGGAGGTGATGAGGCAGGAGTACGTGAACACTGCTAGGGCTAAGGGGCTCAAGGAGAGGGTGGTCATATTGAGGCACATCCTCAGGAACTCCCTCATCACGCCGGTCACCGTCATAGGCATGATATACGGGGGGCTGCTGGAGGGCTCCATCCTCACGGAGACCATCTTCGCCTGGCCTGGGCTGGGGAGGTACGCTACGGGCTCCTTCATGTTCCTGGACTTCCAAGCCGTCATGGGGGTCACCCTCTTCCTAGGAGTCATATACTCCCTCGCCAACCTCGTCGTCGACGTCATGTACGCATACCTTGACCCGAGGGTGAGGATATGATGGAGGAGAGGAAGGGGCTCAGGAGGTGGCTCTTCGAGCACAGGTACCAGATAGAGGACCTGAGGCTCATGGGCAACATGATGAGGGGCTCCCTCCTCGCCAAGGTCGGCCTCACCCTCATAGGGATATTCGTCTTCCTCGCCCTGTTCGGACCCCTCGTCGCCCCATACGACTATAAGGAGCAGAACCTCAATGAGAGGTTCCTCCCCCCGAGCAGGGAGCACCTCTTCGGGACCGACCAGCTTGGGAGGGACATATTCAGCAGGATCCTCTACGGCAGTAGGATATCCCTGGTCATGGGTATAGCGGTCACAGCCATACTCTTCTTCATAGGCGCGAGCCTCGGCCTCATCGCCGGGTACTTCGGGGGGAAGGTTGACGAGATACTTATGAGGACGACGGACATGTTCCTAGCCTTCCCCTCCCTCATCCTCGCCATGGCGGTGGCGGCGGCCCTCGGCCCCAGCCTGTTCAACACCATGGTCACCATAGCCTTCGTCGGCTGGCCCAGGTACGCTAGGCTCGCGAGGGCGAGCTGCCTCCAGGTGAAGGAGGAGACCTACATAGAGGCGGCGAGGGCGATAGGGGTCAGCGACGGAAGGATCATATTCGGCCACATTATGCCCATGATCATCTCCCCGATCATAGTCCAAGCCACCATCAACCTGGGAGGCGTAATCCTCCTCGCAGCCGGCCTCGGGTTCCTGGGCCTCGGGGCCCAGCCCCCCGCCCCCGAGTGGGGGCTGATGATAAGCGAGGGGAGGAGGTTCATATCGAACCAGTGGTGGGTCGCCGGGTTCCCGGGAATCATGATCCTCATAGTCGTATTGGGCTTCAACCTCCTCGGGGACAGCCTCAGGGACGTATTCGACGTGAGGATGAGGAGGTGAAGGGGGTGGAGGAGCTTCTCAGGGTGAGGGAGCTGAGGACCAACTTCTACACCTACAGGGGAGTCGTCAGGGCGCTGAACGGGGTGAACCTCACTGTCCCCGTCAAGGAGGTCGTGGGCCTCGTGGGGGAGACTGGCTCGGGGAAGTCCGTGACCGCAAGGTCCATCATCAGGCTCATAGACTCCCCAGGGGAGATCGTGGGAGGCGAGGTCATATTCGAGGGGGTGGACCTCCTCAAGCTCAGGGAGGATGAGATGGCTGATGTCAGGGGCAAGAAGATATCCATGATATTCCAGGAGCCCGTGATAGCCCTCAACCCGGTGCTTAACGTGGGAACCCAGATGAGGGAGACCATCCAGGCCAACCTGGGCCACCCCAAGGAGGAGGCGGAAGAAGAGGCGATCAAGCTCCTGACGGGGGTGGGCCTCCCAGACGCAAGGTCCATCCTCA
>CAYGAH010000102.1:0-2364 GCA_964347685.1 uncultured Candidatus Bathyarchaeia archaeon | reverse complement strand
ATCAAGGGCTTCAAGTACATCCACACGGTCATCCCCTGCCCGACGGGCTGGAGGTTCGACCCAGCTAAGAGCGTCGAGGTAGCCCGCCTGGGCGTCGACACATGGACATGGCCCCTATACTCGGTCGAGGAGGGGGTCCTGAGCCTTTCGAGGAAGCCTGAGCAGAAGCCCGTACAGGAGTACCTGAACTCCCAGGGGCGCTTCCGCAGGATGTCGAAGGAGCAGGTTGAGTTCCTGCAGGGAGAGGTGGACGCAAGGCGAAAGGCTCTTATCGAGTGCGAGGGGAAGAGGATCATCCTTTAACCCTCCCATCGTCTTTCCCTGACTCCCAAGCTCGGCGATCCCTAAATCGTTAAACCCTATGCCCAACCATTATTCTCGATGGGCAGCTTCGCCGTCGTCGGTCACGTCGCCATAGACAGGATAATGACATCGGTGGGGAGCAGGACCCAGGTCGGGGGGCCGCCAGCCTACGTCGCCTCGGTTTGCCAGAAGCTGGGGGCAGGCCTCCAGGTAGTCACTAAGGTGGGCGAAGACATCCCCCAGGAGTTCGTAAGGGACCTTTCACGGCTTGGCATCGACGCCCAGGAATACATGGTCGAGGATAGCCCCACGACCCGCTTCGTCCTCGACTACCGCGGAGGGGAGAGGCGCCTCTCCGTCGAGGGAAGATGCGATGACATAGGACCGGGGGACGTCCTCGACGTCAGGGACGAGGTGGTTCTCGCCCCCATCGTGGGGGAGGTGCCGGAGGACACCCTCTCGGCCATGAGTTCGAGCGTGGTCGCCCTTGACCCCCAGGGTTTCCTGAGGGATATAGGTCCAGGGGGCCTTGTGTCGCCGAGGGCATGGTTCGACGAGGAGCTTCTTAAGAGGGTGTCCGTCTTCAAGGCCTCGGCTTCAGAGATGGGACTAATCACCGGGGGGGCGGGTGCCCTGGAGGGGCTGGGGAAGATAGTGAACCTGGGTGCGGAGGTGGCCGTGGCGACAAGAGGGGAGCTGGGCTCAATACTTGTGGTCCCTGGAAAGGCTTACGTGGTTCCAGTCTACGGGGTGCGGAGGGCCCTCGACCCGACGGGTGCGGGGGACGCCTTCCTTGCGGCGTTCTTCTCAGAGTACCTCAAGGGAGAAGACATCCTTTGGTGTGCTTCTATGGGGTCTGCCGCCGCCTCTGCAGTCGTGGAGACCCTTGGTCCCAGGGTCGTCGCCTCTTTTAGGGATCTGAGGGAGCGAGCCGGGGAGGTGCACGATGGGATCGCTAGGCTAGGTTAGCCTCCTCTTCGCCACGACATATACGCCGAGGGCTATGAAAAGGTCGGCTATCCACAGCATGTATCCTAAGAAGTTGGACAGTGGGGCTGCGGCGCTTTTGGCAGCTTCGGCCGCCTCCTTGGCGGCTTCCGCTGCGCTCGATGATGAGGCGTTCCCCGCGATGTCGCTTTCAACTTCACCAAGGTCTTCCTTGGCTGTATCCGGTATACCTTCAATCGACTCGTCCGGCGCAGGTTGGGGAGGCTCCCCGGATTCCGTCGAAAATGCCCTTTCTGTTAACATAGGTGATTCTGGGGGCGAGAGCTTAGTAGGGACCACCGAGATGAGGAGGTATCCCAGCGCCACCGCGAAAACAGCGTAGAGCACAGCCTTCGAGTTCATCAATTCCTTATGTCCCCTCCGTGTTGATAATGCTACACTTTAGAACGGTCCCGCCGAGCCCCCTTGCGGGCTGTTCGAAATTTAGAACGCGCCCAGGTCTGACCCTCAAGCCGGTCTGTCCCTCCATATCTTCGCTGTCTCATACCAGAGGATGATCGTGGAGACCAGGCCTATCATGAGCGTGGCTATGTTCTGGCTGGTGGAGGTCATGGGGAACTGGACGACGTATGTGATGAGCATGGTCGTGAGGAGGACGGCGTAGAATAGGAACCTGGGCAGCATCACCCCCCCAAGCCTAACGAACTGGCGGAGGACACCCACCTTCACCTCCCTCACCAGCTTGTAGTCGCCGTACTCGTTCTCGACGAGGCCCAGGTCCTGGAGCTTGTTTAGGTGGTAGGCGGCGACGCTTGGGCTGCTGAATCCGAGGTCCCTCTGAACCTCCCGGACCCCTACCCTGGACTCCTCGGCCTTGAGCATGTGGAGGTAGACCAGAAGGGTCTTGCCCTTGAGCTCCGCCTCGATGTAGGCCTCGTCCATGCCCATCCCGAACCCTAGGGGGATATGGTGCCGCTGGACATATAATCTTGTCTCAACCATCGAGGAGGTTGAGGACGGCGAGGGTCGCCTGGAGGGCCTCCTCCGTCCGCACCGTCTCGCACCCCTGATGCGGGATCGTGTTGATGATGAAGTCGAAAGCTTCCTCGATCC
>CAYGAH010000101.1:0-3656 GCA_964347685.1 uncultured Candidatus Bathyarchaeia archaeon | reverse complement strand
TGCCAAGGATGATCAGGGCCCAGGCGTTTTAGCCTAATATTGTGGCTCGGAAGCGGGGTTCTTCCCGGGCACCTTCACTCCACGTAGGAGCCCCTCAGCCTTATGGGCTCCCCGTGGGGTCTACCCGAGACGAGCACGAAGCGGGCGGGCCCATCGGTCCTTGCGACGAGCTCCGCCCCGGGCTTGAGCACGGCCGCCTCGTGGGGCCCTATCCCCTCTTCCCATATGCTCAGGCCCCCCTCTATGAGGTAGAGGAAGGAGTTGAACCCCCTCGGGAGCTCCTTCGAGAAGGTCCCGGGCATCTCGAACTCCGCCTCGATGTACTGCATTGGTGTCTTCGTCTCCAGGGGGGAGCCCTCCCCCACTATCGTCCTGAGCCGAGCCCCTCGCTCCACTGCGACGGGGAATTCCCCGGGCTCTGCGTACTGGTACTCTGGCTCGGCTCCCTTCAGCCTCCGGGGAAGGTTGACCCAGAGCTGGAGGCCGTGGCTGATCTCCTCCGCGGCGGGCATCTCTGAGTGCCTTATCCCGCTGCCCGTCACAGCCCTCTGGACGCCCCCCGCGGGCACAACCCTCTCGTTCCCCATGCTGTCCACGTGCCTAAGGGCCCCCTCAAGCATGTATGTGACGAACTCGAACCCCCCGTGGGGGTGCATGGGGAACTCCGCAGGCTCCTCCACCCAGAACTCGTCCAGGAGGACGAAGGGGTCCAGGTTCCTGAACTCCCTGGTTGGGAATAGCCTCCTTATCCTAGCCCCCGCCCCCTCCGTCGTCTCCACGGCCCTCCTGGTGAAATCGACCGCACTCCCAGCCATACTCCTCACCACCCCCCAAAAGCTAACTTTCAGGCTGATGTGAAAAATGACGGGATATAAAGGATTCCGAGGATAGAAAAAATTAAGCACGCAAGCACGACGTTGAATAGATCGCCATGCCTGTAAACTTGAGCGACATCGAGAGAAGGATTTTGGGAGAAGTCTACTCCAGTTCGGAAGCCTACGAAAACCTCAGGGTACTTTGTGACACCTTCGGGGGGAGGCTCGTGGGGACCCCAGAGAACAGGGCCGCAGCGGAGTTCATACTGGGAAGGTTCGAGGATTACGGTTTCGAGGACCCCCACCTCGAGGAATTCAGGTGCCCCAGCTACAGGGACGCCTCCTCAGAGCTCGAGATCGTTGAGCCCATGAAAAAGGCCGTCCCCTGCCTCACGCTCCCCATGACCCCCGCCGGAGAGGTCGAGGGAGATCTCATCTACGTGGGGGAGGGCGAAAACCTGGAGGAACAGATAGACCGGATAGACGGCAAGGTGGTGATAGCCCTCAACCGCCTCCCCCTCCCCAGGATGATCGAGGCGGGGGCCGTAGGATTCGTCTGGATGCACCCAGTCCCTGCGATGGGCCCCCCTACGGGCGTCGTCAGGAGCAGGGTGCCAGCCGTATCAGTCAAGTACGAAGACGGTTTGATGCTCAGCCGCTTCATAAAAAGCCTGGGAAGGGTCAGGGTGAGGGTCAGGACGGAGATCACACACGTCGAGAAGACCTCATGGAACGTGTGCGGGGAGGTACCAGGGAACGGGAAGTCCGACGAGTTCGTCATGTTCGGTGGCCACTACGACGGCCACGAGATAGCCCAGGCAGCCTACGACTGCGGAGCCCCTTGCATGATCTCCACCGAGATAGGCAGGGTACTGAACAAAGTGAGCGAAAGCCTAGACCGGGACGTCAGGATCGTCCTCTTCTCCTCGGAGGAGTTCGGCTGCCAGGGCTCCCAGGACTACGCCAAGAGGCACGCAGGGGACATGGAGAGCATGAGATTTACCTACCAGCTCGACTGCACCGGGGGGCCCACGACCCAGATGGTGACGACGGCCTTCTGGCCCGAGCTGGAGCCCTTCTACGAGAGGCTCTCAGAGGACCTTAAAATGCGCATCCCCCACGAGCAGAGGATGGGGCCAGGGGACACAAGGGCATTCATGGAGCTGGGTATCCCTACCGGGTGCATAATGGACTACAGGGGGCCCACGAGGCTCGACCTCCTGAAGACCTACAGGCACACCTACTACGACACCCTTGACAAGATAGACATCCGGTCCATGAGGGAGGCGACCGCGATAGGGGCAGTCTCTGGCCTGAGGATGCTGAACGCGGAGGAATGGCCCAGCCACCGCACCAAGGAAGAGGTGGAGAGGCTCAAGGAGAGGCTGTCCTAGGGCCTAAAAATTATTTTTACAGAAAACAACATTTTTCCCATAAAGTTCGAAGGCGGATCGATTCCGGTGAAAAGGAGCCCGAACGTCTTCCTTTTATTATTGTTTGGTGATGAGGTATTTCCTTTAGATGGACGATGGTGACCATAAACGACTCCTGCATACGCTGCGGTCAATGCTTAGTTTACTGCCCCGTGAGGGCGATAAGCCTCCCCGAGAAGGGGGAAAAGGTCGAGGTAGACCTCGACGAATGCGTCGAGTGCGGCACCTGCTACAGGGCGGGGGTCTGCCCTGTAGGCGCGATCGAGTACCCTGAACTCGCCTACCCCAGGAGCCTGAGGCGGCACTTCAGCGACCCCACCTCTAGGCACGAGCTGACGAAGATGCCGGGGAGGGGGACAGAGGAGGTGAAGACAAACGACGTCACGGACAGGTTCAGGGCTGGGGAGGTAGGGGTCTGCATAGAGGTCGGCCGGCCGGGGATCGGGACCTCGATCAGGGACGTGGAGAAGATAACGAAGGCCCTCTCGAAACACAACGTGATCTACGAGAAGAGGAACCCCCTCGTCGCCCTATTCTCCGACGCTGGGAGGGGGGAGTTCAAGGAGGAGGTTCTGGGCGAGAGGGTCCTATCGATAATAATCGAGTTCACGGTGCCGGAGGAGGGGGTGGCCGAGGTCTTGAAGGCTGTGAAGGAGACGAGCGGGGAGATCGAGACGTTGTTCAGCATCAGCCTTGCCGGGAGGATATCCGACGACGGAGGGATACCGGTCAGAAAGATCGCGGAGGAATTGGGGCTGGAGCACAGGCCCAACGCAAAGATCAACCTCGGGTTGGGGAGGAGGGGGGTCTGAAAGGGTGACCCACTCGCTCCACAGGGAGGGAACCACGGAGAGCTTGAGGAACGACTACGTGATACTGATAACCCCCGCAATAGGGATCAACGACGAGGGGTCCGGCGAGAAGCTCAAGAGGTACCTGAAGATCCTGATAGATGAGGGCGTGGAGAACATAGGCGACGTCGAGCACGGCTCCATAAAGGGGGGGCTAGAGATAGGCGAACTGGAGTCATACCTCTCCGACGGGAAGAGGATAAGGGCCGCCATCTCCGACGGGGGGAGGCTCAAGCGGATCCTGAAGAGGATGAAGGAGGAGGACATGGGCCTATCCATCACCGTAAGCGGGCTGATAGACAGCATATACGAGATGTCGAGGGAGCTGGAAATCAAGCCCCACTCCATCAACATGGCGCTGGGGGTCTGGGGCAGGACTGAGCTTCTGCCAGATAAAAAGGTCCTTGAGATAACGACCATGTGCGGCCACCACATGGTGTCCAGCGGCCTCGTGGAGGACCAGATCTCGAGGATAAGGAAGAGGAGGACCACGCCAGAGAAGGCGACCGAGAAGATGGGTAAACTCTGCGTCTGCGGCATCTTCAACACCGACAGGT
>CAYGAH010000100.1:0-2095 GCA_964347685.1 uncultured Candidatus Bathyarchaeia archaeon | reverse complement strand
GTCGAGAGCCTGTACTCACCGCTCCTACCGCTCGGGAGCCTAAGCTCTATCACCCCGTTCGTGGTGAAGGCATCCATCTCGGCGGCCTCCACGACCCCCTCTATCCGGCCGTTGGTGGTCGTACCCGTGATGCTCTCTGCGTAGACCTGCTCAAAGTCGAGGTTCCCGTTTGTAGTGCCCAGGTTCAGGGTTCCTCCCTGGACGTCTTCTAGGGTGATGGCGCCGTTGGTTGACCCCAGGTCTAGGTCCGTGACCGCCTCCTCGGGCAGGGTCACGGAGACGTCTATCGACAGCCTTCGCCATGTCAGCGTGGGTATGTCGTATCTGAGCACCAGCCTAAGCTGGCCGCCCAGGGTCTCCTCCTCTAGGTCGATGCTCAGGTCCCTGAGGGTGTTGTCAGCCTCCTGCTGGGAGAATCCCCTTGCCCTGAGCCTCAGCTCCACGCTATACTCGCTCCTGCTCCAGGTGGAGACCTGGACCTGGCCGTTGACGTTGTCCACCTTCAGGTACAGGCTCTGGGCAGTAGCAGCACCGCTGAAGGACCTGGTGTCCTCGGCGGTGTAGGGGCCCACCCCGCCGGGGATGCCAATGATGTCCTGGATTATCGAGAGGCCAGAGGTGAAAAAAAGGGCCAGGATAAGGCCCCCTGAGAGGGCTCCCACCAGGCCCCTTGCCGGGGATCTTGGGCGGCCCCTGGATATGAGGCTTGAGGCGACTATCGCCCCTCCTATCACTATGAGGAGGACCGCGAATGCGTTCACAGAGATCTCTATGTTCGTGAATACGTACCAGCCTATCCCGAAGCCCACAAGGAGGCCCCCAAGTCCCAGGGCGGCGGTGTTGCTCAAATCGGCGCACCGCGGATATAGAACATGAGCTGAAATAAATCTCTACCTTAGGGTGGAGCTTCCGGTTCAGAGGTGCAGGCTTCCGAGATACTCCCTCGATTCTTCGATGAAATGTATCGGGCTGTGTCTTCCATCCTTATGGGTTCAGAGGCCCCGAGATCAATCCCGCATCAGTGGCTCCCCGTATGTTATCAGGGTGATCGTTGTCTTGACGTCGTTTAGGCGGCGGATCTTGTTGAAAACTATCTCCTTCACCTTCTCCATGGAGTCCGTCTCCACCTCTGCTATGAGGTCGTATATGCCGTAAAGGGCGTGGATGGACTTTATCTCATCGACCTTGCTCAGGGCTTCCATTATAGCGGGCTCCTTCCCAAGATCCGAGTTTATCAGAACGAATGCCTTCATGGCTCTAACCCTTCAGCTCCAGTTATTATTTCATCCTCCCCCATATACATTTCTTGCGCTGATACCGTAGGGATATTGACCCACGAGACCATTCTGGACTAGCATGGGACGGCCGACGGGAGAGGAAGTTTGATGGGTAGAGCCTAAGCCCGCCCCGGCCCACGCCCCACATTTTGTTCAGGCGCCTCCAGGCGAGAAACCAAGAGCTCTATTTCTCCCAGGGACAGCCTTGCCACCCTCCTCTCCAGGGTCTCCGGGGGAAGACCCATTGATCGAATTTCTACGCGGGCCTCCCTCTTGGTGGAGGGCCCCCCGTATGTGGGGGCTGAGGAGATCAGGGCCTCCCTCAGGGCGTTCCCCAGCTTCTTCCCTTCCTGGAGCAGCACCCCCCTGAGGACGGACTCCCCAAGCCCCGGAGCGCTCCTGGGCTCCAGCCTCACAATGCTCGTGGGCTTACCTGGCTCTGGGAAGTATGCACCCGGCGCCACTTCCTCCAGGCGCTCCACGGAGAATAAGGCTCCAGCCACGAGGGAGAGCCTGCTGTAGTTGGGGTCCCCGGGCTCCGCCGCAAGGGTCCTCGCGAAGGAAGACGAGACTATAAGGGCCGCGGCCTTGAAGTCCAGGTGGGTCAGCCTCTGGACCATGGCCTCGCATATCCTGTAGGGGAGGTTCGAGACCAACTTGTCGAATTCTGGGAGGCGCATGGAGAGGGCGTCCCCTTGGACGATCTCTACGTTCCCCAGCCCCGCCGTCCTCTCCTCTAGGATGGGGAGGAACTTGGCGCTCTTCTCTACGGCTATCACCCTCCCGGCCTCCTCTGCCAGTGCGACGGTGATGTTGCC
>CAYGAH010000099.1:0-9483 GCA_964347685.1 uncultured Candidatus Bathyarchaeia archaeon | reverse complement strand
GAGCTAGAAATCCCCGACAAGGTCAAGAAGATAATCGAGGGGAGGGGCTTCGAGGAGCTCTACCCTCCCCAGGAGGACGCCATAGAGGCCGGCGTCCTCGGGGGGAGGAACCTGGTAATGGCTAGCCCCACTGCGAGCGGGAAGACCCTGATAGCGGAGCTATGCGCCCTCAGGCACGTCATGGAGCTAGGGGGGAAGGCCCTCTACCTCACCCCCCTCAGGGCCCTCGCATGGGAGAAGTACGAGGACTTCCAGGTGTACTCCAAGCTTGAGAAGAGGGGAGGGGGGAAGATCAGGGTAGGCGTGAGCACCGGAGACCTGGACAGCTCCAGCCCCTATATAGAGGCCTACGACATCCTCATAGCCACGAACGAGAAGTGCGACTCCCTCCTCCGCCACAGGTCCCCCTGGATGAACGGGGTCTCCCTCATAGTGGCAGACGAGATCCACCTCATAGGAAACGACAGGGGCCCCACCCTGGAGGTGGCCATAGCCAGGCTTAGGCAGATGTCCCCCAGGGTCCAGGTACTGGCCCTAAGCGCAACCATAAGGAACGCGGAGGAGGTGGCAGAGTGGCTCGACGCCGGGTGCGTCAAGACGGACTGGAGGCCCGTGGAGCTAAGGGAGGGGGTGGCGAATGGGGCCTCGATCATGTTCAGGAGCGGGGTCATAAAGAAGCTGAAGCCCCTGAACAGGATGGACGCCCTGAACATCGCAATGAACTCGGTGCTAGAAGGGGGCCAGGCCCTCATCTTCGTGGAGAGCAGGAGGCGCTCGATGAGCCTCGCCAGGGAGGCAGCAGGAGCCCTAATAGGAGCCCTGCCCAGGAGGACCCAGGCGGAGCTCCAGAAGGTCGCCTCTGAGATCACCATCCACGGGGAGAAGACGAGGCTCACAGACGAGCTGTCCTCGGCCGTCTCCATGGGCGCGGCCTTCCACCACGCTGGGCTGACTACAGAGCACAGGAGGCTTGTGGAGAACTCCTTCAAGGCGGGGCAGATAAAGATACTTGTAGCGACTCCCACATTGGCTGCGGGCGTCAACCTCCCCGCCAGGACAGTCGTCATCGGCAGCTACAGGAGGTTCTTACCAGGCTACGGGATGTACCCCATAACGGTCCTGGAGTACAAGCAGATGAGCGGGAGGGCCGGGCGCCCCCAGTACGACGAGTACGGGGAGGCCGTCCTTATAGCCTCCTCATCTGACGAGCAGGACGCCCTAATGGAGAACTACGTCCTAGCCAAGCCGGAGAGGCTCTACAGCAGGCTCGCCCAGGAGGCTGCCCTAAGGGGGCACACCCTGGCGGCTGTCTCATCGGACTACGCCCACACTGAGCAGGGGCTCGTAGACTTCTTCTGCCAGACCTTCTACGGCTACCACTACCCCTCGGCAAACATCAGGCTCATCCTTACCGGCATCCTGAGGTACCTCCAGAGGGAGGGAATGATAGAGCACAAGAGGGACTACCTCTACGCCACCGAGTTCGGCCGCAGGGTCTCGGAGCTATACATCGACCCGCTGACAGCGGTGGTCATCAGGGACGGGTTGAAGAGGGGGGCGAAGGAGGTGACGGACTTCACATGGCTCCACCTTGTCTCCCACACCCCGGACATGCGCCCCATCCTCAGGCCCAGGAGGAGCGACTCAGAAGCCGTGGAGGCCTACATGGAGGACCACTTGGATGAGTTCGCCTGCCCCCTCCCTACGGACGTCGACTACATAGACTACGAGCAGTTCCTGGGGGAGGTCAAGACCGCCCTAGTCCTTGAGTGGTGGATAAGCGAGGCATCGGAGAACGACCTGCTTGAGAAGTTCGGGGTCCAGCCCGGCGACAGGTACAGCGCCGTACAGAACGCGGAGTGGCTCGTCTACTCGGCCC
The DNA here is from genome assembly GCA_964347685.1 of uncultured Candidatus Bathyarchaeia archaeon. Taxonomy (GTDB): domain Archaea; phylum Thermoproteota; class Bathyarchaeia; order TCS64; family TCS64; genus CAYGAH01. The sequence goes on along the minus strand of CAYGAH010000099.1, from coordinate 7,604 downwards.
ACGAGCTGGCAGACGTCCTGGGAATGCCCGAACACCGCCGGGACCTGGGGAGGCTCCAGGATAGGGTCAAGTACGGGGTGACGGACAAGCTGCTGCCCCTCGTGAGGCTAAGGGGCATAGGCAGGGTTCGGGCAAGGGTCCTGTACGACTCAGGCTTCACCTCCATAGCTTCCCTCAAGAGGGCGCCCCTGAACAGCCTGGTGGAGATACCCCTCATAGGCCCCAGGCTAGCCAAGACGATAAAAGAGCAGGTAGGAGGCCTCGTCGACCAGGAGGAGTGGGAGCGCCTAAAGAAGTCCGAGGCCGAGCAGAGGGCCCTCACGGACTTCGTCGAGGAGGAGCCGGAAGAGGAGCGTCCGGGTTAAACACCCTCGTTATTGGCGCCATCAAGCTACATGGAATTTTCGGGTTGATCTAGCAAAATAGTTTTAAATTAAAATAAAAATAATATTGGTTGAGGGGGTCATGGAAGAGAACCCGGGTTTCATCCTGCGCATCAGCAGCGACGAATGGGTGAGGCAGGTCTACGACCTCCAAAAGTACTACTCGGGCGTCATGAGGAACTGGAAGAGGGGGACCAAGATACTGCTCGCCAAGAAGGCGGAGGAGGGGGACTCCTTCATAGGCTACGGGGTCGTAGAAAAGGTGGAGCTGCTCTGGGAGATGACACCAGAGGAGGAGGAGTACTGCAGGGGACAGGGTTGGAGGTGCGCCCTCACTTTCAAGCCCCTCCACAGGTACGGGAGGCCCTACCCGATAAAGATGTCAATCCTCGCCGAGGACCCCAGGAAGGGGAGCTTCCTCCACGGTGCCCGCCTGACGGAGGACCAGGTGGACGCCATCCTTGAGGCTGCTGAGGACTACCAGAACGATGAAGTTTTATTACGCGCCACCCCTGAAATGATTCCAGGCGATCCTATGAGCGAACTGCAGGAAGAGCAGAAGAAGATACTGAAGGCAATGACGGGGCTGGAGGAGCCCGCAGGTTGCAAGGAGATAGGCGAAGCATCCAGCGTCCCCTGGAGGACGGTGATGGCGAAGCTCCGGGGGCTTAAGAACGAGGGATACGTGGAGAGCCCCGAGAAGGGGAAGTACGTCGTCACTGCCAAGGGGAAGAAGGCGGCGAAGTAACCACCTGAGCATGAACACCCGATAACCCCATATTCCTTCAAACCTTTTTCTACGTCCAGATGGGATTCATAACCGCTGTCCTAAGCAAGGCTGGCTACGACGTCTCCCCCGAGCTCCTCAGGATGCTCAGGGCCTCCTCGAGCCTCAGGGCGGACAGCTACGGTGTGGCGTCCCAGGAGGGGGCCCAGACCATGACGAGCCTGCCGAGATGCATCGGCTGGGGCTCGGACGCCATGCTGGGGCACAGGCTGGAAAAGGTCATGCCCCTGGACCCTCCCCAGCCCGTACACCAGGGAGACCACGCCTTAGTCTTCGAGGGGCGCCTCTGGAAGAGCGCAGGCCCCGAAATAGAAGCGGCGGCGGACGTCCTCAGGGAGGACCCCCTCGAAGGCATCAGGAGGCTGATCAGCCAGGACGGGTCTTTCGCAATAGCCGCCGCTTGCAACGGAAAAATCTTCTGTGGGAGAGACCCCATAGGTGTGGTCCCCCTCTACTGGGGGGAGACGGAATCCTCCGTAGGGCTCTCTTCAAACATGAAGGCTCTGTGGTGCCTCGGCATGAGACCTGGCACTGTCCCGCCCGGCTCAATTATGGAGCTGGGCAGAGAAGGCGTCAAGATGCGGCGAGTGGGGTCGATCAAGCAGCCGCCCATCACGGACCTGTCCCTGGAGGAGGCGGTAGAAGTCCTTGACAGGCGCCTAGGGGAAGCTGTCGAGGCCAGGGCGGAGGGGGTATTCAATGCATCCCTTGGCTTCTCTGGAGGGATAGATAGCACCCTATTGGCCCACTATCTGGACCGATGCGGCGTGGATCTGGGCCTCGTCTGCGTAGGGCTGGAGGGCTCAGCCGAGTTCGACGCCGCAGAGAGGGCGGCCGGAGCCCTCGATCTGCCCCTCAGGGTGGAGTCCTTCGGAGAAGACTCGGTGGAGGAGGCCCTCGAAGCTGTGCTCATGAGCGTTGAGGAGCCAGACCCCCTCAAGGTCGGTGTGGGCACCCCCCTTTACTGGGCGGCGTCGAGGGCTGCTGAGACGGGCAACGGGGTCATTTACTCCGGGAACGGGAGCGACGAGCTCTTCGGCGGATACATGAAATACGTGAGAGAATACCTATCCGAGGGAGACTCCGTCCGCATGACCATGTTCGGGGACCTAGTTTCTAGCCACGGGGTGAACTACGAGAGGGACCAAAAGATATGCGGAGACCTTGGGTTGGAGCTTAGGCTCCCCTTCACGGACCTAGACCTGACCCGGTTCGGCCTCTCCCTGCCCCTCGGTTTCAAGCTGCCCGACAGGGAGGGCGGCCCAAGGAAGGTGATCCTCAGGGCCCTCGCTAGGAGGCTGGGGCTCCCGGATGAGGTGGCCTCGAGGCCCAAGAGGGCTGTCCAGTACTCCACGGGCGTGAGCGGAGCGCTGAAGAGGATCGCGAGGCGCAGGGGGCTGAGCCTCCGCGGGTACTTGGAGGCGAGGTTCGAGGAGGCGAAGGGGCGTCTCATGGATCGGGTGGCGGAGCAATGAGCGACCCCCAAGAGAGGATGATGAGGATCACGGGGCTCCTGAGGGAGCGCTACGGGGAAGAGTGGGCCCCCAGACACGGGAAGGGGGACCCCTTCAAGGTGCTCGTCGGCTGCGTCCTCTCCCAGAGGACGAGGGACGCGAACTCAGAGAGGGCGGCAGAAGCCCTATTCAGTGTCGCTGATACGCCCGAGGGGGTCCTGAATTTAAAAGAGGATGAACTTCAGGAGCTGATCAGGTGCTCTGGGTTCTACAAGCAGAAGGCTGGGTACATCACGAGCATCTGCGAGCACCTGGTCGAGAGGTTCAGGGGCCGGGTCCCTGGGATCAGGGAGCAGCTTCTCAGTTTACCGGGTGTGGGCCCCAAGACGGCCGACATAGTCCTCAGCTACGCCTTCGACAGGCCCTCCATAGCCGTGGACGTTCACGTTGCTAGGGTTGCCAGGAGGCTTGGGCTCGCCCGGGAAGGAGCCGGCCCAGAGGAGGTGAAGGCAGCCCTCGAGGGGCTCACTCCAGAGGGGGACCGGAGGGCCCTAGACGGCTCCTTCGTGAGGCTGGGCAAGGACTACTGCAGGTCCAGGGACCCTCGCTGCCCCGAGTGCCCTCTGGTGGGCCTCTGCGCCTCGGCTTCCACCTGCCATAAATAGCCCCCGATCCAATCCTAGTGAGGTGACGGGTTGAGGTTCTGCGCCCTGGCGACCGACGTGGACGGGACGCTCACGACCAGGTCCGAGGGCATCTCCCTAGACGCCGTAGGGGCCATCAGGTGGTTGGAGAGGAGGGGGGTGAGGGTGGTACTCGCATCAGCCAGGCCCTTCTGCATCCTAAACATCCTGAGGGAGTACATCGGATGCTCTGGGGCGGTCATCTGCGAGAACGGGGGAGTGGTGGAGTACGGGGGAGACATGAGGGTCCTGGGAGACCGTGCTCAGGGCCTGGAAGCGCTGAGGGCCTTGAAGGAGGCCTATGGGGGCGGGGTGGTTGAGGGCTGGACAAACCCCCACAGCGCCGTGGACGTCGTCATGGAGCGTTCTCTGCCCAGGGAGGAGGCCCTGAAGGTTCTGGGCGGGTTCCCCTCGCTGAAGCTCCTGGACAGCGGATTCTACTACCACATACTTCCGGCGGATGTGGAGAAGGGCAGGGGGCTGAGAGTTGCTGCGGAGATGATGGGGTTGATGACTCGGAGCTTCGTAGCCATAGGCGACAGCGAGGTGGACGTGGAGCTCCTGGCGGAGGCCGGTTTCGGCGTAGCGGTCACCGACTCTGAGGAGCTGGCCCCCGTGGCCGACATGGTGACCAAGAGGAAGAACGGAGAGGGGTTCTGCGAGGCCGTGAGGCTGCTCTTCCCCTGAGCTGGAAGGAACGGCGGCGGAGGCTACCTAGCAGATGGTTATCTTCCCCTCTGCGAGATCCATGCAGAACTCGTCAAGGTGGTCGAACTCCCCCGCGATGACATCCTCGATGTCCTGGACGACTTCCCTGAGTTCCACGCCTTCCTCGAGCACCAGCTGGGTCGATGCGACGCTGGGCTCGTTTATTGGGCGGCCTATCTTGCTCAGGAGCCAGACGTAGTTCTCCCTCACCCCGTTGACACTCTCGACGATCCTGTTCGCGATTCTGTAGCTCAGGAGGTTGTATATCTTCCCAACGTGGCTCACGGGGTTCTTTCCAGCCGCGGCCTCAGAGGACATGGGCCTGTTCAGCGGTATGACCCCCACGACGTTGTTCCCCCTCCCCACCTGGCCAGAGTCACCTACCTCGGCTGATGTGCCCAGGACTGTGAGGTACAGTCCGTCGATGCCCCTGCCGTGTGCGTCCAGCGCGTTTAGGGTCAAGTTGACCTCCTCGAACTCGTAGTTGTCGTTTATGAACTCCTTTATCGCCTCCTCGACACCTGCCTTCTTCCTGAAGTAGTCTTCTTCGCTCTCTATGAATCGGTCGACGAAGGCCATAGCGATCGTGAGGTTGAGGTCCCTCTTCCTACGGGAGCCCATCAGCTTTATGTCCTCACCGGACTCTGGGAAAGACCTCTTGAACTCCCTGGAGTTGAGGTGCTTCTCCAGGCTAAGGATGAGCTGCTCCGTCTGCGTCATGGGCGCGTAGCCCACAGCGGCGGATGTGTCGTTGGCGCCGAGATACTTTCCCTTCCTGTCGAATATGTCCTGCAGCGCCACGGAGCCGGGCTTTATCTCGCTCTGGTAGACGATGTGGACGTCGGGGTCGATGAACCTCATGTTCCTCCTCATCCACTCCTTGGTGCTTCGGATCGCTATCTCGTTGACGGGGACCCACTCTTCTCCGACGTTGAATGTGGCCCTGTCCCCGTATATTATGCTGATGGGGTGCAACACTTCACCGCCTCCGAACTTCACCTTCGTCTCCCCCGCCGCCAGGAGGCCCTTGTCCAAGTTGTGGTGTAGGATGGTCCCGAAGCGTTCCAGGTAGACCTTCGAGAGCTCGACTGAGACCTCGTTCATTATCGCGTCGCATATGGAGTCTGGGTGCCCCAGCCCCTTCCTCTCCACTATCTCCAGGGGCTGGTCCTCCAGAGCCGCCCTTCCTAGCTCGTTGATGGATACGTTCTCCAAAACAACCACCGGATCCAACGGTTACTTGAGATTTGGGATTAAATCTAACCTCGCCTTTAAAACCATTCTGCCCCCTTTCACACGGTAAAAGTTGAAGAAACGTCAAAAGGGGTCTTAAAACCGCCCCTTTATCGATGGTTGATTCCTTGGGCTCATCAGCCATACCCCTATGGAATATCCGGACACGTAATAAGACGACCCGTATGGATTGACAAATATGAATTAATTTAAGGATTTCCAGTATGTATTTTTAACATCTATTTAAAACGTTGCGGGGCCATTAAACTCAGCGGATTAACAATTTTTCCCATAACAACAGGAAGGAAGGTTCAGTATGCGGAATATTTGGCAATTTCATCGGTCAAACGCTTTTATGATACTTGGATTCATAATGTATCGAGTCTTAAAAAGCAGTCAATTTGTAAGGGATGATGCATCGTGGAGGAGACCGTGACCTGCAATAGTTGCTCAAGGATGGTTCCCAAGACCCTCTACTGCATATACTGCGGCGCGCCCCTCTTCAACACGGAGAGGGAGGGAAGGAAACCTGAGCCGGCGCCAAAGGGGATGCTGAGGACCGATTACACAGAGCCCATGCCGGCGATCATGGGGGCCTCGGAGCCCGATGTGAAGGAGATACTTGCGAGCCTCGAAATCGAAAAGTCTGCTCCGAAGCCGAGGGTCCCAATAAACCCGGAGATCGCGGACCTCATGGACGAATTGAAGAACAACTACGTCTGGAAGATAAAGCTCTGCGGGATGCTCAACGACGGGGCAGTCTCGGGGGTGGTCTTCTCAAACCTCTACCAGGAATACGCTAAGAAGATCAACCAGCTGAATCAGGTCAGACAGGACAAGCTGGCCTACTACGATGAAGATTTCGGGGAGAAGCGGAAACTGCTCGACGCCGCCAGGATAAAGCTGGAAGAGGTAAAGGTGAGGGCTGCGATAGGCCAGATACCCAGGTCGGAGGTCTCCGCCCAGACGCCCGGAATAAACGACGAGATAGAGCGACTAGCCTTCGAAAACGACAGCCTTGAGGCTCAGATATCCCGCCTGAACAGCCTCATGGGGGACATGCCCCCCCTCGAGATATTCGAGCTCGAGAAGACGGCGAAGAGGAGCCTTGAGGCTCTTGAGAAGGCGGTGGCCGAGGGAGAGATGAGCGAGGAACAAGGCGACAGCATAGAGGCAGACCTCAAGGAGACCGTCCGGGTGTTCGACGGCGTCATAGGCGACAAGAAGGACGACGAGTCACAGCTTAGGGACAAGCTGTCAACCCTAGAGGCGAGGTACAAGGTAGGAGAGATCAACATATCCGAGTATGAGTCCAAGAAGAGGAGGATAATAACGGAACTCCAGCGGATCTGGGAATAGGCCCATTCAACCGCAAGAATATTATGTATGTAGGAAAAACAAAAATAATTGAGAGAGAGTATTGAGGTGAGGTAACCGAGTTGGATGATAGAACCCTTGGGATATCGATCATGGCCGCGACCTTCGTAGTGATGGTCGCATACTTCGTCTGGGCCTTCGCCCCATGGCTGGGCCCCCTCTTCGCGTGGCTTCTCCCCTTCAGCGAGTGGGCGTACAAGCTCCCCATAATCGCCGCCGTCTACCTGATGCTCGTCATAGTCCTCTGGATAGGGTACACCATGGCGACCACGCCCCCTCCCATCCCCCTGGAGAACCCCCTTGAGCTTGAGAGGGAACTGGAGGAAGAAGACGAGGAAAAGGAAGAGGCTTAGGACATCCAAGGCATTTATATTAAAAACACCCCAGGAGCCCTTCTTTGCACTTTTTAAATAATTTTACATAGATGTGCCCCTTAATTTTAAAAATATGATAAAGTTAATGTCGTAACTGTCATCCTATAAGTGTAAAAGTATGCCCATCGGGGGGAGCTAATTAAAATAAGATTACAAATGGGGAATGGTAACTGAAACAGGTCTCAAGACGGATCAGGAAAGTAGAACCAAAGGGGTCCCATCCATGAGAAACGCCCTGAAGCAAAGGGGGGAGGCCCCCATAATGTGGGTCGCGCCCTTCTCATTCCTGGTGCTTGTGATAGTCGTCGCGGCCACAGACAGGGCCTTCCCCTTCCTCACATGGCGGGTGAGCGATAGGACGTGGATATGGGCGGCCTCCGGCATCGTAGGGGCTTCCGTGGCGGCCTATCTCACCGAGTTTCTCGGCTCAGATTCGAGAAGGGTTTTACTGTCCATGGGTTCGACTGCCATGGCATCGTTGCTCGCATTCGGTTACATCGAGGGGTTCTTCCAGAGGTCTATAGTCACTGCAGTCCAGGGGGTAGTCCCCAATTCGCTCGTCGGGGGCGCGGTGTACGTCTCATTCCTCACCGTCGTCCCAGGAG
>CAYGAH010000098.1:0-21854 GCA_964347685.1 uncultured Candidatus Bathyarchaeia archaeon | reverse complement strand
CCACCTGCAATGATTATGCGTATGCTCGCTTGGAGCGTGATTTTATAACTCACTCTATTAAGAAGTTACAATCATTATTTTTCATACCGTGTCTGAGCCGAGGTGGTAGCGTTCGAGAGCAAGTCCATTAAACAAGGATTTCCAATCACTCGTATCTCAGCACTCCTTAAGGGGTGACATGACTCCTCCGGCGGTTCTACGCATTAATGGCTCCATAGAGGTGGATTCTTTTATTTGAACTTCTCTTTCCACGGCGTAATGGTGGCCCGGGGAAGATTCGAACTCCCGTCGAGGGTCCAAAGCCCAACCTCGTTTGGAGGGCTCGACACTCAGCTAAAATCTGCGAGACGCCTGACGGGCAGCTCATGTCCAGAGTCTTTGCCTCCGAGATCGGCATCGAAGGGCATTAGGACGCTGCGGGCCGCCTCCCTAACCACCTCGACATACTTGTCCGGGTCGGCCCCCCTCCCTTGGGCTGCGGGCCTCACTCGACGGAGCGGGTTGCGGTGATCGGCGTCCACGTAGATGTATTCGATGAGGTCCCCGGCCTCAACCCTCCTTCCGGCCATGCGTAGGGCCTCGGATGCGACCACGTGGGGCAACCGGGCCTTGTACTCCCTGGGGCTGCGGCGTAGCATGGTGGAGACCCTGAGATCGTCGGGGGGCATCTCGCCCCTGCGGAGGCGGCGGCGGGCCTCCTCGAAGACGGCCAGGGCCCGCCCTACGCCGTAATTGCGCACCTCCTCGACGGTCTCGCAGCCCAGCAGCGCCTCGATGGCCTCCCGCTGGACCCTGGCCACGTATGGGGGCGTATCCCGCCTGCGGAGCTCGATGCCCCTGCAGACGAGGCCCCCGTTCACCGTGGCCCCGTAGTACCTGTTCACCGCGCCGTTGCCGGGGTCCCCCTTCTGGGGTAGCAGCACCAGGAACCTGAAGTGGTTCTCGACTGCCATGGGGAGGCCGACGTGGTCGGCGATCCTCCTCGCGAGGCCCTCGTAGTCGTCGGAGGTGGCGCCGGGGCGCTTCAGGAAGAGGCTGTCGTTGTTGCCGTATATGGTCCGGTAGCCCTCCTCCCGGGCTACTTTCATGCTCTCCATGAGGGTGTCCCTGGCGACCCTGTTGATCTCAAGGAACGTGTCCATGTTCCCGAACCTGTTCGCCCAGCACCCGCTGTACCCGTAGGTGCAGAAGAGGATCTCCTTCAGAGCCAGCTGCCTCCCCTCGCACCAGAGCCACTCCCTGCTGCCCCTGGAGAACTCGCGCCTCAGGTGTTTGAAGTACAGGCGCCGCTCCAGCGTCTCCCGTGTGAAGCCCACTATGAACCCCTCGCGCCCCCGATCCCCCCGTGCGTTCTCGTAGCTGATGTTACGCCTGACGATGAGGTTGGGGAACATGCTCTCGAAGTCGAGGGCGGCCACGTTCTCGTGAAGCCCCACATCCGGCGCGAGGATGAGGCCGCCCCTGTCCCTGTGCAGTAGCTCCCGCAACGTCATGGCCGGCTGGAAGCCCCCGGCCCGACGCAGCAGGATGCCTCGCCCCCGGGCCTCGTAGCACTGCCTGCTCTCTATGGCCCTGCCGGCGGCCCACTCTGAGGAGAGCCGAGCAGGTAGCCGGGTGTACTGAACCCTCTCTACGAGGCCGGCCAGGCCGAGGCGGCGGTAGGTGGAGAGGGTGACGTGAGCCCTGCCGTCCCAGAGCCGGGGGCCTTCGGGGGAGGCGGAGCCGAACCTTTGGAGGCCGTGGCTTGCGGCGAGGGCGAGGAGATTCTCCAAGTCGGTGCGGCGACAGGCGACGATGTCGGGGTCCAGGTCGGCGAAGTATTCGAGGAAGTCGCGGAGGGCCCGCTCGGTGGGGCCTTCGAAGGTGTGCTCCTCCGCCAAGTCCTCGTCGAAGGTCACCACGGTGCCCCCTCCGCTCCCCAGCTTCGCGCCGAAGGGGAGCAGCGTGAAGGGGGGTGGTCTTACCTCAAGTCCCGCTGGGACCGGCCTGATGGACCTGAGACCGCCGCCTTCGGCTTCGATCTCCACCTCACCCATAGGGACGAGGCGCCTTTCGCATAGGTACTTGATCTCGTGCTCCAGGTCGGCGTCGTACGTCTCGGCGACCTGGGGGAGGGCCTGGACCTGGCTCAGGACGCGGCGGTAGCTCTCGACGCTGTCCACTTTGACCCTGAGCACCTCAATCTCCTTCTCGTCGGTGATGGAGGGGGCCCTCCGCTCCGGGGCCACTTCGGAGATGTGGGGATGCTCCTCCAGGAGGCTCCCGAGCCGCTCCGCCCCCACGCCCTTGGGCTCAGCGTAGAAATCCGGGTTGTACCGGTCGTAGAGCTTCACCCTCCCCCCCTTGGCGTCCCTTACCCATAGGACGGCCCGGTCGCCGGTGAATGTGACGTCCAGAAGCCAGCCCTCAATCCTCACGCGTCGCGGCCCCCCTCAGCTCCCGCAGCTCCCTCCTGAGCGCCTCTATCTCCCTCCTATTGTCGACGGCGGCCGTGAGCAGCAGGAGGTCGAGGGCGGAGAGGAGGCCAGCGTATATCATGGCGCCCTGCTCGCTTGACCAAGCCGGCCAGAGCTCGTCGAAGGCCCTCTGCATCGCGTCGTCCTTGAGAGCCGCCCTGTACCCGCTCCTGAGCTGAGCCGCGGCGTCCTGGAGGCGGGCCCTCATGGAGTCCCGGGTCACCCTGCCCATGCCGGTGCTGCCTCCCCGAAGTGCAATATCCGCCCGACGCGGCCCCTGTCCGGGTGCTTCACGACGTAAGCCGACATGGGGCCCGATCGGGACTCCCTGAGGTATATGATGGTGCTCGCCGCGTGCATGAGGAAGCTGCCCCCCTCGGGGCTAGGGATGGGACGACCTCGGCCCGAGACTCGGCCCGTGGCGGCGAGGACAATGTCCCTCTCGAAGCAGATCTTCCTCAGCCTGGAGACGACGCCCGTGAACTCGGCGGGGTCCTCACGCCCCAGGGCGTGCCTGCCGTAGAAGAGCTTGGTTAGCTGCTGGACGGCGACGAGGCGGAAGCCGTCCGCGCCCCCCAGGATGCCCTCTATGATCTGGGGGGCCCCGATGAGGTGCCTCTCGGAGAAGGCGCAGACGACGTGGATCCTGTTCAGGGCGTCGTCCACGTCCAGGCCGGCTTCCTCGATGAGGGAGAGGAGGAGGCCGGAGTCCATCACGGTCCTGGACCGGCGGTAGTTGCCGCAGACCAGGTAGACTGCCTTCCCCCACTCCTCTTTGACCGCCTCCACCAGGAGCCTGTGCAGCAGCCTGTCGGGGAGGCCGTCCCCCTCTGGGCCGTAGAAGAGGTGGAAGAGGCCCGGCCCAAGCCCCCCCATGAGGTCATCAAGCTCAGGGCTCCCCGTTTCGAGCGCCCGGGCCCCCCGGCGCCTGCGGAGGAGGCTGAGGGCGTTCTCGAGGGTGATGGCGGGTCGAGGGGACGGGGTCGAGGGAGAACCCATGCCGGGATGAGGGTGCCAGCCCCCTTATTTAAGGCGGGTGCACATCGCTGTAGGGGAGAGGCGGATAAATTAGCCCCAATGGACAGGTAGCCCGGGTGAGGTTCATACTCCCGTCGAGGGGTCCAAAGCCCTCTATCCTGCGCCCGTAGTTCGCTCTTTCCGATGTGGCCTCATGCTAGCACAACTTTCATCAGAAAGCCCATTATGTCGACCCAGGTCTTCCTGACCTCGCTTTTCTCCGCCCCCATCATAAGATGGCTGTAGAGCCCGTCGCGCAGGGCCAGAATCCCTCTCGACAATGACGAAGAATCGATGTCGGCTCTTATATCGCCCTTTCTCTTCATCTCGTCTATCAGCTCCACGAGTCCCTGACCCCAGCCCTCTGCGATCCCAACCAACGTGTTTCTCAGCGCCTTGTTGCGGTCCGTTTCGCGAAGCAGGTCAACGCTGAGCGGTAGACTGCTCAGACGCAGCTCAAGCATCTCGTCGAAGAACTCGCCGGTGGATATAGACTTCAGAGAACCCGCGTCCAGAAAACCCCGTACGACCCTGGCCCTCCTTTCTCCATGGTGTCTTATCGCTTCGATGAACAGCTGCTCCTTGCTCTCGAAGTACTGGTATATTGCGCCCTTGCTCACACCCAGGTCGCCGGCTATGTCCGCCATCCTCGTACGGTAGTATCCCCTTTCAGAGAACATCTTCATGGCCTGTTCGATGATTCTCACCCGAGCTTTTTCCTTGTATTCCGGCACGACTTTGGGCATTGTGGAGTCCCCGTGGTATTGACGCGAAAAGGTGTTTATATAACTGACCCTTAAGTAAGAAATACTGACCCTAGAGTATACTTTTATACTCAGGGGTCATAATGGGTTTTGGTGTGCCCGAGATGGATGAAGAACTACTTTTTCGCTTACTCTTCATAGCCATCTATGCCGTCTTCTTCGGTGTGAGGATACGCTATCGAGTGGAGTCCGTAAGAAGGGAGCCTGAACGGCGTCAAAAGACAGTAAGCAGAGCTTCCAAGATATTGATGATCGCTATACTCGGCTACCTCGTGTCGATCGTCCTTTACATGCTGGACGTTCCATGGATCTCTTGGACACGACTTGCGTTCCCCACTTGGCTTCGTTGGCTGGGCGTGATTGGAGCAGCATCTTCTATCCTACTTGTGGCGTGGACCCACCGCGCACTGGGCAGGCAGTACGCCGCCGAGTTGGCAATCCAGAAAGACCATGTTCTCGTTACCACGGGTCCGTACGCCAGAACTCGACATCCGATGTATTTGGCTCTAAATGCGTTCTCTTTTTCCATGGCTATGACGACCTCCAACCTCCTCGTTCTCCTATTCGCAATTCTTGTCATCCTGCCTTTTCCATGGATTGCCAGAGAGGAGGAACAGGTGCTACTCGAAACCTTCGGTGAGGACTACCGAGAATATATGAGAAGAACTGGGAAATTCTTCCCACGGATACGACAGAGGCCTAAATAACCGGGAAAGCGCAATTCGCGCACTGGGCTGTTTAGAAATCGTGTATTATACCGTCCAGACCACTTAACTAAGCCATCATCAAACCCATGAATACATCTACTTGAGATTCACACACCTGAAACATCAGAATTGAAGGCAGCACAGGTGAACAAATCCATCGACACCTCTGCGCGCGCAGCCTCATCGCCCGATCTGGGGACAGGAAGACTCCCACCGACGCCCTCCTTACGCGCGGTTGATTTTAGGGAGTGCTCCGACCCCAGAGCTCCCTCAGCCTCTCTATGTGGGCCTGGGAAGGGGGCCATGCTCGATCGCCGAGGTCGCCTCCCGGATCTGGTCGGCGTCGAAAAACCCGACGAGCGCGGTGCTCACCCCTGGATGCATGAGGACGAACCTGAGGTCCGCCTGCCCCCCGATGGTGATCCCGAAGTGGAGAAAGACTAGCAGCCTCTGCCTGAGAGCCTCCTCGTAGACCGGGTAGCATATCTCGTCGTAGGCGTGGAAATCGCTCCAGGAGGGGTAGAGCTTTATGCCCTGGAGGCCGTCTCTCGCAGCCCTCCGAACGTGCTCTACGGCGTCCGGGTCACTTGGATTCACGTTGGCGTAGCCCATGAAGCGTCCCGGGAACCTTCTCTTGGCCTCGACAAACTCTTCGTAGGCCTCCTCGCCGACCATGAACCCCATGGCGGAGACGCCATACCTCTCCATCTCGTCCACCTCCCTCTGAGCCACGTCCCAGGTCCCGTCGGGGAGCTCTATGGAGGTCATGTCGGTCCTGGTCCGGGTCCTCCTCTCGAAGGCCTCCCTCGTGCGCCCCCTAAGGCTCCAGGCTTTCAGGGTGTTGGCGGTGAAGAAATGGGCGTGGGCGTCAACCACGTCGATCCCGCGTTCAGGCCTCATCTCCAGCGCCTCCTCCCCGCCTCTTCAAGGATGTCGTAGAGGTAACGCATCTCCTGTTCATATCTTTAATGATCGCCAATAGATTTAGGCATGACCGATAGATCGGTAAATCACGTCAAGGTAAACGGCTTGTGCTCGATGAGCCTATTGTTGAAAATGCGTGCGGCCGAGGTGGACTCACTATCATCGCGAGTTTACGAGTATTCAGCTACGGCCCCCTGAGGCTCCGCTAAATTCATTATCTCATAGAACGACATTGTCGATGAAAGGGTTCCTCAAGAAAAAAGATGTTTTTCCCTATTTTGTTTAGGCGAGTGCAAACTCACTGGATACATAATAGACCGAGGCGTACTTATCAAATTTCACCTGACACGTCGTCAAGATCTTCTTCGAGGTCATATTAACATCCGGATCTATGGAAAATTGCTGTACCCAACTTTCTTTCTTACCCGGATATAACTTGGATGAAACTGCAGTTGGAACGTCACGCTGAATCACCCCATTTATGTGCTGCATGTTTATACTATAGTCCAACTTTTCTTTTCCTGTGTTCTGTAGACAAACCTCGAATTCTCCCTCTCTCATACTTGTGATGTTATTCGTAGTCTGATTGATCCATGCTTCAAAGGCCACCGATCTATCTTTTCTCGCGATGCCCACGATCCTGGGCCTGCTTTTACTCCGGTTACCTTCCAAATAGAACGCCAAGAAGTCTTTTGTCTGGGGATCGGTCCACTTCATCTCGTAAGCCCTTATAGCATGAAAGTCTATCTTCCCCCCCGATATCGATAGAATCGACAGCGGGTGCCTCGACATGTACTCCTCATAGCACTGCGCGTCTGAAAACCTGAAGAGGCATATGTCGTAATCGCTCTCGTCGAAATTGTTGATCATCGCAGGCTGGAAGCCGTACTTCTTGTAAAGCAGTTGGGCCGCAAAACCAAACAACTCGTAATACCTCCTCGAAGCCGGACCGTTCTTCCACTCGATCGTGTAAATGACGTTGCATCCGCTCTTCTCCGCTAGCGCTATGCATTTCTCTATGAGCTCTGATCCAATGTCGAACATCTCCTTTTCATACTTCGGGTTTACCAGAAATCCGCTTATCTCGGCATAGGGAGGGAATGTTGTGTCAAGGAACGCCCAACCAACCTCACTACCACCTCTCTCGGCAACGATGGTGTGCGCGAGCACCCGCTCATTTTTTTCCATTTTCCCCATTACTACCCCTAAAATCTATCAATATGGTAATTATATTATAGAAATATAAACTTTATGAAAGTTTTTTTGTCAATTTATTTTCAAAAAGTAAATTATTTGCGTGGCTTTTAGAAGGGTTGTACTTTTTCATCTACCATTGTTCTTAACAAATCCGCATATATTTTTCCTATTTTTATTTTAATATTAATGGAAAGTTGCTTACGTGAAGATCAGGGAAAAGTGATAGCCTCAAAACGGTGCCAGTTTAAATGCCACCGAATCCCGAATCTGCATCCAATTCTAGAATGGTTTTTTGTAATCGGACGTTGCGGGGCACCCTATGCACCAGCCCATCTCATACCTGTGGCAACCCTTGCACACCTTTCCGCAAGGGGCTTCGCTCCCCTCACTCGGATGGACATATACGGCTAGGTCGCCATGGATGGGTGTGCCGAGATAATGCGTGTAGACGATCTCTACGTCCGGTATGTCCCTGAAGGATTCGATGGTGGAATTTATGGTTTGGTCGTCCTCCCCCCAGATCCCGAGATTGATGTTGGCCTTCTCAGGCGTCCTGAAGATGTTCAAGACGCGTGGGCATCCCTTCATGTATTGTTCCACTTTCCTCCTCGCGTCGTCGCTTTTGACTTCGAGCCCCACGCAGGCCACCTTGAAGCCGAACTTCCTGAGGTTCAGCCCACCCCTGACTACGACAAATTCATCGTCTATCAAACGCTTTAACCTGTTGGCGACAGCCGGCCTGGAGTACCCGACCTTTTCCGCCAAATCG
This sequence comes from uncultured Candidatus Bathyarchaeia archaeon, assembly GCA_964347685.1. GTDB lineage: Archaea > Thermoproteota > Bathyarchaeia > TCS64 > TCS64 > CAYGAH01. The sequence continues at coordinate 14,020 of CAYGAH010000098.1, read as the reverse complement.
GTTATCGTGGCCCTCCCGTCCTTCTGTAACTCGCCGACGATCCTCAAATCGATCGCATCGAGGCGTTCAGTCATCACCTTTCTTATTTAAAGCGGATAGGTGATATATAACACATTTTGTCAATTTATACCGGTATATAAATCGCTAATAGGTATAAACTAAATATGAGGTCTTTACTTTTGGTAACATGTTTTTCGAAGATGAAATAGGTAGAGCACTCGAAAATCGGTTAGACCGGCTCATTGACAGGTGGAACTTCGTCCGCTTCTTCTCGGTGCCCTTTCACTCCTGCTATAACGTCCGGTTCTTCAGCGTCCCGGCGAGGCACCCCGAGCACCTCAGGGACGAGGTGGAGTACTGGGAAGCCTCCATCGGCGTCTGGGAGGACTGCGGAGAGATCGTGGGGGTGGTCACCCCCTCCAACGAGGAGGCGGGGAACAGGAATCCGCATGGTCGGAAGACTCACAGACTTCTTCATGTCCAGGGACGCCGAGGAGGCAAACCTCGGCTACATAAAGGGCAACGCCCAAGGCGAGAACTTCTGGAAGAAACTGGGATTCACGACGGTCAGGGTTACCGCGAACACCCCCATAGAGCACCTGGAGAGACGAACGAGAGCAAAGCCCCAGCCATAGCAGCAGCCACACGCCAGAACTCCCCGAAACACCCAAGAAACACTGGAGGGGAGGGGGGTCGAACGACCCAAACGTGAAAAACGCCCCATTCAAGGGAAGCAACCCGAAAAACTCTCCTCTCAGACCAGATTCCTCACTGAAACGTGCCCCTAAGAGATAGATTCCAGTAAATAACCCGCGAAAACACGGAACAATGAAACCCCAAACCCAGCAAACTACCCCTTTCACACGGAAACAAGAAAACCTGAAACCGCTATGAGCGGCCACGTTCATAAGCCCGGCCAACGTCGACCCGGAAAGACGACAAAAAACCCGAAAACCTCATGACAAGTAGCTGACGCGATGGTAGCCCGGGGGAGATTCGAACTCCCGTCGAGGGGTCCAAAGCCCCCCATCCTTGTCCGCTAGAAGACCGGGCTCCAAAACCATACACCACCCCTCCGGTAATAAACCTTTAAAGGAAAAGCAACCGAGGAAGCCGCCCAAAAGGAGACGCCAAAAAGTCCAGCAAAGAAGGAGGGCTACCGTTAGATGGAAAAGAAACTAATTTTAAACGGATTTTCTCAGCAGACCATTATTAAATTTCAAAAAAATGTAATTTCCTTCAAACTCCACTAAAATTTAAAATACTGTATAAAGCGAATAGTTTGTGAGAGGGTTAGTTTGGTCAGAGTAATTCCAGGCGTAGAGGTAAAGGTAGTCAAGGAGATCATCCCCCCGGCGGCCTACCCGTCGGGGGTCGTGGCCCTCATAGGGACGGCTGAGATGGGGCCAGAGCTCACACCGGTGCACCTAGGCAGCTGGAGGGAGTTCGCGGACACCTTCGGAGCGAATCCGGACTACACACTGACGCAGAATGCCAAACAATGCTTCCAGAACGGGGTCTTCGAGGTCGTTGCCACCAGGATAGTGGGGAAGGGCGGTGACTACGCCTCCGCGGTTCTCAAGGACTCGGAGAAGGCCGACACCGTCGAGCTGAAAGCCAAGGCCATAGGGACCGCTGGAGACAACATACAGTACCAGGTGGAGAAGGGGAGCACCGACAACACGGTGAGGGCCCTCTTCAGCGACGGCGTCGTATTCGAGGTCTTCGACGACCTGGTCATGGACTCCAAGGCAGGCAAATACCTAGTCAAATACGTCAACGACAACTCCAACCTAGTCACAGCCAGGGACCTGAAGTCCAAGTCAGCCGCCCCAGCAAACAACCCTGTAGCCAAATCAGGCACGCTGAAGGGTGGCAAGAACCCAGGAGACCCAGCCCCGGAGAGCTTCGAGGCTGCCCTGGAGAAGCTAGAGGCAGAGGCAGAGGTGGACATGGTTTATGCGTGCGACGTTAGCGACCCCAAGATCCACGCACTGATAGAGGCCCACTGCAGCAACATGAGCACAAACGCCATGGGTAGGATAGGGATAGGGTGCGTGGGGGAGGGCGAGGAGATCAGCGACATCGTGAAGAGGACCGAGGTACTGGCCAGCGACAGGTTCATCGTAGTCGCCCCCCACGGCGTAACGGGAGCCATGGCAGGCCTGATAAGCAGTCTGGACTACTTCGAGTCCCCCACCTTCAAGCCCATCAAGGGAGTAGCGGAGCTGGAGCAGAAGTACACGCCAGCCCAGATGAGGCAGCTGCTCAACGCAGGGATCCTCCCGATCGCGGCCCAGAGGGGAAGGGGGATAATCGTCATGAAGGGCATAACGACGAGCAAGGAGCAGATCAGCGTAGTCAGGACCACGGACCACGCGGTGAGGCTTGTGAAGTCCACTGGAGACCAGTTCATAGGCACCCTGAACAACTCAACTGGGCGATCAGCGCTGAAGGAGAAGCTGACGGAGCTCATGATCAGGATGGAGAGGGAGGGGGCCATCGTACCGAGCACGGACGAGACGGAGCCAGCCTTCATAGTGGACGTTTACAGCTCCCAGCTAGACTTCGCGCAGGGCATAGTAAGGGTGGACTTGGCGGTGAGGCCCGTGAGGGCTATAGACTACATATACGCGACGGTAACGGTTCAGGCATAGGAGGAATGAAAGGTGTCATTAATGATCGTGTCCGCGGCCAAGAGCAAGGTGACCATCAACGGCGAAGAGGTCCTTGGGCTCCAGTCCATGGACTTCAAGGTCAGGAGGAGGCAGGCAGACGTGGAAGCGGTTGGCCTTCTTGAGCGCATAGGTGTGGAGTCGGGGCAGGTCATCGTCAACGGGACCCTGAGGATCAGCTCCCTGAACAAGGCGCTGGACGACATACTGTACGCGCCTAACCCCGAGCCATTCAACATGGTGGCGGTGCTGAACAGGAACGACCAGCAGATAAGGAAGATAACCTTCGACGAGTGCTTCCTCGACGACAAGAGCTTCGAGCTGTCCGCCAGCGGGGTAGGCCTGACTTCTTACAACTTCACCTCTACCAGGGTAAGGGAAGAATAGGCTGCTAGCCGAGGGCGAAAGGGTCGGAGATGAGCGGGGCTAAGAGGCTCACCAAGGAGGACATCCTCAAGGGCAAGGAGAGGCACGAACCTCTCTACATCGAGGACTACAAAGCAGAGGTGGTGATCCGGCCCCTTACCGACGGGGAGCTCACTGAGATATTCTCACTAATCGGAAGCGTCCCCCTAAAGGAGGACGGAACGCCCGACGTAGGGAAGATGGACGTGACCAAGAACTTCGAGGCCCTCAGGATGGCTGCCTCCCTAGGCATGGTGGAGCCCAGGCTGACGCCGGGGGAGGTCTCTGAGATGAAGTTCGGAGTCCCCGAGTACATAGGCACCAAGGTGCTGGAGATAAGCGGAGTCGCCTCAAGCGAAGAGGCTAAAAAAAAAGGCTAGAGATAGAGGAGCTGGTTAAGAGCCCGGAGGGCCTAGAACTCGCCTCCCTCTGCCTCGACTACGGGTACAGGCTCGCCGACAGCCCCGGCGACCTAACGAGGAGCCAGATCAACTTTCTTATTTCTGCTTTAAGCCACAGGATAAGGCAGATGAGCTACACAAGGCCCGCAGAGAGTGGGACCACGAGGATAATATTCGAATAGGCCGAGGGGGAACAAGGGGCAGTCTCCGTATGAGCCGCGTCGAAAATCTCGTAAAAAGGATCTTCGAGTTCCAGAAGGCCAGCGCGGACAATCTCATCACGCTACAACACAACAAGACATTCGCCTCTATGCTGGACAAGGTTCTCAGCAGGAGATACTCCGCAGACTTCGGCGCATTGGTCGAGAGGATGACAAGGGTCCTCATGAGGATAAGCAGCCTCAGGATAACCACTTACGTGCAGGAAGTCCCCCCCATTCGGCTCCCAGAACAGACCCTTCAGGGCGCGGAGATGGGAGGTGTCGAGCCCCCCCTCCAGCCCTTGAGGTTCACAATAACAAGAGGCCTATCCCCCATAAACAGCATCATCAGGAGGGTCGTCAGAAGTTTCAGGGTCGAGAGGGGAGAAAAGGCCGCAGAGGAGGAGCCCCCCGAGCCGAAGGCTGGTCCCAAGAAGGCGATGTACACCATCCAGGGGTACAGTGAGAAGGTTGCGGCGGGGTTGCCCGTTTTGATCCCAATCCCCCCGAGGAGGGGGTTCAGACCAGAACCGGTGAGGCCGGGGTACCACCCCAAAGCACCCCGCGAGGGCTCAACTGTCGCCTCACCCATCCCCCAGCCTGGCACCCTGCCTGAATCCCAATACGGAGGGGTTTCTGAGAAGGTCGACCTGCAAGTGTCTGAGACGATCTCGAAGGCGCTCAAGCCCGTCCCGGAGTTTGTCGAGGGCAGGCCCCCTGGACCCTCTGAGCCCCGCTTGGAACCGGAAGTCTCCGTGGAACCCGTTCTTCAACTAGCAGGGGCCGCCGTCTCTCCCGGGGGCAGGCCCCCTAAGATCGGGGGCGTGAGCCAGATGGTCTACGACCTCTCGAGGTGGGCCGCCAGGATGCGCTCCAAGACCGTGGTTGTGGAGACCAGCGTCGTCGAGACCCTGATGGAGGAGAGGAGCAGGATCGTCGACGCGGTGAGCCAGAGGATCGTCGAACACCGAGACGTAGCCGCCTTTTTTGATTGGAGGCCCTCTATCCTTGCGGCCATCGGGATCTCCAGCAAACGGGTCCTCCACGATGGACGGAGGGAGATTCTTGCGCCAGGCATCGGGGCATCATGGAGGCCGACGGTCAGTGCGGTGACGGGGGAAGCCCTGAGCATCGCGCCAGAGGACATCCCCTCCATCGTCTCGCCCGTTTTTGAGAGGGAGGCGGAGGGCAGGGCGGCCCTCGTGGCCTCAGAGGTGGGGAGGGTTTCAAGGCAGCTGGCCGAGAAGCTGGCTGAGACCTACAGGGAGGGAGCCGTCAGCTTAGCCCCGACACGCATCAGGGCCTTGGCTGGGGGGCTTCTTCTCGCGCCCAGCCTAGGGGGCCTCGCAGCCAAGAAAATTGGCTCTGCCTTTAAGACCATCGGCGCGATGAAGGCCCTCTCTGAGGAGGCCTTGGTGAGGGGGAGGGGGGTGAACGGGGTTCACCCGCTAGAGGACTACTTGGCGATGGCCACCAGGCTCTCTGGGATCTCCGACCGTGACGGCCTCGAAGCGGTTTGGGAGGAAGACGGAGAGCTGATCAAGATGCCTCCACATCCCCTCAAAGAGTACCTGGCCTTGGCGACTAAGTATACGAAGGATGGACTCGATGGGTTCGACGGGCTCCTCGACTCGGTGGGGGAGGGGGTGAATGGGTTCGCCGCCACGGCTCTGGGCTTGATGAGCGCTTCCATCGATTCTATCATTCCTGGAGTGGCCGAAGACGGGATGGGCGCTTTTCCGGGTGCTGCTTGGGCCTTAGATTCTTTGAATGTCGTCTCGGAGATTCTGTCCAAGAAGGTTGAGGCGGAGGGGGTCGTGAAGGGCTACATGGACGGGTTGGTTGATGGCCTGGTCGAGGCCCCAGCGGTGGGGGTAGCCCCTTTGAGCGTGGCCCTTGAGGCCCCCATGGCGGCGCCGAGCGTGAAGCTCCAGGAGATCGTCCCCATACTCTCGAGGGCTACGGCCCCCCTGGCCGAGGCGAGGGGGCCTCCGAGCTTCAGGCGTGAGCGCGTCGCTGACCGCATCCGCCCGATAGAGGTAAGGGTGGAGTCCAAGATGGAGGACATAGACCTAAGGGAGTTGGAGAGGAAGATCGCGCGTATCCTCAGGGAGGAGGCGCGAAGGTACGGTGTCTATTGATGAGCATAGAGCTTGACAAGATACCCCTGATAAAGCACAGCAGGGACGACGAGACGGGGAAGACGAAGGTCCTCAACAGCGTTTACAGCATCAGCGTCAGGGAGAACAGGAGCATAGTGGAGCACAAGATCCCGGGGATGGAGGGGGGGGTACTCCAGGACATGGGGAGGGAGCCAGTCCGAATCCTCTTCGAGGGGGTGATCTACGGGGAGGAGGCCAAGGAAGCCCTCAAGAACCTCAGGTCGAAGTTCAAGGCGGGGAAGCCCGTCCCCTTCTCATCGGACATCTCGGGAGTGGCAGAGGTCACGGACGTCCTCATAGAGGACCTACAGGTGGACGACATGGGGGGGCTCCCCAATAGTTACAAGTACAGGTTGGCGCTCAGGGAGTACACGCCTCCCAAGAAGGAGGACGAGCCCGCCCCGAGCCAGGAGGAGGAGGCGAAGGAGGCGGTTGAGGAGAAGGCGGACGAGGCGAAGTCCTCCGTGAACTACGTAACGGGTCGGATCGTGGACGGGGAGGGGAACCCGCAGTCGGACGTGGACGTCAAGATAACCTGGGAAGGAGGGGAGTACTCCGTCAAGACGAACGAGGAGGGGGTGTACAGGAAGGACAACCTGGAACATGGGATGTACGTAGTCACGGTCGACGCGCCCGGCTACGAGGACAAGAAGGAAGAGGTCGAGATAAAATAAACAGATATCTCACCCTAATCTAAAGAAAAATAATTTAGCTGTGCATGCAAAAGGGTAGTAAAAGTGTTTTTTATTCTTTCCTTAAGTCATATTTAGGTTGCTTCGACAGTTTATCCTTCAGTCAAAGCCCTGAGCCTCTTTATCTTTTTAATTATAAGGTGTGGTGGTTCTCGGCGTCCGGGTTGTTGCTTGTTGAATTCTTCAAGTGCGTTTTCGTAAACGGATAGGGCTACGGAAAGATTCCCTCTTATATGCTCGATGTCACCAAGCAGGTTCAGCGCTGGGATTGAACTGGGGTTGATCTCTAAAGCTCTCTGGACAAAGTTTAGCGCCTCGTCATAGAGGCGTCTCTTATAAGCATATTCCCCCCTAGCTATAAGTCTCTCTTCCGTCTCGCTTTCGCCCTTTGGCACCTTTCCTTTTAGAAGATTTACGGTAACAACATTTGACTCAACGGCCTCATCCTTAGATAACTCGACTAAGGCTTTGACTTGGAATTCTCCTTTAGGTCTCTTGGCATCTTCAGGATCCAGACCATATTCGACATAACAAGAGGTTACGGCATCTAGGTTGGCCACTTGACCCTTTGGAAGATATATCAACACTTTCAGGGGCCAATTAACCTCTCTCCAAGTATCCCCTGATAGAGCTTGGAACTTGATAATTTGGGGCCATCCCTCTGGGCTTCCCAAGCGGTAGACTCTCTCCCTCATAATCCTGCTCTCGATTTCTTCCACCGAGGCCTTGAATTCTTCCTCCTCCATATATCCTGCTTTGAACCTATTCTCTAGTTCCTTAATCTCATCTTTTAATGGATAGTTGTAGGAGGCTGCCGTAATAGCACCGTCGTTGACCATGGAAACTGATAAGATCAAAGGCTCATTTTCATATACCGTAATACTTGTTCCTCCATCGGCTCTGCACACTATACTAATCCGGTGCGACTCATTCGTTCCCAATATTACCACCAATTTTATTACACATATACATCTACCAGTCCTTGATTCTTATCTGTCCTTTACAATTTCCTCTGTCAGCGTTGTTGGTAAAGTGGCCTGCAACAACGTTGCAACCTGTCCCGTTAGCGGAAGTGCAGAATATGTTGCCGGGAGTTTCAGGATTGGGGATAGGGTGAAGATGGCAAGTTCCACCAACCTTATGGCACCAATGTGAGTCACCATAGTTGGAGTATCTCATTATACATAATGCATGGCCACTAGTGAGGCTTCCTGCCTGATCATGTCTACACGGGGGTGGGCAATCTCCGCTGTCGCCGTGATGTTGTGCATATGCCGCATGTCCTAGTTCGTGAGCTACGGTACAAGACAGTAATGCAGCGGTAGCATGTTTAGCGCGATCAACCGCCACATAATTAACATCCTTTGGAAGAAGGGGCACGTTCGCGCCATATGTATAGCCTTCGTCCAAGCCTCCCATTGCTTCATTTTGCAATCTCAAGCCGTGTTGATCTCCGCCTGTATGACTTGTCCGATTACAGTTTATTACCTGTCTATCGCTGGGAGTGGGTGGAGAATCATTGTTATGACTTGAGTTTCCGTTGTAATAGTCGGGTCCTGGGATTAAATGTATGATTAGTCCTGACGCATTGAAGTAACCTGTTCCGAGGTTGTCTTTGTCGTAGATGAAGATGTCCTTTTTGTTAATGTTAGTCCTTTTATGTATCTTGTTGCCCCCAGCTTTTACTATAAATCCCCTGTATTCTTCGTAGTTAGTGAGACCGTCGCCCTTGTTAGTGTTTGATGGCGATTCATCTTCATCCTCATTCGCTGGGGCAGGTGAATTATCCTTTTTTTTGTCTATGGACACATTATCCCAGCTCTTAGCGCTATCCGCTATATCATTATTATTATCATCCCTGGGGATCTTGACATCGTTGGGTCCTTTGCCTTCGCTTGGCTTTGCGTTATTCTCCCTTGGAGGGATCGTCTCACAGTCCTCAGCCTCGGCCTTCAGAGTTCCGAAGGCGCCGTAGTCCTCGCACCTCACCACGACCTTCGCCTCCGTTACGGCCTTCTTTGTGGTGGCCTTCTTGTAGTGGTGGCTGTGGTCCGGGTTATCGTCGGCCACGAGGATCTCGGTGGGGCACTTCTTTTTGGCATCGCCATCCGTCTCATCCTCGTCGAAGTCGAAGTCCTTCATCTTGTCATCGTTGTCGGCGAAGAAGAGATCGGGGTTTGTGTTACTGTTTTCCTTTTTAGGATAGTTCATGCAGACGCCCTTCTCCTTAGAGACCTTATCGAAGCTGAAGGTGATCTTCCTCTTCTCGCCGGGGTAAACCCATTTCCCGCCCTTGAGGGCGTAGATCCGTGCGGTGAACTCTGTTCTCTGGTTCCGGGCGTCGGGCACAACAGACTTGGGGCACAACGTGAGATCGATCCCGAGCCTGGGCCGCCCTGGGTTCACCTGCACGACGACCCTCTTCGGGGTCTGGGCTTTGTCCTCTCCGCTCATTCAATTCACCTAGAATTCCACGCCCTTCTCCACGGCGAACTTCTCAGTGACCGTAACGAGCTTCAGATCCTCAGTCAGCTCCGTGGGAGTCTCGTGACTTTCGTACCATGTCCCAACAAGGGCTCGGTTGAGGGCGTCGGAGGTCCTGGGTCCCACACGGCTGTCTGGAAGAAGCAGCTGCCCATCCCAGTCCACATGCGCCTTCTGAAAGGCCACGACGGCTTCCTGAGTCTTGGAACGGAAATTGCCGTCGACCCCGTCCTTGTCGGGGCCGGTGTCGCCGAGGTCGTACTGGAGGGCCTTCAGCATCTTCTGTAGATGCTTGACCAGATCCTGTCGGGAGTCCCCGTTCCTCAGGGGCCCCTTACCCCCATCGAGGCGGTTCCTAAGATCAAGGGTGGGGAGGGGGCCCGGGTTGTCACCACCCTTAGCTTCCCTCCCCTTGTCACCAGCGTCCTTCAGCGTGACCTTCCTCCCGCCGGCTACGAAGTTCCGCTCTCTGATGAAGCCGCTCTCGTCCGTCTTGTTCCCTTCGATTACGCTCCCGTCGGACTGGGTGTGCTTGTACTCTCTCTTTATGATGGGCTTCCAACCTTCATTGACAAACTTGACGCTTTCTATCACGTTCGGGGCGATGACAGGGACCTCGATCTCCTTCTCGGACAAGACCAACACACCATTATCCGTTGAACTTACTGCGATCTCATAAAAAAATATACGCACTTTAGCTTGAATTCCCCGTAAGCGGGAATAGAACAAGCTTGAGGCGGCGGATTTGACCCCGCACGCAAATCGACTAATTCACGACTAAAACACTCCAAAAAACGCGAGATCGGCCTCTATCGTCTGAGAACAACAATTCTGCTTGGGCTGAGGGCCAACGCCTATATTGAAGGATAAGCTGCTTGTCATGGAACCTCCGAGAGACGAGCCTCCCCATGCATGACGGGAATAACACGTCTCATCGACAAGGGTCCCTCCCCACATGTGTGGGCATGAGGACGCCGAGGCCGGGACCCAGACGAAGGGACGACCCATCAGCCCTTGCACACCGCTCCATTATCCCACGATTCATATCTGCGCCTCGTTCACCGAACGCATCTTATAAATACTCAGCGATCTAAGGGACTTTGAAGTTTCGATGCTCAAGCCTACCTTTAAAACTCAGATAAGATCGGAGGTTCGGAGGGAGTGGGAAACCTTCGATCCGGGAGCCCAGAACCCCGTAGTCAGCTTCATGGTGAACCAAGACATGGACATACCGGCCGACGGCTTCGAGGCCGTCTTCGGGGTCGGCGACGAGACGACCGAGACCTTGGAGGGGGACTGGGTCTCCATCCAGCTTGGTTATGAGGATGACCTCAAGGAAGTTTTAAATGGTACCCTTCGACGGCGTCGTGCCGAGGATCTCCGAGGTGAGAGTAAGGGGGTTAAACCTTGCCTATGAGAGAATCTGAAGCTTCTATGCTCAAGCCCAATTATAAGATCAAGGTAGGGTCGGAGACCTTCGAGCCTGGAGCCCAGAGCCCCGTGGTAAGCATCCGGGTGAACCAGGACATCGAGATACCCGCTGATAGCTTCGAGGCCGTCTTCGGCGTGAGCGACAAGACGACGGAGATCAAGGAGGGGGACGAGGTCTCGATAGAGATCGGATACGAGGACTCCCTCGAGGAGGTCTTCAAGGGCACCGTCGACAACGTCAGCCCCGGCGTCTCCGACGTCAGGGTCAGGGGGCTGAACCCCGCCACAAAGCTTCTGGAGTTGAGGCTAAACATGGTCCACCTGGATCGCAGTGCTGGGGACATCGTAAAATGGCTTGCCGATAGTGTTGGCATACAATCAGATGCGGACCCCGGGATCAATTTCCCAGTCTATTACCTGGACGACAACAAGAACGCCCACGAACACATCAGAGACCTGGCCCAAAAATGCGGCTTCGACGCATACATGACTCCGGAAGGCAAGCTGGTATTCAAAAAATACTCGAAGGGTCCTGCTCACGTGCTCGAATATGGGGTAGACATCATCCAGGCGGAAGCCCGAGAGGACAGGCCCACGGTGAAGAGCGTCATGGTCATGGGGGAGAGCGCCTCGAGTTTCAAGGGCGCTGATGCCTGGCCCGTGTATTCCAGGCAACCTATCTCAGGAACCGAAAAGGGACCAAGCGAGGAGGGAGCAGAGATCTTAGTTCAGGACGCCAGCATAAAGAGCACGAGTTTAGCGGGCGACATGGCGAAGGCCCTGATCGAGACCGCCTCGAGGACCCTATCCGGGGCAGTCAAGATCGTCGGGGATGCAAGTGTAAAGCTCGACGACACCATCGAGATCAAGGGCATGGGCAACCCGAAGATGAACGGGGAGTTCCAGGTTAGGAGCGTGGAGCACCACATAACCAAGGATTCAGGCTTCACCACAACAATTGGGTGGAGGCAGTAAGGTTGTCAGGCATGGTTGAAGTCATCAGGAAGATAGTGGAATCGGAGATGAGGAAGGTCCACATCGCGGAGCTGGGGGTGGTCACCTCCATATTCCCCCACTCCAGCGACAGCGACAATGAGAACTACTCTTGCAACGTGAAGCTGAAGAACACCGAGCTTGAGCTGCAGAACGTCCCTGTCGCGACCCAGCTCATAGGGCTCGCCCAAATCCCCCAGGTAGACGACATGGTCCTGGTGACCTTCCTGAACGGAGACATCAACGCCCCTATAGTGATAGGACGCCTGTACACGGAAGAGGACAGGCCCCCCGCCAACAAGGGGGAGGAGGTAATATACGTCCCGCCCTACTCAGAAAATTCCGATCTGAGGAGGGTCCACATGGAGCTCCCCAGCGGCACCATCATCTCTGTGACCGACGACATCGTGAAAGTGGAGGCTGGGGAGACCACACTCAAGATAAACAGAGACGGGGACGTTGTAATCGAGTCGAACGCGAAGGTCTCTATTACGGCGAGCGAAGACATGACCTTCTCGGCAGACAAAATTACCATGGAGAGCAAGCAAGACATGAACATCAAGGCGGGGACTAAAGCAACGATAAAAGGCGAGACCGAAGTCAATGTGGAGAGCTCCGCTACCATGAAGATAAAGGCAGGGGCGACGGCGAATATCGAGGCTGAGGCACCGTTAACGCTAAAGGGAGCTATGGTGAACATAAACCCATAATCGGTGTGCCTTCATGGAACAGAAGAGGTACGGCAGAATAAGATCGCGGCCATGGAAAAACACACCGTCGTTGTGAGCCCACAAAGGAACTCTAAGAATCATAAAGGAACAATTGAGGTGAAAAAGATGTCCAAAGAGCAGCTTGGAAGGGACCTTAGGCTGATGGAGACGGAGTTCGGAAGCGACCTAGCCATAAGCCCTACGGGAGACCTCGCCACGATAGAGGAAGAGTACAACCTCGCCCAGGCCATCGTCATGAGGCTGAGGACCATGCAGGGAGAGCTCAGGGACCTTGGACACTCGAGTTTCGGCTCACGCCTCCACGAGCTTGTGGGCGAGCCCAACAACGAGAGGACCAGGGAACTCGCCAGGATATACGCGATAGAGGCAGTCTCCCAGGACCCCAGGATAGAGGAGATAGTCAGCATAGACGTGGAGACCGCCAAGGACGACCCCAACAGGATAGACATCGACATCTCGGTCGTGGCCGTGGGGCTCACCAGCGTATTGAACATCGTCTTCCCCTTCTACCTGGAGGTTGCTTGATGGCCTTTAGGAGGAGATCATACGAGGAGACGTGCGACAGCATACTCTCCCAGATCACCAAGGGGGTTGTCGACGAGAAGCACGTATACGAGCCCTTCAGGACTAAGTACAAGCTCGAGAACACCCCTGTGAGAAAGATTGTGAAGGTCGAGGGCGTGTTGGGCGGGGCCACGACGACCTTCAAAGAGGGAGAGGATTACAGGCTCTCCGGAGACATGCTCGAGTGGCAGCCAGGAGGAGGTAGGCCCGACGACAGGACGATCTTCTTCGTCAACTATTCCATAGGCGAATCCGCCTCGATAACGGACGTCAACCCGGGGAGCGTGGTTAGGACCATAGTGGAGGCCGTAAGCAGGGAGATAGACTTCCTCTACGCCCAGCTGGACCACGTCTACGAGGCGGGGTTCATCGACACCGCCACCGGGAGCTCCCTGGACCTGGTCGCCTCCATCCTCGGCGTCGAACGCAAACCGGCTGAGCCCGCAACCGGCTTCGTCACCTTCGGGAGGAACACCGCCCCCGGGGAGATCAGCGTGAACCAAGAGGCCCACCTACAGGACGGGAGGGCCTCATACGTGCTGAAGAGCAGCCCGGTGAAAGAGATAGTGAAGATCGAGGGGAACCTAGATGGAGCCGCCCAGGAGTTCGAGAAGGGCGCGGACTACGTTCTGACCGAGAACAGGGTCGAATGGCTGCCCGAAGGAAAAAAGCCCGACCCCAACTCGACCTTCTACGTTGACTACGTCACGTACGAGAGGATCACGATACCGAAAGGCATGATGGTTTCCACGTACGCCAGGAGGACCGAGGACGCTAAGGCCTTCGAGACAACAGATGAGAGGGTCCTAGAGAGGACGCCTCAGGGAAGATGGGAGGCCCACGCCCCCGTGATGGCCGTCGTGCCGGGAAGGGCAGGGAACGTCTCCGCTGGATCGATCGTGGTCATGCCCCAGCCACTCGTCGGCGTGGAGTACGTCATAAACCGTGGGGACATCCTCACGGGGGCGGAGGTCGAGACCGACGAGGAGCTCAGGGAGAGGGCCAAGCACGCACTGGAGGTCGCAGGAAAAGCCACACTGGCCTCGCTGGAATCCGCCGTGAAGGGAGTCGAGGGGGTCAGCTCAGTCCTCATAGAGGACATGCCCGACAGGGTCCAAGGCGTTGTGAGGATAATAGCCCAGGGAGGGAACACGGAGGACATCGAGAAGGTGATCGAAGACACCAGGGCTGCGGGCATAAGGGTGGAGTTCTCCAGGCCGAGGATCGTCAACATAGACATCTCGCTCACGCTGGTCCTCGAGAGGGGAGCCAACCCGTCTAG
>CAYGAH010000097.1:0-16419 GCA_964347685.1 uncultured Candidatus Bathyarchaeia archaeon | reverse complement strand
GCGATGTCGGTGACCAGAGGCCCCAAGACGTAGAAGGGCGCCCCCTTGCAGACAGTCTTCTCGAGCCTCACGTTAGCCTCTATCTGGTCCAGGGGTACGTGGCCCGGCCCCTCGACCATTGCCTGAACCCCAGCCTCCCTCGCCCTCTCCACAAGCTCTCCTATGATGAGCAGCTCCTGGATCTGGGGGGCGTCCGTTGCGTCGTGGATGCAGCCCGGCCTGAGGCCGTCGCCTAGGCTCAGAGTCATGTCGTACTCCCTGGCGATCTCTAGCAAGTAGTCGTAGTTCTCGTAGAGGGGGTTCTCCCTTCCGTTGTGCATGATCCAGGCAGTCAGGAAGGTGCCGCCCCGGCTCACTATGCCCAGGAGGCGCCTCTGGCGGATGGCCCTGTCCACGCTCTCCTTGGTGATGCCGCAGTGCACTGTGACGAAGTCTACCCCGTCCCTGGCGTGCCTCTCTATTGTGTTGAATATGTCGTCCTCAGTCATGCTGACGATGGCCCCGTGCCGGTCCGGTGCCTCTATCGCGACCTGGTATATGGGCACGGTCCCTAGTGGAAGATGGACTTCCCTGAGGATACTCCTCCTGATCGAGTCTATGTCTCCGCCGGTGCTCAGATCCATCAGGGTGTCGGCTCCGGCTTCAAGCGCGGCCCTCGACTTCTCAAGCTCATTGTCGGCATCGCAGATGTCCCTCGATGTCCCGACGTTGGCGTTCACTTTGACGCGTAGCCCCTCGCCTATGCCTAGAGGCTTGGCATCCTCCCTGCCCATGTTCTTCGGTATCACTATTCGTCCTTCGGCAACCCCTTGCCTCACCTTTTCCATGGGCAACCCTTCGGCTTCGGCTACTGCTCTCATCTCGTCAGTCACTACGCCCCTGCAGGCGGATTCCATCTGGGTTGTCAAGACTCGAACTCCTCTTCGATTCGAATGATTGAACCTAAGGAGAGGGGGAATCGAAGGGAAACCCGTTTTGATGCCCCCGATGCCGTTCGATTTCTCATTCTCACGCTTTCTTCACCACGTCTACCCCTTATCGACACCTCAAATTCACTTCGTGAAATAGTCCAACAACCCCACCATGCGAAGGGCTTTGAGTACGACTAAGCCGAGGGCTGAACCTGGGATGCTGCTCAGGGACCATCCTATCCAGACAGGGATGAGGATCATCTCTCTCCCAACATAGGGGGCGACCAGATAGACGGCCAGCGTCCCACCGATAAGGACTGTCCCTATCGGCTCGGTTAAGGCCGCTAGATCGGGCTGCTTGAACCCGTTTCTTTTAAGGAACCAGTAGAAGAGGCCGACAACCACACCTCCCGGTATCCCGCCTGGCATGGAGAATATGGTGCCCACGCCCATGCTCATCCTGATGACCCCGATGCAGAAAGCCATGAAGGCCGCCCAGACGGGTCCCAGAAGAACCCCTGCTAAGGCGTTGATGATATGCTGCCCAGGGAAGGCCTTCGAGTCGAGTATCGGGAACCAAATGAGGGGGGAGACCACAACCCCCAAAGCAATCAGAACGGCCGCCAATGAGACCTTCTTGGTCGTGACTACTCTACCCTTCTCCCATTCCTTTGAGAAAAGTACATGGTTCACGTTAGAGACTGGTTCAGGATTAACTCCTGAGAATCCAGATTCCCTATTTCCCTTACCCATCTGCTCTTTCCCTCCGCCGGCATTACCCGGATCAGGTTCAAAGGGTCGACGACTCTCGTCCTCTCAGCCGGACCTCCGCCCAGCTCCCCCTTCCCCTCAATTACCCCCAGCCCGCATATAAGGCTTTACAATAAGAATTGGAAAGGGGGTCTTGATCTCTCAAATCCACGTTTTTATAGCCTTAAAAAGAAGGACGCCTGCTCCGGGGCCTATTGGAACTCTGCCTTCTCCGGCGTTGGGGCTCTCGGGCCCAGCCGTTAGAGTCCCGAAAGCTTTGGAGACCCCTAACCCAGCTTTATCAAGGATAGATCCAACTTCTCCAGGGTTGTAAAGCCGGGCGTTGCTGAATATCGGGTCCCCGCTCGCCCCCAATCTCTCGTACAGCTCCCCCCACTGGCTCTCCCGGTTTATGGTCAGGAGTACTATCGGGGCGCCTGGTTTCAAGGCTCCCGAAACCCCTTTGAGGGCTGTGGAGGGATCTTCGAGGAACTCCAGAACGGTTATCATGTAGGCGAAGCCGAGGCACTCGTCCCTGAAGGGGAACGAGGTAGCAGATGCCAGGATCGCAGGCAGCCCCCTGGAAGCAGCCCTATCAAGCATCGCCGGCGAGGGATCGAGGCAAATGATCAGCCTACGCTTCGATGTGAGACGCTCGGCGAAGACCCCGGTCCCCGCCCCAACCTCAACCCCGTTCCCTGATCCCGGGAGCAGGCCCTCGACAGCCTTCAACTCTACCTCGAAGACCTGCCTGCCCTTCGGCTGCTCGTACCAATGGTCATACGTCGGGGCCACCCTGTCGAACGCCTTCATGATCCTATACATAAGTAGCAAGACCTCCAAGCTGAGGTTTCCTTGGTCTTATCACCGCCTCTTCAAGGCCAGAAAACCCGCTCATGCTGATCATTCTCAAGTTCTCTACTAAAATAAGCTCTCCCCGACATGGATAAGTCCACAGCATTAGTCAAACTAGTTTCACTGACAAGTTAGACAATAAAAACCAAGAAGATGGCCAAGCCGGGACAGAGACAGGGGAGGGGGTCACACCATCGGAGCTTGAAAAACGCCCCGTTCAACGGAAGCAACCCTAAAAACGCTCCTCCCTGACACGATCCCTCACAGAAACGTGCCCCTAAGCGACGGATTCCAGCACACAACCCGCGAAAGCACGGAACAATGAAACCCAGCACCAACAAACCACCCCCTTCACACGGAAAAATGAAAAACCTGAAACCACTATGAGCGACCACGTTCATAAGCCCGGCCCACATCGACCCGGAAAGACGCCCTGAAATGATGTACAATCAGGTACGGGGATCAGGAAAAGGGCTGAAACGGGTTTAGGCTTATATATCGTAGGCATTAAAATGAGATGTGAACTGGAAATGGCTGCCCTCCTATCCACCGACGTTATTGTAGGTATCGCCGCGGTAGTGGTCGCCGCCGTCGCCGTCTACCTGTTCGTCAGGGCGACGGGGAAACCGGACAAGCCCGATTCGGGGCCGGTCGCGAACAATGCTGTGGGAGATGAACCAGTCCAGCCCCTCACCCTCGAGATAAAGGCCCAGGAGAAGAAGCCGGAGGTGCCCCAGATGGAGCGCCACCTCAGGGGCAGCGATGTCGAGAGTGCCCGCAGCAGCCTTAGGACCCTCACCCTAAAGCAGGAACTCCTGAGTATGGTTATGAAGCGCCTCTTCGAGGCGGAGGACGAGGGCGAGATAACAAGGGAGGAGAGGCTCCGCCTTTCGAGGGATTACGAGGCCGAGATGAAGGGGATAAACGAGGAACTGAAACGTGCCGAGCTAATAGTAACCCTCAACGAGCTGGAGGCCATAAGGGAGGATATCATAAAGAAGTTCGAGTCCACCCTCAACAACACTCAGGCCAGGATAGACTCCATCCTCAAGGAGCTCAAGATAGAGGAGCCCGAGAAGGAGCCTCCCAAGCCCCCGCGCAAGAAGAAGGCGCCCGAGAAGGAGGAGTCCCAGGAGGAGGAAGAGGCTGAAGAGGAGGCCGAGGAGGAGCCAGAGAAGCCCCAGAGGAAGAAGTCGGACATAGAGGACAAGCTGGACCAGCTCAGGCAGGAGGTCCTGAAGGAACTCGAGGAGCTCGACAAGCTGGAGATAGAGGTCTAAGCCCAAATGAGCTGGACCATCGCTGCGAAGAGGAGGGCGGCAGAGAGGGCGGTCGACCACGTCGAGAGCGGAATGGTCATAGGGCTCGGTAGCGGAAGCACTGCCGCCCAAGCCATAGGCCTTGTCGGAGGCCTCCTCAGAGAAGGAAAAATTGAGGACGTTCTCGGAGTTCCGACAAGCTACCAGGCGTCCAGGGAGGCGGTGAGGGCAGGAGTCCCCCTCACCACCCTCGACGAGCACCCCGTCCTGAACCTCGGGATAGACGGGGCCGACCAGATCACAAGGCACCTTGATGCCATAAAGGGCGGGGGAGGGGCCCTGCTCAGGGAGAAGGTCGTAGCAGCGGCGTGTGAGCAGTACATCCTCATCGCCGACAGCACCAAACTATCGGATCAACTAGGGGAGAGACAGAGCCTTCCCATAGAGGTATTGCCATTCGCCTTGACCCCCGTTCAGAGGAGCCTTGAGGGGCTGGGGGCTATGACGAAGATTCGCATGGGGAGCGGGAAGCTGGGGCCTGTCGTGACCGACAACGGGAACCAGATCATAGACGCAGGCTTCGGCCCGATAAAGGACCCCAAGGCCCTAGAAAATCAGCTAGTCTCGATACCTGGAATACTAGGGACGGGCCTGTTCCTCGGGTACGCAGACATAGCTTACCTTGGGACCGAGGAGGGTGTCCAGGTTCTGAAGAAGACATAAAATTCGGATCGATATCCCCTTTCTCGATAAATCAAATAAATCCTGTGGCACACTGGGAATGTAATGACTTATGCTGACCTGGTAATCAGGAACGGCGAGATAATCACTATGGACGCCAAGGGCGCCGTCGCCGAGACCCTGGCCGTGAAAGAGGGGAGGATTCTCAAGGTGGGCTCAGAGGAGGAGACCTTAGGCCTGGAAGGGCCTGGGACAGAGGTCATAGACCTCGGGGGAAGGACGGCGACGCCCGGGCTCGTAGATACCCACGACCACTTCCTGGAGCATGGAATCGCCTCGGTCTTCGTGAATGACATCAGGTACCCCAGGGCGAGGAGCATTCGGGAGATCGCCGGCATCATCGCGGAGAGGGTTAAGCTGGCGGAGAGGGGGCGATGGGTCTTCGCAAACGCATGGGACGAGTCCCTCCTTGATGAGCACAGGTTCCCCACAAGGTGGGATCTTGACCCAGTCTCCCCAGAGAACCCTGTATGGATCAAACGGGTGTTCGAGATGGGTGTGGCCAACAGCAAGGCCCTTGAGGCGGCGGGCATAACCCGGCAAACCCCTGATCCTCCTCTGGGGAGGATAGATAGGGACGAGGATGGAGAGCCCACAGGTCTCCTAAGGGGGAGGGCTATGGACCTCATCCGGGACGCCATACCCGCTTGGACGGAGGAAGACATGGAGAGGGCCCTCAGGCAGGCGTGCAAAGACTTCCTGGCAGCAGGTTTCACAACAGTCATAGAGCCAGGCGTCCTCGAACCCCAGGTCGAGGCCTACAGGAACCTCCACAAAGAGGGCGAACTCGCGGTCAGGGTCCTCATACAGATAGGGTTCCTCCACGACCCGAATGAGGTCAGCTGGGCGCTGGATACCTTCGAGCCCGGGGGAGACGACTTCCTAAGGATCGTCGGCCTCAAGTTCGCAGTGGACGGAGGTATAGGGCCCAGGACGGCCCTCCTCTACGACCCCTACGAGGGGGAGCCTGAGAACAGGGGGACGCAGCTCATCGACGACAGGACGTTGATGTACATGACCAAGCTGGGCCACGATGCCGGTTTCCAGGTTGCCATCCACGCAATAGGAGACAGGGCCATCGACATGGCGATGGACGCCATAGAGTATGCTCAAATGAGTAGGCCCAGAAAGGACCCCCGCCACCAGATGGTCCACTGCTACTTCCCCTCCGAGGAGGCCCTCAGGAAGGTCGAGGAGCTGGGCGTCGTCGTGAACACGCAGACACCATTCCTCTACTTCCTTGGGGACAGCTTCATCGAGGCCCTTGGGCCTGAGAGGTGCAGGAGGTGCATGCCCGTCAATACGATGCTGGGGAGGGGGATCGCCGTGGGCATAAGCCACGACGCCACTGTGACGTCTCCCCTACCCCCGATCGGCCTCTACTCTAGCGTCGCCCGAAAAACCATAAAGGGAGGAGACATGGGGAACGAAGAGGCAGTGGCACCCTACCAAGCCTTGCGGATGTATACGACCCTCGCGGCCAGGCACTGCTTCATGGAGGACAGGATCGGGTCCCTGGAGCCGGGGAAGTACGCTGACATCACCGTCTGGGATAGGAACCCCATAAGGGTGGAGGTCGAACAGCTGAAGGACCTGAGGGCCGACATGACCTTGGTCGAGGGAATCGTACGCTACAAGAGGAGCCAATGCTTCAAGAGCGCTGACCAGCTGAAAAGTTAGGCTGTGTAGCGCCATTGCTCCATGAAATCGTCCCTCGTCGTGTTATAGAACCTCCACGAGAGGTGGTATGTCAGGGTCACGGTTGCGATCCCCTCCACGAATCTTTCTGATGAGCCTCAATAGAGGCTGCGGACGCAGTTAGACGATTAAACCATCGGAGCCTCAGTGGCCACAGCTTCAGATATGACGAAATTCCTTTTTTTAAACGGCACAAACACTAAATTAATATAACGGTTCTACCCCCACCAATATCTTGTATATGCAGCCCAATTATAGTGACCAGAAAATTATCAGCGTTCTAACCGTCGACGACGAGCCCGACCAACTGGAATTGATGGCCCTATACCTGGAGGAGTACGACCCGGACATAAGGATAGATCCGACGTCTTCTCCCGAGGAAACCCTCCAGAAGCTTCAGGGGCATGCCTACGACTGTGTGGTGGCTGATCAAAGCATGCCGGGAATGACCGGCCTGGAGCTCGCCAGGAGGGTGAAAGAGACGAACCACGTCCCCTTCATCCTCTACACAGGCAGGGGGAGCGAGGAGCTTGCCTCTGAGGCGATAGGGGAAGGCGTGGACGACTACCTCAGGAAGCAGGCAGACCCGGAACACTACAGGGTCCTGGCCCAGAGGATCAGGAGAGCCGTTGAAAAGTTCAGGCTCGACGAAGCCGAGAGGGACATGATCCACAGGAGGAGGACCCTTCTGCCGGCCTTCCCAAAGGTCGAGGTGAAGGGGATGGATGTCATAATAATCAGCGAGGACGGGAGCGAGGAGGTCTGGGGGGCGGAGCCAAACGAGTCTGCAGCGAGGGCTGCGGCCCAGGACATACAGCTCAACCTCAGGGCGATAGCCTACTCCAAGCAGTTCTTGGCCGACTCCGTTAACGAGCTCATGGACAGCCTGATGGACATAGGGATACCCATAGAGTACCTAGACGAGGTGATCTACGAGGGGTACAGGGGGCTCCAGAGGCTCCTCGTTGAGCTATCGAAAAACAAGACCTTCACCTAGGACGGGTCGGGCGATTCATATAGCCCGTGCTGCTGGGCTTGCCCCTTCCTCCGCACCCTTATTTTTTGATCCTGCTGGGCCTGCCTTTTGTGGCCGTTGGCTTTCTGGCTACCGGGAAAGCTTTAAAGCCGTGGTTGCGTTTGGCTTTTAGACCCGAGCCTGTGCCGGGGTTTCCTAGTCTGGTAAGGAGCAGGCCTGCTAAGTCTGTGCCCGTGAGGGCGCGAGGGTTCGAATCCCTCCCCCGGCGCCATTCTTCGTGCGCGTCGGTGGGTGGTCATAAGGGTTTTCTGGGGCTATAATTGTGGTAGCTTATAGCGGTTTTTTCTGGCGTCGTTTATGTTGCTTAGGAGCACGTTTTTGTGAGGGATGGGATCAGGAAGGAGTATTTTTCGGGTCGCTTTCGTTGAATGGCTCGCTTTTCGTGTTCTGATTGTGTGACCCCCCTCCCCCCCAGCGTGTTGAGTGGGTTTTCTCCTTTTTCAGTGTTCGAGGATACGAGCGGGGCCGTTACTCATGAGCGTAGTTCAAGCCTTGGGAGTTTTAACCCCGAGGCCGGTGGTTCAAATCAATTACGGGTATTCGTGCGCGTAGAAAATAGGTGTAAGCTACAGAGGCGTCACCCTCTTAAGGCCTCTTCGACCTCTCTGCGGAAGGCCTCCTTGTCCGTCCAGAAGCTTTTAATGACCCTTCCGTTGACCGTGAGCTGCTGGCGGGCCCTCTTCACGTACTCGTTTGGCTTATCCCATGCGTCGATGAGTTCCACCGGGAGGTCGGGGTCCAGCCCATGCAGGAAGTCCCTCACCCGGACCGCGAAGGGGTACCCCCACTCGCACGCGGGGTGATAGAATACGACTGCTCTCCCCCTGTCCTCGGGGAGGGGCCTGTAATCCAGCGCCCTGGGCTCTTCGTACCTGCCCTTGATCTCTAGGTACATCTCGCCGCCTGCCCTCTTGAACCCGCTCCTCTCGTAGAAAAGGCCCAGGGACAGGCCCTCTCCCGTGTCGAAGGGGTCGGCCGCCACGAAGCTGCAGGGCCTCCCCCCTAGGCAGGGCAGCCCCGTTTCAGCCTCCCCGATAAGGCTTTTGAGGAGGGCGGTTGAGGCCCCCTTGCCCCGGGCCTCTGGGAAGGGGTTGTAAGTGCAGTGGAGGATGACGGCGTCCTTACGGGGTTCTAGGATATAGGGCGTGGCTTCCTCGGGGTAGAAGAGGATCTGGGCGACGGGCCTCCCGTCCAGGTAGGCTACCTTGGTGCAGGGGCCGTGTTTTTCGAGCATGTCGAGGAGCCACCTCCTCTTGATCTCCATGCCCTCGCGCTGGAGGGGGTCTTTGAGCCTGCCGTGGGAGCAGACCCTGAAGACGTCTTCGATGTTGTCCTTACCCACATCCTCGACCCTGAGCATCAGTAAACACCTCATTGCTTACTCTTGGAGGGTGTCATTCTATTCTTCCATTGATTATGGAGTGGGAAATAATTAAACATAATAACCTCAGTGTAGCACCAGGGAGGAGCGGGGACTTAGATGGATCTCTGGGGGTGGATGGGTCAACTGGTCTCCACCTACGGGTACGCCGGTGCCTTCCTCATCTCCATCTTCGGCAACTTCACCATATTCTTCCCCGTCCCCTTCGCCATAACCATATACGCCTTCGGAGCCACACTCGACCCCTTCTTGCTGGGGCTCGTCTGCGGCGTTGGCTCGACTTTGGGAGAGTTCTCCGCCTACCTGGTCGGGAGGGGCGGGAGGGAGATAATCAACGAAAGGTACGGTGAGAAGCTGGACAGCGCCAAGAGGCTGGTGCAGAGGTACGGGATGCCAGTGATATTTCTGTTCGCCCTCCTCCCCCTCCCAGACGACCTCATCCTCATCCCGTTGGGAATGCTCAGGTACAACCTCAAGAAGGCGATGGTCGCCGCCTTCCTCGGAAAGGTCCTCATGTGCCTGATCGTCGCCTACGCTGGCAGGTACAGCTACGCCCTCGTTCTGCGGCTCTTCGAGTCCAGCGGCGTATGGGGGGGCGTGGCCTCCGTGGTGCTGCTGGTGGTGCTCCTCTACGCGATGATAAAGATAGACTGGACCCGATTCATAGGCCCCAAGAAGAACGATGCGGGAGCCGATCCCTCATCCGAAGTTGGTGATTAGGAGGTCCCGCCCCGAGGAGCGGCTTGAGACCCTCCTGCTTATCATCCTGCTGGTACTCAGGCCTATCAGCCTGAAAGAGTCGAAGCTGCCGTACAGCTCCCTTATGGCGTCCGTATCCGAGTTGCTGAGGACGAAGATTATGCCCCTGTTGTCGAGCTTCACGCAGAGATCCCGTAGGCGCTCATGGTCCTCCATCCCGAAGCCCCCCTCAGAGTAGTCAGTGAAGTTGGCCGTCTCGCTCGCCGGGTGATATGGAGGATCGAGGTAGCATAGGTCTCCCTCTCGGGCGGAGTCGAGGACGTATGAGAAGTCGCCCACCCTGACATCTATGTTCCTCAGGGTCCTGCTTGCCCTCCTTATCTGCCTCCCGTGGACGATGGTAGGGTCTACGTACCTCCCGAAGGGGACGTTGAACTCTCCCTTGGAGTTGACCCTGTAGAGGCCGTTGTAGCAGGTCTTGTTGAGGTAGAGGAGCAGGGCTGCGTCCTCCACCAGGCTGAGATCCCCTGAGTTGAACCTTTCCCTGAGCCCGTAGTACTCCGCCTCGTCGTACCTGTATTCGCTGGCGGTCTCTATAAGGTCCTCGGGATTGTCCCTGACGACCCTGTAGAAGTTCATAAGCCTTGGGTTCACGTCGTTTATCGACCCCTCGGCGGGCTCTATCCTGAAGAAGGCGGCCCCTCCCCCCACGAAGGGCTCGTGGTATCGCCTCTCCCTGTAGTCCTCGGGGAAGAGCCCCAGAATCCTCTTGACGAGTCTCCTCTTCCCGCCTGCCCATTTGAGGAGGGGTCTCAACGCTCTCCCCGTGTAAATTGGGGCGACGCCCGTAAAAGCTTAGAGGGAGGTGAAGCCCCTAACGGTCTCCATGTCCAGCCGTTTTATCAGCTCAAGCACAAGGCGGACCGCGTTCTCGGTGTCCTTGAGGCTGAGGAGGCCGACATGGCTGTGGATGTGCCGGGTGGGGACGGTGAGGACGACGCTCGGGCAGCCAGCCCTGTCCACGTGGATCCTCCCCGCGTCGGTGCCCCCTCCCCTCATCTGGCTCAGCTGCAGCGGTATCTGGCTCTGCCTCGCCACCTCTATCACGAACTCCTTGAGGGGCTGGTTGGGTATCATGCTCCTGTCGTAGGTGACCAGGCCAGGCCCCTTCCCCAGCTTCGTGAGGGCCTCCTGGGGCTTGATCCCGGGTATGTCGCCCGCTATGTCAACTTCGAGGACCAGGGCGACGTGGGGGTCCACGACATGGGCTATGGTGCCCGCGCCCCTCAGCCCCACCTCCTCCTGGACTGTGGCCGCCCCGTAGACCTTGTTGGGGTGCTCTATCCCCTGCTCCTTTATCCTTCGGAACGCCTCCATGAAGACGAAGGCTCCTATCCTGTCGTCGAAGGCCTTGGCCATCGCCACTCTTCCCCCGTGTATGACGCTGAAGGGGCTCCAGGGGACTGCTGGGTCCCCCACCTTTATTCCCTCCTCCTCGACCTCCTCCCTGCTGCTGGCCCCGATGTCTATGAACATGTCCTTTTTCTCCA
Organism: uncultured Candidatus Bathyarchaeia archaeon; assembly: GCA_964347685.1. Classification (GTDB taxonomy): domain Archaea; phylum Thermoproteota; class Bathyarchaeia; order TCS64; family TCS64; genus CAYGAH01. The sequence continues at coordinate 5,539 of CAYGAH010000097.1, read as the reverse complement.
CGACCTTCTTCCTCTCCTCCTCGGGGAGGATATGGGGGGGCTTCGCCGCCACGACGCCGTGGACGTCCCCCTTGCTGCCCCTGACGGTTACCCTCTGGCCCAGAAGCACCTGGTCCCACCAGCCCCCCAGCGGGTTGAAGGTGAGGAAGCCCTCGTCGGTCACGGAGGAGACCACGAAGCCAACCTCGTCCGTGTGCCCCGCTAGGAGGACCCTGGGCTCTTCAGCCCTCCCCTCCACAGCGAAGGCCACCGAGCCTAGCTTGTCGGTGATCACCTCGTCTGCGTAGGGCTCCATGTACCCCTTCACGAGGCTGTTCACTTCCCTCTCGAATCCCGAGGGGCCGAAGGCCTCCATCATCCTCCTCATGACGTCAAGAGACTTTTCATCCAACATGACGATTCGAAAAAGAAATGGTCCCACGCAAATTTAGGGTTATCCAATTAAACTTGGTTGTGGAGCGCATCCGTCCTCATGGACCAGCCTACCCTCGCGGGGACGGGGCCTCAATGACAAGCAGGTTTTATAAATATGTCATGGGGTAGATGGTTTTGAAAGTGGAGCCGGCCCCGGCGCCGGGGGCCCTCCGTTGGCCCTTCGTATGCGGCCCTCAACCTCGAAGATAAGCACGGGCGGGTCGAAGGTGCGGCTTTCCGGGTTTCCTCAGGGGCCCGACGCGGCCGGCTCCGCCTGTTATTTTCATTTAAACGAACTATTATAATTATTCTTGCAGGGGGTGAGAGCAACCGGCTTTTTAGGGCATTTTAGGTAAAAATAGCTTAGAAAAGTTGTTATCTAAAAGTTTTCCTTCAAAAATAGTTAAAACTTGATCAGAGGGCCTTACGGGCTGTCGTTATGTAACCCGAGTGGCCTATCATCAGGGTCTGGGGCCTCGTCCTGTCCTCCTCGACGTTTATGTTCCTCAGGATGAGCTCGGCTGTCTCCGCCTCGACGAAGCGCTGATCCCTGACCGCGGCTACTGTCTTCATGACCTGCTCTATCGTGGGGCTGAAGGAGAGGAAGACGCCGCTCCCCGCAAGGGAGTCCCAGGCGTGGGGGACTACGAGCCAGGGCGTCGCCATGTCCAGCACCACGGCGTCAACCTCCTCCTCGTCTATCCCCTGGGTCACGTCCCCCTGCTTCAGCTCCACCCAGGACGTGAGCCCGGCCCTCTCCAAGTTCCCAGATGCCACCCTCTGGAAATCGGGGTTTATCTCGTATGAGTACACCATGCCCCCAGGCCTCACAGCGTCCGCCATGGCCATTGTCAGGGCCCCGCTCCCCGTCCCAGCCTCCACCACCCTGCTCCCTGAGCCGAGCCCCAGCTGGAAGAGGATGTAGCCTATGTCCTTGGGGTAGAGGACCTGGGTGCGCCTCCTGGTCTTCAGCACGAGGTCCCGAACGAGGGGCCTCAGGGCGTGGAAGGTGACGCCGAGGCTGCTTGCAAGGGGAGAGCCGTAGGGCTTGCCTATGAGGCCCCCCAGCTCTACGTAGCCCCTGTGGGTGTGGAACTGCCTCCCGACCTCTACTCTCACAAGGTACGTCCTCTTCCTGTCTAGGTAGAGGAGTACATCCTCTCCTTCGCCTATGGTTCTCATCCCACTCCTAGGAGGGGGCCTCGGCCATAAAATCTTCACCTTCGCCTGCCTCTACGTTCACGGGTGAAGGCGCCTCGGCGTCGTGGTCGGGGAGGATGTCCTCGGCGTCCCTAACCGAGGGGAAGAGGTAACCCCCCAGGCCCACGATCGCACCCAGGATGCCCGTCAAGACGAAGATGAGGGAGATGCCCGCCCCGGACCCGGTGCCCACGAGCCACCCGAAGACGGGTGCGAGGGCGCCTCCTTCCATCATGGCCGGCCCGAAGAACCTGTCCGTGAGGGGCCCAGCCAGCGCCATGGCCAGGGGAGCCGTGATCTGGGCTATGAGCCTCCTCGTCGCGAACACCCTTCCCTGGACCTCCGGGGGGACCTTCGCCTGCCAGATGGCCTGGTTGCATCCGTTGATTATGGGGGTGAAGAAGACCGCGAAGAAGGCTCCGACGGCCCAGATGATCAAGCTACCGCCCAGCCCCATGGTCGCCAGGCCCAGGACGCTGCTCAGAGCCATCCCGAGGAGGACCCCGTGGACCCTCCGCCTCGGGCCTCCCCAGGAGCTCATCAGCAGCCCCCCGACGACCCCGCCCACCCCGAACGCCGACTGGACGCTCCCGAGGATCAGCTTGTCGTTCCCCGTGCGGGCGAGGACCATGGGCGCGAGGAGGATGAAGCCGAAGGTGGCCGTGAGGTTTATGGAGAAGAAGACAAGCTGAAGCCCCAAAAGGCTGGGGCGCTCGTATATGTAGCGGAAGCCGTAGATAGAATCCTTCAACAGGCTGCCGATCCCCCCCTTCCACCTCTCAGACCGGGCTGGTTGCGGGATATGGACCAGTAATAGGGCGCAGATCGCCACGATGAAAGTGAAGACGTCGAAAGCCATTATGCCGGAGATCCCTACGATAGACAGAAGTATCCCGGCGGCTATGGGCGAGAATATGTTCGAGGCCGACTGGGCCAGGGAGAGCATCCCGCTGGCCCTTCCGTACTGCTCCTTCGGGAGCATCATGGTGACAGCCGCCGAATAAGCCGGGAACTGGAAGGCCTGGAAGCTCCCTGAGACGACACCGATCAAGTAGAGGTGCCAGATCTCCAGCCAGCCGGCCGCGTAGAGCAGCAATATGGCTGCGGTGCAGAGGCCCGCAACGAGGTCGCTCAGCATCATTGTGAGCCTGCGGTTCCACCTGTCCACCAGGGCCCCGGCGACGGGGCTCATGAGGACCGTGGGGGCGAAGTTGAAGAAGCCCACCAGGGCCAGGGCCGTCGCCTTCCCCGTGATCTCCCATGCCCAGATGGTGAGGGCGAAGTTTGTCATCCCCGTGCCAAGAAGGGATACGAACTGGCCCGCCCAGACGAGGGTGAAGGCCGCCATACCCACGGGCCTTCTGCCTCTCATCGACACCGCTTCAGCCCTCGTAGAGTCCATCTCATGGCCCCATCGGATTTGAGGCCCCTTAACAGCCGATTGAAAGGGATCACCCGAGAGCGATTCCTTGGGGGCCTAGGGGGAGGGTGTGACCGAATTAAATAAACTTATTTTGTTTAACATCTTTAACTTCTTTAGCGTTGTCATCCAGGTTTCACGATCACGGCATGGGGGAGCAGATAGTCCACGTGATCCCCCTCGAGGACGAGATAGACAGGGCGGTCAGGGCCTTCGAGGAGCCCGGAGGCTTCAGGGCGAACAGGGTCTACCTCCTGGCGACCATATATGAGGAGGCGACGGATGAAGTGTTTCGTCTCCTCAGGTACTACCACGGCGAGGTTGTGAAGAGGTTCGAGGGGCTGGGGATAGAGACCGTCACGGTCTTCATGAACATATGGGACATGCTGGACGTCATCGGTAAGGTGAGCTCCGTCGTGAAGCGGGAGAGGGAGAGGGGCAACGTGGTCTACGTCAACATGTCGGCCGGGGGCCCCTTCGTCTCCGTTGGGGCCGCCCTATCTGCCATGGTCCAGGGAGCCAGGCTATACTACGTCAGGTGTGAGAGGTACTCGGAGACCAGGGAGGAGAAGCTGAGGCACGGCAACGCCATATGCACGACCTTCGAGATCCATTTCCTTGAGAACTTCAGCATAGGGCTCCCTGACGAGAGGGGGGTGATGGTCCTGATGGAGCTATACAACAGGGGCAGCATGAGGACCTCCGAGCTTCTGGCCTTCCTCCACGGGGCAGGGGTGGAGGGATTCGAGGCGGACCCCGCCAGGCTTCCCCGGGGGGGGAAGATCAGCCTCCTGATGAGGCTCAACAAGGGGATCACAGGCAAGCTCGAGGACCTAGGGTACATCTCCAAGAAGAGGAGGGGCAGGGAGAACGAGTTCCGTATAACCGAGTCGGGGAAGTACGTGGCGTGCATAAGCGGGCTGCTCCCGGTGCCCCAGCCCCTGGGGCCCCCCGGGTGTCAGGCCGTTCCACCCTTCGAAGGCTCCTAGCTGAGGGGAGGTCGATGGATTCAGGTCCTCTTGGGCAGAGCTTTTAGGGTGCGAGGACCCCCTTCTCCACCATGAAGGACCTGGAGGAATTCAACGATTTCAGGGGAAGGATGAACGAGCGCATACTGAACAGCGGAAACCTCAACCTGAAGAGGTTCTGGGCCCTCGACAGCAGGGCCTACGAGCCGGGCGCCCTAGACGAGAGGACCCTGGAGCTCCTGGGCCTCGCAACGAGCATGGTGCTTAGGTGTGACGACTGCGTCACGTACCACGTCATCAGATGCGTCCAGCTGGGAGTCACAGACGATGAGCTGTACGAGGCCCTGAACGTCGCCCTTGTGGTCGGAGGCTCAATAACCATCCCCCACCTGAGGAGGGCCTTCGAGACCATAGACGAGTGCCGGAGGCTACAGGTGGAGGACCCGGGGCTCAAGAGCCTCCTCTGACCCCGACCCCTTTTTATTCTAAACGATTAAGAACGAGGCCGCGTAATGGCTAAAGGAATGAGGAAGAGTCGGGTCACAGGACTACTTTTGGTTATTGCATTGGCCGCCTTCTTCAGCTACTTCCTGCTGAACTACCTGGGTTCGGATGAGGGGGACGGGGCGGCGGACGGCCCTCCCTCGACCATAAGGATAGCCGCATTCAACATCCAGATCTTTGGAGAGGCAAAGAGGCAGAAGGAGGAAGTCATGGAGGTGCTGGTCGACATCGCTAGGGGGTTCGACTTGATGCTCGTCCAGGAGATAAGGGACGCAGAGGGGGAGACCGCCCCATACTACCTGAAGAGGATAAACGAGATTGATGGCCCCAGGTACGGCTACGTCCTGAGCGAGAGGCTTGGCAGGACCACTAGCAAGGAGGCATACGCCTACTTCTACAACACCGAGACAGTCGACCTCATAGAAGGCTCCGCCCACGTGTACAACGACACGGGCGACGCCTTCGAGAGAGAGCCCTTCATAGCAAGCTTCAGGAGCGGGGGGTTCGACTTCACCCTCGTGGGCATTCACACCAAGCCGGACGACGCATACGCCGAGATAGGGAACCTGACCGCTGTGGTCTACTCCGTCAGGGCAGAGGACCCCGGGGAAGGTGACATAATAGTTCTGGGGGACCTCAATGCCGACGGGAGCTACTTCGACGAGGAAGACCCATCCAACCCCCTGAGGGCTTCAGGCTTCTTCTGGGTGATAACTAACGAGATGGACACGATGACGAAGACGGACTGGACCTACGACAGGATAGTCTTGCTGAACTTCACATACGGCCACGAGTACGTCGGTGGCAGCGCCCAGGTCTTCTACTTCGACGAAGAGTTCGACATAGGCGACGAGGCCCTGGTCTGGGGGGTCTCGGATCACTACCCGGTTTTTGCAGAGTTCAGGATCGATCTACCGGACGACGACTGAACCCTTCCTGCTCGAATACGATTCATACGGCATGATTTGAAAGAAGATCGGTGGATCATTTAATTAAAAGTGAATGATAGATTCAATTGATGGTTTCTAGGAGC
>CAYGAH010000096.1:0-4421 GCA_964347685.1 uncultured Candidatus Bathyarchaeia archaeon | reverse complement strand
GCCCTCGAGGAGGGAAAGGGTTTCTCCAGCGTCAAAGGGCTCACGTTCAGGCACGGCGGCGGGGTCGTCTCGACGCCCCCCAGGCCCCTCATCCCCGACCTCGACGGCCTCCCCATGCCAGGCTACCACTTCGTGGAGGACTGCCTAGACCAGTACCACTTCAAGATGATGGCCGGGGGCAGGAGGTACGTGATAATCGAGGGTAGCAGGGGGTGCGACCACGGGTGCACCTTCTGCAGCCAGTGCTCCTTCTGGGGGCGGAGGTGGAGGGCCAAGTCGGGCCAGAGGATAGCCGACGAGATGGAGTACTGCAGGGACAGGTTCGGGGCGGAGTTCGTCTGGCTGACTGACGACAACTTCGCCTTCGGGCCCAGGGCCGACGAACTTTTCGGGGAGCTGAACGCCCGTGAGCTTGGGGACGACCTGCTCTGGTTCGTCCAGGCTAGGGTAGACGACGTCGTTAGGCATGAGGGGTCAATTCCCGAGATGAGGAAGTCAGGGAACCAGTGGGTCCTAATGGGCGTGGAGAGCGGAGACCCAGAGACCCTCAGGGACTACGGGAAGGGCACTACGCCGGGGCAGGCCCAAGACGCGATCCGGATACTGAAGGACAACGACATCTTCGCCCAGGCCACCCTCATCATAGGCCACAGAAGGGACAACCACGACTCGATAAGGGGGCTTAGGAGGTACGTTGAAGAGATAGACCCCGACCTCGCCATATTCATGATCCTGACGCCCTTCCCAGGCACCAAGCTCTACGATGATGCCGCGAGGAACGGGTGGATAGAGGACTGGAACTGGGCAAACTACGACATGGTCCACGCCATAATGCCCACGGAGGAGCTCAGCAGGAGGGAGGTCCAGGAGGAGCTGTACAACTGCTACAGGGGCTACTACGGCAGGGTCTCCCGCCTCCTCAAGGGCGTCCTCTCGCCGAACCTCTTCAAGAGGACCACCTACAGGTACATGGCTAGCAGGGGCCTCCTCAACGGGCTGAAGAGCCTCATATAAGCCAGAATCGATACTAGTGTCGGTGGCGTGAGTAAGGCATCCTGAACACCTTCCGCTCCCATGACAGAGAATGCGGTTTGGATGGGATCGAAGATTTTTTGAGCTGCACCGTTACCTTTAGCTGAAATGTCAACCCCAGACGTTCAGAAGATCATGGAGGAGCTGAAGAGGCAGCAGGAGCTCCTGACGCACGCCTTCAACAGACTCCAGAAGTCCGTCGACGACATCCTCTGGTTCCAGAGGGTAGGCGACGTGGCCTGCATAGACAAGTTCAGGATCACAGGGCCCCCTCCGAGGTACGTTCCGAATCCCACGGCCCAGGGGGCCGGCAACCCTGTCGTCTTCTGGGCCTACACCTTCGTCCCGAGGGAGGCCGAGGAAGGGAAGAAGTATCCGCTCCTGGTCTTCCCCCATGGTGGCGTCCACTCCAACATGACCTCCTCCTACGACCACATAGTCAGGGAGCTCGTACAGCAGGGGTACATCATAGCAGCCCCCGAGTACAGGGGGAGCACAGGCTACGGTAAGGGATTCTACGAACTCATAGACTATGGCGGCCTAGAGACCGAGGACACCTACGCGGCTAGGAACTGGATGGTTGAAAACTGCGGACTGGTCGATCCGCAGCGGGTCGGGATCCTGGGCTGGAGCCACGGGGGCCTCCACGTCCTAATGAACATCTTCGACCACCCAGACGCCTACCAGGCCGCCTTCGCGGGCGTCCCCGTCAGCGACCTCATTGCCAGGATGGGGTACAAGACCCAGGCATACCGCGACCTCTACGAGGCGAAGTACCACGTAGGGAAGTCGGCGTACGAGGACGTCAACGAGTACAGGCGGAGGTCCCCAGCGTGGAACGCGGAGAAGCTGAGGACGCCGCTGCTGATCCACACGAACACCATAGACGAGGACGTCAACGTCCTAGAGGTGGAGCACCTCATAAAGTCGCTGAAGGCGGCTGGGAAGGGCTTCGAGTACAGGGTATTCGAGGGGGTCCCCGGGGGCCACGTGTTCGACAGGATAGACACGAAGAGAGCTAGAGAGATAAGGCTGGAGATTCACAGGTTCCTGGCCAAGCATCTCAACCCCCCGAACCCAATCAAGGGACCCTGAAAGGCCCTACCCCTTTTTCGAGACTGGCCCGGCCATAGAACACTAACATCCCATTTGAGGGATCCCTGAAGCCTCCGCCGTTGGTTTATTTCCTCGCCACGACGAGGGTGATGGTCTCATCGTTCCTCACGGGCGCCCCCCGATTCTCCTCCTCGTACCGCCTCAGCGCCTCCGCCCCCCTCCTCAGCCCCTCCTCCGAGATGGGCCTGAACATGGACCATAGCCTCTTCTCCGCGACCTCAATGAACTCGGCGACCGACTGGCACCTCTCCAGGGTGTAGGTGTGGTGCTCCGTGGAACTGAAGCCCGCGTTGCCGAAGTAACTGTCGAAGTCCTCCCGGGAGGGATAGACCCTGAGCTGGTTCTCCAAGATCTCGGGGAAGTACCTGAAGACGACCTTCTCCCTGAGCTGCTCGTGGCTTATGGTGCGGACCACAATGCTTCCCCCCAGCTTCAGGACCCTGAAGCACTCGTCGGCAGTCCCCTGCTTATCCTCTATGTGGTGCCAGACCTGGGATGAGAAGACGCAGTCGAAGACCCCGGGCCTCAGGGGCATCCTCTCCCCCACGGCGCTGAACCAGCAGACCTCCGAGGACTTGAGCCTCGCCTGCCCCAGCATCCCTGGGACGGGGTCGAGGCCGCACATGGTCGCGTGGGTCTCGGAGCCTATCCCCACGGTGTAGATGCCTGTGCCGCATCCCAGGTCGAGGATGATCGATTCTTCGTCAAGGCCGGCGAGCCTAGCGGCCTCCTCAGCCCAGAAGGCTACGTTCTCCCCGGTCCTCCCCTTGTCGTACTCCCTCGCGATCCTCCCGAACTCCCTACCGGAATCCTGCGCCATGTCTGGATAGTGTCTCCGAATCGGATAAAAGGCCGCCGCCGTGAGCCGCCTGGGGCGTCAAAACCACAGTCCCGCTTCCAATTTTCGGGTTAGACAAACATTAATATGGGGACGTGGAATATTCCGAGTCTGGGCCGCCGTAGCTCAGTCCGGTTGAGCGTCTGGCTGTTAACCAGTTGGTCGACGGTTCGAATCCGTCCGGCGGCGCCATCTTAAGGAACCTTTCGCGCCCTGAAGTGCTCCCATCCCCTTGCCTCGACGGGCCTCTCGACCCCTCCCTCAACGTGGACGATCCTCCTCTCAGATGTGACCTCCCCGATCTCGATGAGCTCGCACCCCACCCCGTCGAGGACTTTGCGGGCGTCGTTCAGCCGGCTTGGCTGAACGGTGAAGATGAGCTCGTACTCCTCCCCACCCTGTAGGGCAAGCTCATTCGGGTCTAGGCCGTGAAGCTCCGCGAACTCGTAGGCGTGGTGGGAGATGGGTATCCTTTCGAGTCTGAACCCCGTGCCGCTGCTCCTGGATAGGTCATGGAGACTGATGGCTAGGCCGTCGCTGGAGTCGATGGAGGATGTGACAGACCTGGATTCTGCGAGGGCGACCCCCTCCTCCACCCTGGCCCTAGGCGTGTAGACCGACCTCAAGAGTTCGTCCCTGAGCCCCTCGGGGGCAGTGTAACCTTCTAGCAGTATTTTGAAGGCCGCGGCGGTGTCGCCGAAGAGCCCCGTGGTGGCTAGGATGTCCCCAGGTTCTGCGCCGCCCCGCTTGACAAGGGTGTCCTCGTCGGCGACCCCGTATGCCATCCCCGCTATGATGACGTCGCAGGCCTCGTTCGTGTCTCCGCCGACGACGTATCCTCCGTGCTCCCTTGCACCGGCCTCGAATCCCCTCGCCATCTCCTCCACGGCCTCGATGCTTAGGTTCCTTGGGATGCCCAGGGAGGGGAGGAAGGCTATGGGCCTGACGCCCTTCGAGCCCAGGTCGCTGAAGTTCATCACAACCGCCTTCCTCGCGGCCTGGAACGGGGTCATCCCCGGGGGCGCGTCGGTCTCCCACACAAGCATGTCGGTCTTGAGGACCGCGGCCCTCCCGTCCCCCAGGCTGATGGCGGAGACGTCGTCCCAGAAGGGGACTGGCATCCCGGGCATGGCAGTGAGGTGCCTCATCATGAGTTCTATTAGCCTCCTCTCTCCCACGTCTCCTACGGTGGCCATTTGGACCGGAAGGGATTAGGGGGGCCTCGGATAAAACGTTTGCAGACACCAAAATCCCAGATCATAATGTTCAGAGGACGATTCAAGGGCCTCAAATAGCTCTTTTATTCGTGAGGGAGTTTACGCTACTTCTTTATATGCCCGTCTATAAGCCTCAGAAACGAGTTAAGATCATTGAAAAACGTCTTATACGGCCGTAGGGGTTGTAAATAGAATCATCGGAGGATTCGGGAATGGAG
>CAYGAH010000095.1:0-4947 GCA_964347685.1 uncultured Candidatus Bathyarchaeia archaeon | reverse complement strand
TCGTCTACTTCAACGTCTTCACGCCCCTGTCCGTGACGGTCTTCGGGATGCTCGCCTTTTACATAACCGGCGCGGCATACAGGGCCTTCAAGTTCAGGGGGGTGGACTCCGCCATAATGTTGATATGCGCCATCCTGGTAATGCTGAGGAACGCTCCCATAGGGGCGGCCATATGGGCCGGGTTCCCTACGGTAGGCAACTGGCTCTTCGACGTGCCCAACGTGGCTGCTCAGAGGGGGATCATAATCAGCGTCGCCATCGGGATAATAGTCCTGGGGGTGCGCGTCCTCCTCGGGTACGAAAGGGGATACCTCGGGGGGAGGGACTGATGAGCCTGGTCAAGATGCTCAGCGATAGGCGGCTCATCTACCTCATAGTCTTCTTCACGATAGGGGTGCCCCTGCTAAGACCCCTGGGCCTGCCCCTCCAGATCTCGGTGGAAACAAGTTCGTTCTACGACGCCATCGAGGGTCTCAACGAAGGAGACGTGGTCTATCTGGGGATCGATTTCCTCTCTTGGTCGGCCCCTGAGCTAGAGCCCATGTCTAGAGCCGTCTTAAAACACCTGCTCATGAGGCCTGTCAAAATAGTCATGGCCGAGTTTGCCTCCACCGACGGGCCCAGCTGGACAGAGAGGATCATAGGGACCACGGATCTGAACGGCAAGGAGTACGGGAGGGACATCGTCCACCTCGGCTACTACGCTGGCGGGGAGACCGCCATCGCCAGCTTCGCAGCCAACATAAGGAGCATAGCATCGACCGACTTCAGGGGGACCCCCATAGACCAGCTCCAGGCGATGGATGGGGTGAACGACGCGAGGGACTTCGTGCTCTTCATGCACCTGAGCAGCGGGGCCCACCTGATGATGATAAACCAGATCCAGACCCCCTACGCAGCGAGGCTCTGCGTGGGCACATCCTCCCCGGAATACCCTGCGGCGAAGCCGTACTTCGAGTCGGGGCAGCTCATAGGGCTGCTTAACGGGATGAGGGGGGCGGCGGAATACGAGGTCCTTATCGCCGAGCCCGGGAGCGCGAGCTCAGGGATGGACGCCCAGTCGATCACCCAGATGTTCGTGATATTGGCGATAGTTGTCGGCAACATAGAGTTCTTCATAAGGAGGTCTAGGAGATGATCCTCGACTACGGCGCGATCCTGGCGGGGGTCTTCACTCTCGCGATATACAGCTACCTTTACAGGGAGAACCCTGCCTACAGGCTGGGGGAGAACCTCCTCATCGCCCTCGCCATGGCCCACCTCATCGTCATCTCCATAACGACCATACGCGACACGGCTATAACGCCGCTGCTGGGGGGCCAGATCATCTGGATCTTGCCCATAATCCTCGGCTTCGTGCTTTACCTGTACTTCGCGAGGGCTTACAGCTACCTTTTCAGGATACCCATAGCCATCATGGTGGGGGTCGGCACGGCCCTCTCGATAAGGGGGGCGCTGAGCGCCCAGCTTTTCCAGCAGTTGATAGCCAACATCAGCTCCTCCATACTGAACGTGGACAACTTCATCATAGTGGTCGGCTCCGTCCTGGTGCTTTACTATTTCATCTTCACGTTCGGAGAGAGGAGGAGCGGGCTCCCCTCCTACGTGGACAAGATAGCCCGGTGGGTGATGATGGCGGGCTTCGGCGCCACCTTCGGGAACGTGGTCCAGGGGAGGATATCTGCGGCTACGGGGCGCTTACAGGCCCTGGTATTGACGGACGCGATCTACGTAATCCCGGTGGCTGCGGTCATACTGATCGCATACATAGCTTACAGCAACCTGTACAAGAAGCCCCCCGCGGCGGCGAAACCCGAAGGCTGAGTTTCCTAACCTTTTCCCATTATTTCATGAAGGGTCTCTGCTATTTTCTTGGGGTCCTCCGAGTAGAGCCTCAGTATTTCCCTGTGCATGGAGTATATCGAGACGTGTTTGCTGCCCGTCTCCAGCCTGTAAGACCTTTTGACCCTGAACTGTTTATCCTTATTCAGAACGATGTGTTTTGGCGTGATCTCGTAGTGGTCCGGTACTCTGGGGATGGGCAACGGCAGGAATATGATCAGGGCCAGAAAATATCCTAATAAAATATAGTATCCGAGAAACAGGGTTAGTAGAATTAGTACCATGCCCTCGAAGACCATCCTGGAAAAATAGTCTATGTATCTGTTTTTCCTGTCGGATCTCTTCAGATCCGAGACATCTTCCTCTATCAAGATGTCCTCCATGTCAAACACCGATGCGATAGTGGATCGCAAAAAGGCGAGATGAGGCTGCTATCTGCATTCTCGATCGCGAGGTTGTTAGACTTCTCCGTGGTACTCTCCGACGTTCGATCCGTAACGCTCCCCGTGCCTCCCCGAGAGGGGGTCCACGAGGGAGTTCCTCCTCATGTAGAGGACCATGCCCTCGAACGGGGACCTGAGCTCCTCGACCACGTTCCCCCATACATCGGTAACCGTCGCCAGGACCTCGTTCTCTCTCACCTTGTCGCCGGCCTCCTTCATGGGGTGCCAGAAGCCCCTCCTCGTGGGGGCGACCCTGACGTTCCTCTCGATCCTTATTACGCCCTTCTTAGGCGGGTTCATGGGGCCCTCCAACATCCCCGCGTGCTTCATGACGTTAAGGACGCCCTGATAGTGGGCCTGGACGAAGCCCTCGTCGATCCTTGCCTCGGCCCCCGCCTCTACTGTGATCTTTGCCAGCTTGATCCTCTCGTGGAGCTCCCTCCCTATGGTGCCCTCGTATAGCCTCCTCCAGGGACCGGTTCTTTCCTCTATCCTCGCTATGACCCTGAGGTGGGGGTTACACGCCTTCTCAGCGATCTCCATGCTCTTCCTCTCCACCTCGTCGCCCGTTCCCCTGACCTCTATCAGGGAGCATGCAGAGTTGTACTTCCCTCCGCCGTGGAGGTCTATGAAATAGTCGCTCTCGGTCAGGTTCCTCTCCATCAGTCCTAGGATTTTGTGGGCTAACCTCTCTGAGAACGTTCCCTCTGGGTCCCCTGGGAAGACCCTGTTAAGGTCCTTGTTGTCTATCGGAGACTCCCTTTCCCTCGCGTTGAAGGCCGTTGTGTTTACTATGGGGAAGACTATCAGTGCTCCCTTAAGCTTCTCAGGCTTGGTGTCTCTCGCTATCCTTATCGCTGCCTCAATACCAGCCATCTCGACCCCGTGCAGACCCCCCTGGACCCACAACGTGGGACCTTCTTCCGCGCCTTTGACTATCGTCACTGGGGTGTCTATCTTGGACCCATCGTAATTCTCCGCTATCTCGATCCTACCTACAGCCTTCTCTTTTGGTCCACATTTAAACTGTTCAATAACAACGGTATGTTTCAATTTACTCATATATGATTAAGTGTTATTCTATTTAAACATTGTTGCTATTATAAAGAGGTAAAAAATAACTAAATAAAATCTATAAATATATAGAGTTTTTGAATAACATTTAAATTGATCGCCATTCATAGCGAATACAAGGGGATGGATTGTCTAGAGTTTTAAAAGTCGGAGGACTTTCTGCAGAGGCGGGAAAGAAGGTTCATGAGGATGTCGAGGTAGCGGAGGGATTCGACGGGAACCCCATCACTATGAGGTTGGTCGCGATCAACGGCGTCAACCCCGGTCCCAGGGTGTTCATAGACGCGGGCGTCCACGGGAGCGAGGTCGGAGGCGTTGAGGGGGCAAACAGGATAGTATCCACGATAGAGCCCGAAGAGCTGAGTGGAGCGCTGGTAGTGACCCCCTGCGTGAATGTAACCGCGTTCTTCAACGGGACTAGGAGGTCCCCCATAGACGAGAAGGACCTCAACAGGATATTTCCAGGGGACCCAGAGGGGACGTTCTCTGACAGGCTGGCCAGCGAGTTCTACAATATACTGACCTCCACCCTGACGCAGGAGGACTACCGGATCAGCCTCCACGGCGGCGGGGAGGTCTCCTACGTAGAGGTCCCAGAGATCCCCGGAGAAGTGGGAGAGAGGTGCATGTCTCTGGCGAGGTCCACGGGCGTCGGCGTCGTCGAGATCATAGAGAGGGGGGGTTTCTGGGAGGAGGCTTACGTGGGCACCATAGGGAGGGCCCTAGAGGAGGCGGGGCTCAACATACCGGGCATAACCATAGAGTCAGACGACCCCTTCGAGGCTATAATGAACGTCCTGAGGCACCTGAGGATGATCGGGGGGGAGCCTAGGCCCCTGAGCAGGGAGCGGGTATGGCTGAGGGAGGGGAGGCGCATATACGCCACGAGGAGGGGGCTCTGGGTTCCGAAGGCCTCGGCGGGTTCCCTCGTCAAGGAGGGCCAGCTGTTCGCGGAGGTCACCTCGGCCAACGGCGAGGTCCTCGAGGACGTGAGGTGCCCGATAGACGGATACGTGGTCATTATGAGGAGGAAGTCCATAATAGACCCATTGTCGGGGGTCTTCGCGAGGCCAGGGAACTACGGCGGCCTGATAGCTAAGGTGGTGAGGATGGAGGAGAACGAGGTTTGAAGGAGGGGCCCGGCCGAGGTGCTTGAGATAAGGGGCGTCGGCCTGGGGATGGTCACCCCCTTCACCAAGGACGACGAGGTCGACGTCGAGGGCATAGAGAGGAACCTAGACTTCGCCCTGGAGAGTGGGGTCCACAACATAAACCCGGCAGCCACATCAGGGGAGGGGGCCCTCCTATCTGTCGAGGAGTACGAGAAGGTTGTGGGAGCCGTCGTTGAGCAGGTCGGCGGCAGGGTGAGCGTCACCCCTGGGGCGCCGGGCACAACGCCCCAGGCTGTCATAGAGAGGGTTAGGCTGGCGGGGGACCTGGGAGCCGACGGGGCCTACCTATCAACGCCAGCCTACTTCAAGCCGACCCAGGAGGGGCTCCACGCCCACTTCGGAAGGATACTCGGCTCCGTCGACTCCCCCATAGTCATCTACAACGCCGTACACAGGTCTGCGGTCGACATGTCCCC
>CAYGAH010000094.1:0-2554 GCA_964347685.1 uncultured Candidatus Bathyarchaeia archaeon | reverse complement strand
CCTATGCCCTCGAACTCCCTCTCCCCGAGCATGCTCGTAGTCCTGGCTACGTTGAACTCGAAACCGAACTCGGGCCTCTCCACGGTCTCCCTGAAGCCCCCTAGCATCCCGGGGTTGTTGTTTATGAACCCGATCCAAGCCTCAAGCCCCTCTGAGAAGCCTATGGGTGAGTAGAAACCGGCCCCCCTGTTTAGGAAGTAGAAGAAGGCCTTTAGGTAGACATCCAGCTCGGGCACGGATATCATGTCCAATATTTAGAGGGACTTGAAGATATAAATCGGGGGCATGGGGGCAAAATGTGGAGGTACCCGATCAGCAGATCATAGAAGTTGAATCGTAGAAGGGCCAAGGCTGGGACGGATGGCCACCCCTAGAGCTGTGATCGGTTGGAGGGCAGCAGGCTCCAACGGCCCATGACCGTGCCGAGTCCGCCCCAAGGAGGGTTGAGGGGACGCTCCAGCGGTCCGCATTGGAACACTCATAGGGTCAGGCGTTCACTCATAAGATCGGATTTAAACAGGCCCGAGAATCCTTTAACCATGGCTGAAAGAAAGGTCTCCATCCTTGGGTTCGCGGGCAGCCTAAGGAAGGTCTCCTACAACAGGGCCCTCATGAGGGCGGCCCTTGAGCTGTGCCCTGAGGACGCGAGCCTAGAGGTCTTCGACCTGGGGGGCATACCCCCCTTCAACCAGGACCTCGAGTTCGACATGCCCGAGAGGGTGAGGGAGTTCAAGGCTAAGATAAGGGGTGCTGACGCGATCCTCATCTCAAGCCCCGAGTACAACTACTCCATCCCGGGGGTGCTGAAGAACGCCATCGACTGGGCCTCCAGGCCCTACGGGGACAACTCATTCGAAGGGAAGCCCGTTGCTGTGATGAGCGCCTCCATAGGGGACCTGGGAGGCGCAAGGGCCCAGTACCACCTCAGGCAGTCCTTCGTCTTCCTAGACATGCACCCACTCAACAGGCCTGAGGTTATAGTGCCCCAGGCCGGGGAGAAGGTGGACGAAGGGGGCAGGGTCAATGACGAGCACACGAGGGAGAAGATAAGGGAGCTCCTGGAGAGCCTCGTCGACTGGACGAGGAGGCTGGGCGCCTGAGGCCCGGCCTAGCCGAGGGGTCTGATGGGCTTGAAGGGCGGCAGTTTAGGCCAGCTCAACGGGGGCGATGCAGGCCATGAAGAGGTGGGTCCCCCTGGTTTTGGTCGTAGCCGCGGCCTTTGTCGCAGGGGCATGGTGGTACTGGTCCATGGGCGGGGATGAGGCACCAGAGGGGGTGGAGCTGGTGTTGGGGTGCCTGGAGGCCCCCTGGGCCCTGGACTTCTCCGAGGACGGAAGGCTCTTCTTCACAGAGAGGGTCGGGAGGGTCGGCGTCGTCGAGGGCGGCGAGGCCAGGACCCTCCTCACCCTGGACGTGGTAGCAGCCCCAGGGGAGGAGGGGGGCCTCCTAGGCCTAGCCCTCCACCCGGCCTTCTCCGTGAACCGCCTTGTCTACCTCTACTACACCTATAGGGATGGGTCAGGGACCTGGAACAGGGTCTCCAGATTCGAGGAGGGGGCACAAGGCCTCGTTAACGAGACCTTGGTCCTTGACGGGATACCTGCTGGCAGGATCCACGACGGGGGGAGGATAAAGTTCGGGCCAGACGGAAAGCTCTACGTCACGACTGGAGAGACGGGGAGGGGAGCCCTGGCCCAGGACCTTGGCTCCCTGGCCGGAAAGATACTGAGGATCAACCCCGACGGCACGGTGCCTGGGGACAACCCCTTCCCGGGCTCACCGGTCTACTCCTACGGGCACAGGAACCCCCAGGGCCTTGCCTGGCACCCTCTCACCGGTGCCCTCTACTCTACGGAGCACGGTCCCAGCGGGGAGAGGCTGCAGTTCGCCCACGACGAGATAAACCTGATAGAGCCGGGAGGGAACTACGGGTGGCCAGAGGTTATAGGCGCCCCAGGGGACCCCAGGTTCGTCGATCCCCTATACCAGACGGGCAGGGACACGTGGGCCCCATCGGGGGCAGCCTTCTACAGCGGCTCCCTCTACCCCGGCTGGGGGAACGCCCTGCTCGTAGCAACCCTCAGGGGCCAGCACCTGCGCCTGATCAGCTTCAAGCCCCCAGGCTACGTGGAGGTAGAGTCCAGCATCTCCCTCTACCAGGGGGTTTTCGGCCGCCTCAGGGACGTTGCCCAGGGACCTGACGGCTACATCTACTTCTGCACTAGCAACAGGGACGGCAGGGGGACGCCCAGCGAGGGGGACGACCGGATACTGAGGATAAGGGCGTCCGAGACGGGCTGAAAACCTCCCCGGACGCCCCTCGCGCCTCTTCCCGGTTAGGAGACGAGGTAACCTCTGGTGGAGGCGGAAGGGGCCTAGGACCGTTGGATGGTGCTTAATATGTCCAGCAACTGGGGCAGTGCGCTGATTGTGTAATCAGGCTCGCGGCTCCCCACCTCCCGGCTCCCCGTCTTGAGCCAGACGGCCCTCATCCCGACCGCCTTAGCCCCCTCGACGTCCGTTTGGAGGAGGTCGCCGACGTGGACGGCCTCTG
>CAYGAH010000093.1:0-3460 GCA_964347685.1 uncultured Candidatus Bathyarchaeia archaeon | reverse complement strand
GAAGATGGCGTTCTCGAAGCCCCTCACGATCCTCCCCCTCACCTCCGAAGAGAGGCGGACCCCCAGCCCCTCTAGGACGTGGTCAACCCTCTCCGAGGCGGGCACGGGGCGGAAGCCTGCTCCCCGCTGCACCCTCCCCGCGTATTCCGCGGCGGACGCGTAGGCGTCCGAGACGGCCTCGGGGCCGAGGTAGAATCCCTCCTCGGCTAGGATGTTTCCCAGGAGTTCTATCCTGAACCCTGAGTAGTCCATGTCCGAGAAGATGGTGTTCCAGAGGTCGAAGGTCACGGCCCCGATCAATCCCCAGCCCCCCCTGGGGGTTCACTCTATTAGCTTCAGGATGTCCTCGGCGATGTATCCTATGAAGTCGTCGACGCTGCTCCTGCTGAAGAGGGTCACGACGCAGCCCCTGGTTATGCCCACGGTCACCCCCCTCTTCTTCGACTCGAAGACGACGTACCAGATCGCCCCGTGCTTAAGGTACTCCTTGTAGAGCCCCGTGTCAGCGAGGCCAGAGCCCGCGAGGCATAGCTTATCGACCCCTGGGAGATCCACGTCGTCGAACCAGATGAGCTTGGTGGCCTGGGGGTTGGACTCGTGGAGCTCCTTCAGCGTCTCGTGCCTTATCCTGGACTCGACTATGAACCCCTGCTTACCGTAGAGGGCCTCCGCGATCTTCGAGGCCACGTGGCTCGTAAGAAGCTTCTTGACCCCCCGGGCAACGGAGGGGGCCATTACTATGAGGAATGTTCTGCCCTCGAAGGGCCTCACCCAGAAAGGCGCCTCCTCAGTCGTCGGTGTCTCAACTGCCTCCCTTCGGTACACTCTCTCCCTGAGGAAGTCCCTGCTGAAGACCCCGTTGACGGTGCCCTCCCCCTCCTTGAGGTCCAGTATCTCAGTCACCAGGTTGAGGGTCCCTCCTCCGCCAGTCTCGGCCTGCTCCACCTCCCTGAATCCCCTGAGCCTCTCGGCCATATCCTTCAGGTTCGCGTCTCCCTTGATCTCGAATATCTTGGCAGGCAGTACCATTCTTCACACCGGAGAAAAGCTCCCCGAGCAGGCTTAAAGCGTTTAATGTTTCGAGTAGGAGGATCATGTGCCTAGTTCTCCTATGAGGATATACAGGTAAGTAGGGGCTCATTTATACGGTGGTAGATTTTGTCGCTCGCATGAGCAATAGACGTTGATGAAAATAATCCGTTCATGCGTGCAATAGCGTTTTTCAAAAAAATAAAAAAGAACCTCCCTCATCATAGAGTTGGATCCCAATGGATGCGTATCAAATCTGGGATTTTCTTCCCGAGACCATCGAAACCCTTGAGCGTAGCTATAATCTATTCAAGACGGTGGTTGCTGACTTCCGTGAATACGTTCGAGGTCGTCAGAAAAACAATATGAAGAATTCTATCTTAGAGATTAGAGGGCATGTAGGCGAAATCGATGCCACGTTTTCGAAGTTGAGGGCTAAGATGCAGATAGCGGAAGCTAGAAACGATACATCGTGGTTCGAGAAGTACCAAAATGAAATGAGAACGATATATTCACGGGTGGTGGATTCCGGCAACGAATTGATGATATCCCTAGGGGAATGCGGAAGATATCTTGATGGATATCCCAAGTTGAGGGACGCATTACATTTGAAGCTGGAGAGCGAGCACATCATTGAATGCGAGAACGAGGAAATATGTGGTGATCTTTGGAGATTTACTTGGTGGGTGAACGTCGCTGGAGATTTAACTAGGAGATCTCTGGAATTGCTCAACGAACACATAGAGTCAGAATATGAATCCAATTAGGCAAAAATCCGTCACATTTTTAACCATTGGGTTCGCAAATTATCAGGACCGCTCAGGTTATTGTCTAAAAAACGGTTCATCCCCAGTGAAATTTGTTGGAGAATGGAGTCTGGTGCGGCCGCCGGGATTCGGACCCGGGTCGCCTGCGTGGCAGGCAGGTATCTTACCAGGCTGGACCACGGCCGCGCATCCCAACTATACGCCCACGGGGGATATTAATCTGTTACTCCGGTCAGACGTGTGAGAAGTGAAGATCAGAAAGTAGGTTTGAGAAAAGCAATTCGATCGTGTGCAGGAAAAAAGGGGTCCTATTCGATGCCTGCGATGGCTTCCTCTACCAGCTCCCGCTTGGTTCTCCCTTTGGAGTCACTGAGCTTGCCCTTCAGCGTCCCCCCGTAGTCCCCTAGCCAGCCGAACTTGTCGCATCCTTCGAGGTCCGGGCAGCCGGAGCATATATCGAATTCCTTCTCCTTGGCGCATTTACGAATGGTGCAGTCGGGGGGCCCTCCCCCCTTCTCGCAGCCGAGACATCCTACGGAGGTGGAGACCCATTCCAGGGACTTAGACAGCTGGTCGAAGTCGATCTCAGCCCCTCCAGGCAGTAGGGACGCCCACTGGGAGACCCCGTAGTTCCGAAGGTAGTCCCTGACCCTCCCGGCGCTACCCGCCACCTTGCCGTTGCCCAGGTCGCATAGGCCGCAGGCGATCCCGCAGGGGCCCATCTGGTCCCTGACGGCTTCAAAGGCTTCTCTGATCATGGCTGATCAACCTTCAACCCCATCCGGATTTAAAACAGACGTACTCGGTTGAGGGCCGGTCCCGGGTGAAAGTGGCACGGGCAATACGTGTCTGCGTCGTAATGGGCTGGGGTTCGGACCCGGGGTGTCTGCGTGGCAGGGTGTCTTGCCAGGATGGAGCAGGGTCTCCCGAATTCCTATGCGGATGGGCTTGGGCATTGATCTGTTATCCGTTAGGCACATTCCTAGGGTCGTAGGAGCCCGTCAGGGTTTAGTCGCAGCCGTCAATAGGGGTCCCCGCCTCCCCCATTTTTTTAGCCCTTTCCCGTCAACCCCATACCCGGCGGCTCCACTCGGGCCCATCGGGGTGCCCCGGATTTACCCTTTCTTGTCAAGGCGATGGGCGGGGCCCCCTTTCAAAGCATATAGAGGTGTTTCAGCAACTATGGGATCGATTGTGGATGATCTCCTCAGAGGAGTACATCGTCTGCCCCAACTGCGAGACCAAGGTACCATGGACCCCTGCCTGCATCAACTGCGGCACCCACCTCCCCCCCAGGAGGCGGAGGGACACCGAGAGCCCTGGGGCGGCGCCCAGGCTCCCTTCCGTCCCCGGGGTCGAGGGGCATCCCCTGGAGGTGGAGGGGGTTCTGGCCCGCTACCTCCTGTGGAGGGTGAGGCTCCTAGAGATGCTCGGCGCAAGGAAGGTCTCTAGGGCCGTCTTCAGGCAGCTTTACGAGGAGTACATATCGACGACCTCTGAGATGGCGGAGAAGAACAGGGGGCTGATGGAGGAGCTCTCCCAGGTGAGGGGCAGGATGAAGGAGACGAGGCTCAGGCTAGAGGAGCTCGACGGGAGGCGGGCTGGAGGGAGGCCCATAGAAGGCCTCATGGACGAGTACTCCAAGCTGAGGGCCGAACTGGAGG
>CAYGAH010000092.1:0-6222 GCA_964347685.1 uncultured Candidatus Bathyarchaeia archaeon | reverse complement strand
TTATCGACTCCTCCTGCCTACCTGTTGAAGGTGCCGGAGATAAACGGTTTCATCTGCCTCGGAATAGAGTCCACTGCGGACAACCTGGGGATAGGCGTAGCCTCCTCAGAGGGCACCATACTAGCCAACGTGGTCGACGTCCACGTCCCGGAGGAGGGGGGGATCCACCCCAGGGAGGCTGCCCGCCACCACTCTGAGCACATGGGGGTGGTCCTATCCGAGGCTCTGGGTGAGGCGGGGATAACCGCCAGGGACATAGACGTGATCGCCTTCTCCCAGGGGCCGGGGCTCGGCCCGTGCCTCAGGACGGGGGCCACCTCGGCCAGGGCTATGGCGGCCTACCTGGGGGTCCCCCTCGTGGGCGTCAACCACTGCGTCGCCCACGTCGAGATAGGTAGGCTTGAGACGGGGGCCGAGGACCCCCTCACCCTCTACGTATCCGGGGGGAACACGATAGTCTCTGGCTACGAGGCGGGGCGATACCACATCTTCGGGGAGACCCTGGACATAGCCGTGGGGAACTGCCTTGACACGTTCGCAAGGGAGGCGGGCCTCGATTACCCTGGGGGTCCTGCCGTGGAGAGGTTGGCCCTGAAGGGGGGGAGGCTGATACCCCTCCCCTACGTCGTCAAAGGTGTGGACCTGAGCTTCAGCGGCCTCCTCACAGCCGTCACACAGGAACTCCGCAGCGGCAAGTGGAGCCTCGAAGACCTGTGCTTCAGCCTCCAGGAGACCGCCTACGCGATGCTCGGGGAGGTGACCGAGAGGGCCCTCGCCCACACCGGGAAGGGGGAGCTCCTACTTACCGGGGGCGTCGGCGCGAACAGGAGGCTCCGATCGATGATCCGTTCCATAGCAGAGGAGCACGGGGCTGGGCCAAAGTTCGTCCCAGTAGAGTATGCGACGGACAACGGGGCGATGATAGCCTGGACAGGAGTCCTGGCCTACGGGTGCGGGCTCGTCACCCCAATAGAGACGAGCTACGTGGACAGCAGGTGGAGGATGGACGAGGCGGAGGTCCCATGGAGGGGCTGAGGCTCGTGGCGAAGGGGGCCGAGGCGGACCTCCTCATGGACCCAGACTGGAACGGGAGGAAGGCCCTGATAAAGAGGAGGGTCGTCAAGGCCTACCGCCACCCCGAGATAGACAGGGAGATCAGGAGGTTCAGGACCATCCACGAGGCTGACATAATCCACAGGGCGAAGAAGGCAGGGGTCCCCACCCCGATCATCTACCAGGTGGACCCCTCGGGGTCCACCATAGTAATGGAGTACGTCGATGGGAGGAAGGTGAGGGACGTCGTGGACGGCCTCGGAGGGGAGGAGAGGCGCAGCCTTTTCAGGGCGATAGGCATCAACGCAGGTAGGCTCCACGGGGCAGGGATAACCCACGGAGACCTGACCACCTCGAACATGATAAAGACAGACGGAAGGGTGGTCTTCATAGACTTCGGCCTCGCTGAGGTCTCAAGGGACATTGAGAAGAGGGGGGTGGACCTGAACCTGATGAGGAGGATGCTCATGAGCACCCACTTCAAATACGTTGAAGAGCTTCTATCCGCCTTCGAGGAGGGGTACCGCCAGTCCATGGGTGAGGAGGCCGAGGGGGTCATAGAGAGGATGGAGGAGATAGCTATGAGGGGGAGGTACGTTGAGAAGGAGTAGGGTCTGGATGGCGACAGGGAACCGCCACAAGTACGACGAGGCGAGGAGAGTTCTTGGCGAGTACGGTGTGGAGCTACTCCAATTGGAGGTCGAGAGGGAGGAGATCCAGGCAGACGACATAGCCGAGATAGCCGCCTACAGCCTCGGGCAGGTAGAGGAAGAGGAGCCCGTCATAGTTGAGGACGCCGGCCTGTTCATAGACCGCTACGGAGGGTTCCCTGGGCCCTATTCGTCATACGTCCTGGACACCATAGGCCTCCCCGGAATCCTTAAACTCATGGAGGGGGTTGAGGACCGCGAGGCCTCGTTCCAGTCTGCCGTCGCCTACAGGGACGTGGACGGGGTCAGGACGTTCAGGGGCGTGGTAAAGGGGAGGATATCCGAAGGCATAAGGGGGGGCAACGGCTTCGGCTACGACCCCATATTCGTCCCAGAAGAGGGGGACGGGAGGACCTTCGGGGAGATGGAGCCCAGGGAGAAGAACTCCCTAAGCCACAGGGCGAGGGCATTCAGGGCCCTAGGTGTCTGGCTCGCTTCATTCTAGTAAAGGTTTTTAAACAGAGGGCCCCCTTAACCTAGAGCAACCCTAAGTCTCAGAACTGGCTGATGATCATGGTAGGAAAGTTGGCGCAGATGAGGGGGAGGTCGAGGTCTTCCAGGCCGGTCTCAAAGAGGCCCCCCAACTGGGTGGAGTACCAGCCGGACGAGGTGAAGGCCCTCATAATAAACCTTGCCAGGGAGGGAAGGTCCCCCAGCGAGATAGGCAACATACTGAGGGACGAGCACGGGGTTCCCCTGGTGAAGCCCATAGTGGGCAGCGGCATCCAAGGCGTGCTCGAGGAGGCGGGGCTCTCCCCAAACATCCCCGAGGACCTGTACAACCTCATGGTCAAGGCTACGCGCATAAGGAGGCACCTAGAGAGGAACCCAAAGGACTTCGGCAACAAGAGGGGCCTCCAGCTCACAGAGGCAAAGATATTCGCCCTGACCCGGTACTACCAGAGGAAGGGCAGGCTTCCCGTGGGTTGGCGCTACAGGGAAGAGATAGTGACCATCTGACAGGGCCCGGAATGTCCCAGGCTGAGGCTTTCCTATCCTCGCTGGATCCGGCTGCGGAGGTCCTCATGCGCCACGCCGGGGAGGGTCACGCTGTTAGGATCGTGACCCACAACGACGCAGACGGGGTGGCCTCAGGCGGAATCCTGAGCAGGGCTGTAGGAAGGCTGGGAGCCCCCTTCAGGACCACATGCGAGAAGAGGATAGACGACAAGACGGTCGCAGCAATAGCCGATGAGGGGCCGCCCCTGGTCGTCTTCTCAGACTTCGGGAGCGGGTACCTGGACGTGATCAAAGGGCGCCTGAGGGAGCCGGAGGTGATAGTCCTCGACCACCACCTTCCCATCGATGTCGACATGCCCAACCTCACCCACGTGAACCCCATCCTCCAGGGGATGGACGGGGCCAGGGAGGTCTCAGCCGCCGGGGTCTGCTACCTTCTGGCGAGGAGGCTGGACGATGGGAACTTGGACATGAGCCCCCTGGGGCTCGTCGGCGCCCTGGGGGACCAGCAGGACAAGGGGGAGAAGAGGTCCCTCTTCGGCCTCAACGAGAGGATAGAGGAAGACGCCTTGGAGGGGGGGCTCCTCGAGAAGAACGTTGACCTCATCTTCTACGGGTACGAGACGAGGCCCATAGCCCGGGCCCTGGCTTACACCACCTCCCCCTTCATCCCAGGCCTGAGCGGCAGGGAGGACAGGTGCACCGCATTCCTCAACGAGGCCGGGATAGAGCTGAAGAGGGATGGGAGGTGGAGGGCTCTACGGGACCTCACGGGGGAGGAGAAAAGGACCCTCTTCTCCTCCCTCTCGAACCACATGGTCTCCCACGGATTCGGCGCCGAATCTGTCCACGACCTCGTGGGAACCATATACACGCTCAAAGGGGAGGAGCCATGGACCCCAATGAGGGACGGTAGGGAGTACGCGAGCCTCCTCAACGCATGCGCCAGAATGGAGCGCCCCAGCCTGGGCCTCGGCATATGCCTCGGAGACAGGGACGCGGCACTCAAGGAGGCCGAGGAGACTCTGGGCGAGTACAGGAGGAAGATAGGAGCGTACCTCGACTGGGTAGCCGAGAAAGAGTGCGTAGAGGACATGGGAAACATATACGTGCTCAGGGGCCACAGCGCCATAGACGAGACCATCATAGGCGTCGTGGCTGGCATCCTCCTATCCCAGGGGGTCCTCAAGGAGATGAAGCCCATAGTGGCCTGGGCCGACTCCGATGAGGGCCTCATAAAGGTCTCCGCCAGAGCCACTGAGGAGATGGGGAGGGGGGGCCTCGACCTGGGGGAGATACTGAGGGAGGCAGCTGAGGCCCACGGGGGGAGGGGAGGAGGCCACGACGTAGCCGCGGGGGCATTCCTCCCGGCTGAGGGGGAGAGGGATTTCCTTGAGACGGTGAACCGGTTTGTCGCGGGTAAGCTCAACGAATAGGGTCACCGCAGACTTCAGGATCAGGTACAGGGAAGAGGGGGCCGCTGAGGCTGTTCTGCGCGCCATCTCACCGGACAACTTCCAGGCGCCGGAGGGCATAGAGCTTAGGTCGATGGAGGAGGGGGGCGAGCTCAGGATAGAGGTCGCCTGTATGAGGGGTCTCGGGAGCCTCATCGCGACCGTGGACGACCTCCTCTCATGCATCCAGGCTGCTGAGAGGGCCCTCAAAGAGGTGATCTGAGGCCCCTGAGTCAGCCTCGACCCACCGGCCAATCCCGAGGGAGCGTTTGGATCGACGGGGAAACATATAAATTGCCGGTCACCCTTCTCTGAGCACTGAAACCAGGAGAGTATTCCGGAGATTGTCCAGGGCCGTCAGGGACAAATGGCGGAGGAAGGAGTGGTACGACATATACCTGCCCAGATACTTCGGGGAGACAAAGGTGGGGGAGACCCCCGCCGAGGCGCCTGAGCTTGTCAAGGGAAGGGTGTTCGAGACCACCCTAGCCCAGATCACGGGGGACTTCTCCCAGGAGTATCTAAAGATGTACTTCCAGGTCACGGAGGTCGAGGACCACACCGCCAGGACCGTCTTCAAGGGCCACGAGTACCTGAGGGACTACCTCCGCAGCCTCGTAAGGAGGAGGAGCACCAAGGTGGACGGGTCCTTCAGGGTCACAACCAAGGACGGGTACATGGTGAAGGTGGTGGTCACGGCAATGACCCAGACAAGGATAAAGACGAGCCAGGAGAGGTCGATAAGGGAGGTCATGAGGAGGGTCGTCGAGGAGAAGGCGGAGAGCCTCACCTTCGACCAGATGGCCCACGAGATGGTCCTGGGGAAGCTCGCCTCCGACGTCTACAACGATGCAAGGAAGGTTACCGCCCTGAGGCACGTCGGCGTCCGAAAGTCGGAGCTCATCTCGATGCCCAACTAGCTCCAACCGTTTTAAAACCCAGAGTTCCATCTAAGTTCTAGGGAAGGAACTTGGAGCCCCGCGCCATGGTCGCAAGGGAGGCGGCAAGACTCCTCTACGAGGGCATAGCTGAGGAGTACAAGGATGCCAAGGATATGGCGGCCGGGAACCTGGGCATAAACGCGATGCCCAGCAACCACGAGGTCGCCTCGGAGCTTGATACCCTCGCCGACAGGATGGAGGGCGAGGAGAGGAGGCGGCTCCTTGTGAGGATGAGGGGGGCCGCCCTCGGGGTCATGAGGGTCCTGGGCGACCTGGAGCCGAGGCTCATAGGCAGCGTCTGGAGGGGGACCGCAAGGAGGGGGAGCGACATAGACATAGTTGTTTATTCTTCAGACCCCGAGGGAGTCGAGGCGAGGCTCTCGGGGGCCTTCGATGTCGAGGGCTCCGGGAAGGTGGCCTTCCTGGAGGGGGGCCAGCCCAGGAGGGCCACCCACGTCAAGCTGAGGCTCGGTGAGGACGAGGCAGAGGTCGTTGTCCGCCCGCCCGAGGAGAGGAGGGAGGAGAGGTGCGAGATATACGGGGACTTGAAGAGGGGCCTCGGCCTCGGGGAGCTGGAAAGGCTTATGAAGGCAGACCCCCTCCGAAGATTCGTCCCCGGGAGGCGCTACAGGTGAGACCGAAGCTCTTCGGCTCCTCGGGAATAAGGGGGATTGCCAACATCGAGGTGACCACAGCCCTGGCCCAGAGGGTTGGGGCGGCCCTGGCCACTATGCACGAGGGGGGCGCCCTCGTCGTGGGGAGGGACACAAGGGTGACTGGGGGGATGCTGGAGAGCGCCCTGGTGTCGGGGGCAGCCTCCTGCGGGGCCGAATCAAAGGTTTTAGGAATCTTGCCTACCCCCGTCACCGCCTGGCTTACGAGGGAGGTGGGGGCGGACGCAGGGGTCTCCATAAGTGCCTCCCACAACCCCCCCCAGTACAACGGCCTAAAGGTGTTCGACGGCTCCGGCATGGCCTACACAGAGGCCCGCCAGCTCCGCCTCGAGGAGGTGATGGAGGGGGGCGATTTCTCCCTAGCTCCATGGGACGCCGTGGGCACCGTGGAGGAGATAGATGCGGGGTGGATGTACATAGACGCCCTCGC
>CAYGAH010000091.1:0-18419 GCA_964347685.1 uncultured Candidatus Bathyarchaeia archaeon | reverse complement strand
AGAACGACAGCTTCCCCTGCGTAGGTCTGTACCCCGCGACCAGCGATATGAGGGGCCGATACGTGGGCCCGCCGAAGCTGATCGAGCAGCGGGGAGCAGCCGAAGGGATCAAGGAGTTCTGCACAAAGATCGTGGGGGCCGTATCGCCCTATACGCCGATGATAAAGCCCAACGCCCACTTCCTCCTCTACGCCCTCGGCTTCGAGGAGCTGAAGGAGGTCGTGGAAGCGATCCACGCAGGGGGATGCCTCGCGCTCCTGGACGTGAAGCTATCAGACATAGGCTCAACGATGGAGGCGGGCCTCCACTGGATAGGCAGGCTGGGCTTCGACGCCGTCACCTTCAGCCCCTTCCCGGGGTACGAGGACGGGACGGACGCTGTCTACAGGTGGGCTGGGGAGGAGGACAAGGGGATATTCGCCCTGTGCAGGATGTCCAACCCGGGCACCAACGACTACCAGTCCAGGGAGATGGAGGGGGAGCCCTTCTACATCCGCCTAGCAAGGGACGCCGCGGAGCACGGGAGCAACGGGTTCGTCGTGGGCTGCACGGCGACCCACGAGCTGGGCGAAATCCGTGGGATCATAGGCGAGGAGAGGCTCATACTCGCTCCTGGGCTGGGGCCTCAGGGGGGAGACCCCCTGACCGCCCTGAGACTGGGAGGTAACAAAGAGGGCGAGGGCCTCATAGTCTCCTCCTCTAGGTCCATCGACTACGCCTACGAGGCGATGGGCTGGGGCTGGGAGAGGTACGCGGAGGCGGCTGGGGTTCAAGCCAAGAAGAAAAGGGAAGAGTTGAACGAAGTGAGGCGTCGGGTCCTGGGCTGAGGGGGCCATGGGTTACGTTTTAATAGGATGTTGGGCAATCAAGTTGGAGTGCTCAGAGGTATGATCCTTGAAGGATAAACTCGTCGAGGTGAGGTTCCATGGCCGGGGGGGTCAGGGAGCCTGGACAGCCTCCCTCCTGCTTGCCCAGGCGGGGCTGAAGGAGGAGAAGAACATCCAGAGCTTCCCAGCCTTCGGGCCGGAGAGGGCAGGGGCCCCCATCACAGCCTTCACCCGAATCAGCGACGACAAGATAGAGCTCCACTCGAGCGTCTACGAACCGGACGTTGTCGTGGTCCTGGACCCGACCCTGCTCGGTCCCTCGGTCGCAGAGGGGGTGAAGCCGGGCACGAGGCTGGTGGTAAACACTACGGACAAGCCCAAGGACGTGAGGAAGAAGCTGGGGTTGGAGGGCACAGAGACATGGGTGCTTGACGCCACAAGCCTGGCGCTGAAGGTGCTGGGCCGACCCATAACCAACACTGCCATGCTTGGCGCGGTGGTGAGGGCGACAGGCGTCGTGAAGCTCGACTCCCTCTTGGAGGTTGTGAAGGAGAGGTTCTCCGGAAAGATAGGGGAACAGAACGTGCAGTTGATAGAGACCGCCTACGAGGAGGTAGAGGAAGGATGAGCCAGAAGGAGATGGGATGGAGAGAGCTGCCCAAGGGGGCCGTCCCCTACAGGACCAGCGAGGAGTACGAGACAGGAGACTGGGGCGTAGAGCAGCCCAGGATCGACAAGAAGAAGTGCACCCAGTGCACCCTTTGCCACTTCTTCTGCCCCGAGGGGGCCATCACGATAGGGGAGGACGGGTGCCCCGTCGTCGACCCCAAGTACTGCAAAGGCTGCGGCATCTGCGCAGAGGAGTGCCCCGTCAAGGCGATAGAGATGGTGAGGAAGCAATGAAGCAGATTCTAATGGGGCTGAACGGCGACGAGGCAGTAGCCTACGCCACGAGGCAGGTGAACCCCGACGTGGTCGCCGCCTACCCCATCACCCCCCAGACAATAATAGTAGAGAGGTTCAGCGAGTACGTCGCGGACGGAGAGGTGGACACGGAGTTCGTAGCCGTCGAGTCCGAGCACAGCGCCCTCAGCAGCTGCATAGGCGCCGCCGCGGCCGGGGCCAGGGCCTTCACAGCGACGGCTGCCAACGGCCTCGCCCTGATGTGGGAGATGACCTACATAGCCGCTTCGCTCAGGCTGCCCATAGTCATGGCCGTGGCGAACAGGGCCCTCAGCGGCCCCATAAACATCCACAACGACCACAGCGACTCGATGGGGGCAAGGGACGCGGGATGGATCCAGATCTACTGTGAGAACAGCCAGGAGGTATACGACGCGAGCATCGCCGCCTGGAGGATGGGGGAGCACCCCATGGTGCAGCTCCCAGTGATGGTCTGCCTGGACGGGTTCACCCTGAGCCACACTATGGAGAACGTCATGACCCTCCCCGACGAGGCGGTGGAGGATTTCGTGGGGGAGCGTGGGTTCATCACAGTCGAGGGCCACATGGGGAAGACCGAGCTGAGGCTCAACCCCGAGGTCCCCCTCAGCATGGGCCCCCTGGACCTCCAGGACTTCTACTTCGAGCACAAGCTCCAGCAGATCGACGCCATGGAGCAGGCCCTCCTGGCGATGCCAGAGGTTGACGCAGAGTACGAGAAGCTCTCCGGCAGGAGATACGACTTCCTCCACCCGTACAGGATGGAGGACGCAGAGGTCGCCATCATGGGCCTAGGCTCAACGATGGGGACCGTCAGATACGTCGTTGACCAGCTGAGGGATGAGGGAGTGAGGGCCGGGATGGTCAAGATGAGGGTCTTCAGGCCCTTCCCCGCCGAGAGGCTCGTCGAGGCCATAGGAGGCCTCCCGGTCCTCGGCGTCTTGGACAAGTCTGCCAGCTTCGGAGCCCCTGGCGGGCCCCTTTACGAGGAGGTGAAGACGGTCTTCTACGAGAGGGAGGAGAGGCCCTTGATAGCAGACTACATCCACGGACTGGGGGGCAGGGACACCTCCCCCGAGATGATAAGGGACGCATTCGAGAGCCTCCAGAAGATCCACGACAGGGGCAGGGTGGACGTGCCGGTTAGCTTCGTGGGGGCTAGGGAGTAGGAGGGATGTAGATGAGCGATCTCACACTTAGGGAAGCTGCAAGGAAGCCCGAGGGCCTGGCCGCGGGACACAGGCTGTGCGCGGGATGCGACGAGTCGATAATAACCAGGATGGTGCTAAAGGCCGTTAGGGGGCCCACCATGGTGACATCTGCCACCGGCTGCCTAGAGGTGGCCACGACCATCTTCCCCTACACGGCCTGGAACCTCCCATGGATACACACCGCCTTCGAGAACGCCGCAGCCAACGCCAGCGGGATAGAGGCGGCCTACAGGGCCATGAGGAGGAAGGGGAGGGGCCCCCTTGCCAGGTACGACACCCTGGACATCGTGGCCTTCGCCGGGGACGGAGGGACCTACGACATAGGGCTCCAGGCCCTATCGGGGGCCCTGGAGAGGGGCCACGACTTCACATACGTGCTCCTGGACAACGAGGCGTACATGAACACAGGCATCCAGAGGAGCGGTGGCACCCCCTTCGCTGCTGCCACGACGACCAGCCCAGCAGGCAAGGTGATACCTGGCAAGAGGGAGTGGAAGAAGCCTATAGACGAGATAGTGATAGCCCACGAGATCCCATACGTCGCGACACTGAGCGCAGCCTGGCCCATGGACGTCATGAGGAAGAGCAGGAGGGCCTTCGAGGCGGAGGGGCCCGCCTTCCTCCACGCCATCGTTCCTTGTGCCAGGGGGTGGAGGTACCCGCCTGAGAAGACGATAGAGGTCTCAAGGCTGGCTGTGCAGACATGCATTTTCCCCCTCTACGAGTGTAGACTAGAGGGGGGGAGGAAGGTCTACGAGCTCTCCGGGCCCAGCGCCGCTATAGCGAGGAGGCCCGAGTCGAAGAAGCCGGTAGAGGAGTACCTTCAGCCCCAGGGGAGGTTCAGGCACCTTTTCAGGCCCGAGAGGAGGGACGACCTCATCAGGAGCATCCAGGAGTGGGTGGACCACAGGTGGGGGCTTCTCCTTGAGAAGGCCGGCTAGGCCCGATAGACCCCCCATTTTTTAATCAACCTCAGCCATTCCCTTCCTGATGGAAGCCGAGGCCTCTGTCCGGGACATGCTCGCCAGAAGGATAGCAGGAGAGATAGTCCTCTCCAAAAGCCCCGGGAACGTCATGAGGAAGTGGCGCACCCTCCTCCAGGTGAGCCAGGTCGACATATCTGAGGAGCTAGACCTCTCCCCCTCGGTCATAAGCGACTACGAGACTGGGAGGAGGAGGTCCCCGGGGAGCGGGTTCATAAGGCGCTTCGTCGAGGCCCTCTTGGAGATAGACACGAAGAGGGGAGGCGGCTACGTTCGCCAGCTGGCCAGGGCGAGCCTAGAGCCCAGCGACATATTCATAGACATAAGGGAGTTCAGCGCCCCCGTGACCGCCCGCAGGATCTGCGAGGCTGTTGATGGGGAGGTCCTCGTGGGGGAGGAGTCTTTGGACAGGAACGTCTTCGGATACACCATCGTGGACAGCCTGAAGGCAATACAGATGCTCTCAGGCCTGGACTTCTACCGCATATTCGGGGCGACGAGCGAGAGGGCCCTGGTCTTCGCGGGCGTGAGCCGGGGCAGGTCCCCCATGATAGCCGTGAAGATAAGCCCCTTCAAGCCCCGCATAGTGATACTCCACGGCCTGGTCGGGGAGCTGGACCCCCTGGCCGTAAGCCTTGCCGAGCACGAGGGCACACCCCTTGCCGTCTCAAGGCTTCCCACCCAGGACGAGCTTGTGGATGCCCTGTTCGCCGTTTACAAATCAACGGTCTGAACGGATTCCTCAAGGGCGTCAGGGACTTTTGAATCAGCCATTTGGCATGGGGTCCCGACTGAGGTTTCGCTGGGGACGGATAGGCTCCCACAGCCGAATCGATGCCCTATCGTTCGATGAGAGGGTGTTCGTCCATTTTGTCATGCGATTTGAAAAACTCCCTGGTTGTCAGAAGTATCTCGCCGGGTGTGACCGGCTTCAGCAGTATGTCGTGAACGCCTATGTCGAGGGAGTCTATGCAGTCCTGCATCTCCGGGAAGCCCGTCACGAACACTATCCCAGTTTCGAAGTCCAGTTTCCTCAGCATGACGGCGACCTCGTCCCCCCTTATGTCAGGAAGCTTTATGTCGAGGAAGACTAGGTCGAACCTGATCTTCCCTGCCTTATCGAGGGCCTCATGGCCCGTGAATGCCGATTCAACGCAGTACCCCTCCCTCTCGAAAGTCGTCCTGAGGGTCTCAACCAGGGACTCGTCGTCGCCGACAACAAGTATGCTAGACCTGACCTCTTCTCCAGCCGTTCTTTCCATCGCTTCTCCCTCCACCTCACACTGGGAACTTTGGAGTGAAATAAAAACACTAGAGGATTATATAATGAATCTGGAGTATAGAAACGGATTGAATTTCTAGCTTAAAAAATCGGTATTTCTTTGGATGGGTGTTACTTTATACCATTGAGCATAAAATAAGATGCAAGTTTAAACTATCAATGAATATTGAAGGAGAAAATGATTTGATTAAAAATAATAATTAGGTCGTTCTGAAATAAACTTAATATTGGTAGATGAAAGTTAACGAGACTACAGCAAACGACTAATACTCAGAAAACCCCTTACTTGGCTGTGTGATCGATGAGGGTTCTTCAGCTCCACTGCTCCGAGTTCGCCTACCAAGTCAAGAAGGAGACCCCCGTAGCCGAGCGGCCCCCTGAGCCGAAGGAGGAGGCGCTGGGGGACGTCCTAGTCTGCTTCACCTGCTTCGAGAAGAGGGACGAGGGCAGGGTCAGCGAGCTAGTGGGGGCTTTCGCCGACAACGTCAGGGTGGACACTGAGAGGATAGGCTGCAGGAGGGTGCTCCTCTACCCCTACTCCCACCTCTCCAAGAGCCTGGGCTCGGCCCGCCAAGCCAAGGATTTCCTCCGGGAGCTCGACAGGAGGCTCAGGGAGGAGGGATTCGAGGTCCACAGGTCCCCCTTCGGCTGGTACAAGGCATTCAACCTCAGCTGCATAGGCCACCCGCTGGCGGAGATGTACAGGGAGTATTAGGGTAGAAAGCTGCCAGTCGCCTTTCCAAGAAGCTTCCAAGAACAAAGGGAGTCATGTCAATAATCTAGGAAATCAGGAGGCTCGTTGGCTCCGATATCTAATTTTTCCCGATTTGGAGGAAACGTACTCGGCTCTAATCAGCCGCCCTCCCTGTACTTCCTTATCTTCTCGACGAGGATGGGGATGACCTCGTAAAGGTCGCCGACGGCCCCCAGCCCAGAGACGCCCAGTATAGGGGCCTCAACGTCCTTGTTTATGGATATTATAACGTCCGATGTCTTCATCCCCGCAAGGTGCTGCACCGCCCCGGATATGCCGCAGGCCATGTACAGCTTGGGCCTGACCGTCCTGCCGCTGAGGCCTACTTGGTGGCGGTACTCTATCCATCCCTCGTCGACAGTGGGCCTGCTGGCGCCAACGGCGCCCCCTAGGGCTCGGGCCAGCTCCTCTATGAGCTTGAAGCCCTCGGGCCCACCAAGGCCCTTGCCCCCTGAGACTACTATGTCTGCGTCGACGATGCTCACCTCCTCCGCCGCTGGTTCGAAGTCGAGTATTTTCACCCTGTCGGTAAGGTTCTTCACGTCGAAGGGCTTCCTTATTATCTCCCCCTTCCTAGAGGGATCCCTCTCGGCCTCGTTCATAACCTTGTACCTAACCGTTGCCATCTGGGGGCGGCTGTTGGGGCAGATGATCGTAGCCATTATGTTCCCCCCGTAGGCTGGCCTGGTCTGCCTCAGCAGCCCCGTCTCTGTGTCTATTTCTAGGCCCGTGCAGTCGGCCGTTAGTCCCGTCCTCACCCTGGCCGCTACCCTTGGGCCTAGGGACCTGCCTATGGAGGTGGCTCCGATGAGGAATATGCTCGGCTTGACCTCCTCGACCAGCCCTGAGAGGAGCTCCGTGTATGGGTCTACCCTGAAGTCCCCTAGGGATGGGTCGTCGTAGACGTAGACCCTCTCGGCCCCCCTCGCGACCAGCTCCTCAGCGCCCTCCGCCACACCGTCGCCGATCAGGACGGCGTACAGGGGCTCCATGAGCTGGTCAGCCAGATCCCTCCCCTTGCCGAGGAGCTCGTAGGCGACGGGGTGGACCTCAGAGTTCCTCTGCTCAGCGAATACTAGGACGCCCCTGTAGCTTGAGAGGTCCACCTCCCTACCCGCCTCCATGATGGTTATGGCCCCCTGGGGGCAGGCGTCGACGCATGCGCCGCAGAGCCTGCAATCCTCACCTATGACCGCGACGCCTTCCTCTATGGTTATGCAGCCGAAGGGGCAGGCGTCGACGCAGATGCCGCAGCCTGTGCACTCCTCGGAGACTGTTATGGGGGCTTCCTTTTCGCCCATCTCAGATCACCTTGCACTCCTTCAGTTTCTCGAAGATGGCCTCTGCTAGCTCCTCGGGGGTTCCCTTCACGATCTCCCCGCCGGCGGGCTCAGGGGGGGTGAATATCTTCACAACCCTGGTGAAGGAGCCCTCAAGCCCCAGCTCAGAAGGCTCCGCCTCGAGGTCCTTTGATGTTATCCTGTGTATCTCGGCCTTCTTCGCCTGGAGCCGGCCCCTCAGGGTGGCCAGTCGGGGCTGGTTGATGTCCTTGGAGACGGTGATGAGGACGGGGAGAGGTGCCTCCAGGGTCTCAACCCCGTCGTCCAGAAGCCTCTTGAGCTTGATCTTGCCTTCCTTGACTTCGATCACCTCGTTGACGTAGCAGACGTGGGGGATGCCCAGGTGCTCAGCCATCTCTGGCCCGGTCTGGCCCGTGTCTCCGTCTGTGGTCTTGAACCCGCATATTATGATGTCGAAGGGTCCTAGCTTCTCTATGCAGAGCCCAAGGGTGTAGCTGGTCGCCCATGTGTCGGCGCCAGCGAATGCCCTGTCCGTGGCTAGCCAACCCTCGTCGCATCCCATCGCTATGGAGTCCCTCAGGGCCTGCTCAGCCATGGGGGGGCCCATTGAGATGGCCTTCACGACGCCCCCGTGCTTCTCCCTCAGCCTCAGCCCCTCCTCGATGGCGTACTCGTCGAAGGGGTTGATGACCGCCGCTACGCCCTCCCTCTTCAGCGTCCCTGTCTCCTCGTCGAACTCCACCTCAGTGGTCTCGGGCACCTGCTTTATGCAGACTATTATGTTCAAGCCTTCGCTCATCCGATCCCTTCCAGCGTCGTATCTACAAGATGCCTCCTCCCATCCTTATAAAAAAGACGGGTGAGGGGAAACGCCATAATCTATCCAGTGCCCTAAGATCGATGGCATATACGTGACGCCCAAACGGTTCCTGGATCTCCGCCTGTTCATGGGAAGGAGCCAGAACCCGAAGTCGTTCGGCAGCCAGTTGACGAGGACCAATAGGGCGTCGCCGAATATCCCAAGCCCATAAACTATGCTCAGAACGGGCTCCTCAATCAAGGCTGCATAAGTAAAAATAGCCTCGTTGTTTTACTGGGGGAAAATGAAGGTTAAGCCTAATGAGGCGCTTCGATTAGCTATGATCTCATGTTTGTGACAGGCATATTCATGCCACCGGTTAACCCACCAGCTTCTAGATTCAGTGGATGCGATGCGTCGGCTTCCCCCTCTTCAAGGGTTCGGTCTTTGTTGGGTTTCGACGATCTTGTTGCATAGCCTGATGTGTAGAGTCACAACCGGAATAGGCTTAGGTAGTTGGGCCCAGATGTCGAACCTGTAGGTTCCCGACTCCCCAATTCTCATCTGTTTGTCGACGAATGTAACGTTGGAGAGGGACACAAGAAGTCTTTCGCCGTGGTGAACCTGGAAAAATATCGGCGCGGAGGAGGCGAAGGTGTACCTAATTATGTCTCCCCTCTTCAATTCAGCCTGGTATACCTCTCCCTGCACGGTGAGATATTCTTCTCCTTCTTCTCCGATTATGACCGTACTTAGTGTAAAAGTTCGAGGGGTCGTCTCCAATACGAGTGATTTGGACGAAACCGTTGTGCCGCGAGGATAACCCGTTCCCCATTCCGACCATTTGAAAACCAGAGGAGTCTCCCGGTATGGAGCATAACATTGGTACGTGACGGACCCAAAAATAACTAATATCAATAGGATGATTGGAACGTAGATCAAGGCGTTTTGAGGCTTCAACTCTCATCTGATCTTGACCATTTATAGATTAATATTATTATAGACGCTAAGAATCCTGAAATTGCTCTGTTAATCGAGAGGTGTTTCTTCTTGAGAAACGGTGTTTCTCAGTCAGGGGAGTCGTATCCGGGGGCTAGGACTTTATATAACCCCTGCATTCCAAAAAGAAAATAAATAGTCGTTTCTCCTTAATCTGCGGAAAAGGCTGAGGGTGACCCTTGTCTCCGAAGGCAGAGGAAGAGCGTGAAGACCTCTCGGAAAAGTGCGCAGAGCTTGAGGCGGCCCTAGAGGAGGCCAACGAGAGGGCTGAGAAATACCTCGGCCAGCTGAAGTACGCCAGGGCAGACCTGGAGAACCTCCAGAAGAGGACTCAGAGGCGCATCGAGGAGGCGATCGAGAGGGCAAACGGCCGCCTCATAGAGCAGCTGCTGCCCGTCTTGGACGAGCTTGGCCTGGCCATAGAGGCAGCAGGGGATTCAGACGAGGGGATCGTCGCTGGGGTCAGGATGGTGAAGGGAAGGCTTGAGAAGGTCCTGGGGTCAGAGGGGGTGAGGCCCATAGAGGCCGTGGGCAGGCAGTTCGACCCCCACTACCACGAGGCTGTACTTGAGGTGGAGACCCAGGACCATCCCGACGGTTGCGTCCTGGAGGAGATAAGGAAGGGCTACACCTATAAGGACCGGGTGATAAGGGCGAGCATGGTGAAGGTGGCCCGCCACCCCAGCTCAGAGGAGGTTAAGGAGGAGAACGAGAGTGGGTGAAGAGAAGAGGGAGAAGATCCTGGGCATAGACCTGGGGACGACGAACTCGGCGGCGGCCCTTGTGATGGGGGGCAAGCCCGTGGTGATCCCGAGCGCGGAGGGGCCCACGGTGGCCGGGAAGATGTTCCCCTCCGTCGTGGCATTCACAAGGGACGGGCAGCTACTGGTTGGGGAGCCGGCCAGGAGGCAGGCCGTGACAAACCCGGAGGGGACGATAATAGAGGTAAAGCGGCTCATGGGCACCAATAAAAAGGTGAATGTCTACGGAAAGGAGTACACCCCCCAGCAGATATCCGCCTTCATACTGCAGAAGATACTGAGGGACGCAGATGCCTTCCTGGGGTTTAAGGTCACGAATGCCGTAATAACCGTCCCTGCCCACTTCAACGACAACCAGAGGCAGGCTACCATAGACGCCGGGGAGATAGCGGGCCTGAAGGTGACCAGGATAGTGAACGAACCCACCGCAGCCGCCCTGGCGTACGGGATCGAGAAGTCAGGGCAGGAGCTCAAGATCCTAGTCTTCAGCTTCGGAGGGGGCACGAACGACACCACCGTGATGGACTTCGGCGGGGGGGTCTTCGAGGTCCTCTCGACGAGCGGAGACACCCAGACTGGCGGCGCCGACGTGGACAAGGCCATAATGGACTACCTTGTAGGGGCGTTCAGGAGGGAGACTGGGATCGACCTGAGCAACGACCTGAAGGCGATGGCGAGGCTCAAGGAGGCATCCGAGAGGGCGAAGATAGAGCTCTCCAACCTCCTAACCACCGACATAGACCTCCCATACATAGCCATGGACTCCTCCGGCCCCAGGAACCTCCACGAGACCCTGACCAGGGCGAGGCTGGAGCAGCTTGCCCGCCCCATAGTGGAGAAGATAAGGGAGCCTATCCTCAGGACGATAAGGGACGCCAAGCTGACGAGGGAACAGATAGACAAGGTCATCCTCTTCGGAGGGATGACCAAGATGCCCCTCGTTCAGCAGTTCGTGGAGGACGTGGTGGGCAAGAAGCCTGAGAGGGGGATCGACCCAATGGAGTGCGTCGCCATAGGCGCCGCGATCCAGGGGGCCGTCCTCGCAGGGGAGATATCCGACATAGTCCTGCTAGACGTCACTCCCCTAAGCCTAGGGGTCGAGACCTTGGGGGGCGTCTTCACCAGGATCATAGAGAGGAACACGACCATCCCGACGAAGCAGACCCAGACATTCACGACGGCAGCAGACTTCCAGACCGCCGTCACAATCCACGTCCTCCAGGGGGAGAGGGCGATGGCTAGGGACAACATAAGCCTGGGACGGTTCGACCTGACGGGAATCCCCCCAGCCCCCAGGGGGATACCCCAGATAGAGGTCACCTTCGACATAAACGCAGACGGCGTCATGGATGTCTCGGCCAAGGACCTGGGCACTGGAAAGCAGATGGGGATCACCATCACAGCCTCCACGAAGCTGAGCCAGACCGAGAAGGACAGGATGGTCGAGGAGGCAGAGAGGTTCGCAGAGCAGGACAGGAAGGCGAGGGAAGAGGCTGAGGCGAGGAACACAGCCGACTCACTGATATACACCACCGAGAAGACCCTGACGGAGCTGGGAGACAAGCTGACAGAGGACCAGAAGGCGAGGATCAAGGCAGAGATGGACGCCCTTAAGGAGGCCCTTCAGAGTGGGAGCCTCGCCGACATCAACTCGAAGATAGAGGAGCTGAGGAAGGTGGTCCAGGAGGCTGGCGCGACCGTCTACCAGCAGGCGGCCGCGGCCCAGCAGGCCCAGCAGCAGGCATCCCAGCAGCCTCCACCAGGCGGCCAGGAGCAGGGGAAGAAGACCGTTGAGGCCGAGTACAAGGTCGTGGACGAGGAAGAGAAGAAAAAGTAGAAGCCCCTTTCTCTCATTTTTGATTATTTGAGCCTCAACGTTTAATACAAAACGGAGTCATCTATCAAGGATCGTTATGTCGGATGATAGATTTCTGAGGGTAGAAAAGGACCTCATAGGAGACATCTGGCAGAGCAGCGAGATCCATGAGAACATGCTCTTCATGGCAGACGAGATAGGCAGCAGGTTCGCGGGCACCCCCAGCGAGAGGAAGGCCCAGAGGTACATGGTGAGGAAGCTCAAGGAGTACGGGTACGAGAACGCCAGGGCAGAGCCCTTCACCTACCACGGCTGGAGGAGGGGGCCAGTCAGGCTGGAGATGATAGAACCAGTGAGGCGCAGGTTCGAGGCCATAGCCCTCGCCATGTCCCCGGGCGGAGAGGTCGAGGGGGAGGTCGTCGACCTGGGCACTGGAAGCCCCGAGGAGTTCGAGTCAGTGGACCCCAAGGACGTAGAGGGCAAGATGGTGCTGTGCTCCAGCGCCACAAGCCCCTCTGGGAAGAGGGTTCACAGGAGGACAAAGTACGGCTACGCAGTCGAGTACGGGGCGACGGGCTTCATCTTCATGAACCACAACCCGGGACAGCTCCCTCCCACTGGAAGCCTCAGGCCGGCATACAAGATGGGCGGGGAGATCCCAGGCGTAGGCGTCAGCCTAGAGACGGGCACCCTGATGCTAAGGCTCTCCAAGGGGAGGCCAATGAGGGTGAGGCTGACCGACGGGAGCAGGGTGATCCCGGGCTCCACATCGGCCAACATCGTCGCCGACCTGCCGGGCTCGGCGAAGAGGGAAGAGTGGATAGTCGTAGGGGGCCACTACGACGGCCACGACATATCTGAGGGGGCCATGGACAACCTCTCGGGCACGGCGGTCACCATGGAGCTCGCGAGGGCCCTGAAGAAGCACGGGGAGGAGTTCTATAGGAGCATCAGGTTCGTCTGCTTCGCATGCGAGGAGATAGGCGTCACTGGGGCGACATGCTACGTCGCCGACCACCTGGACGAGATGAGGGACACGGCTATCATGGTGAACCTTGAGCTGGGGGGTCTTGCATACAGGGAGGGGACCCAGCACGCAGCCTTCACAGTCTACCAGCCCCCCGAGCTGAAGGACTACCTCAAAGGATTCACAGAGGAGATAGGATACCCTACCCCCGTCCTAGAGGGGACCTCTGCTGCCTCGGACCACTGGCCCTTCTACATGCAGGGGGTCCCGACGATTTACATGCACTCGGAGCCAAGCATGCAGGCACTCGTTGTGGGGAGGGGGTGGGGCCACACATCAGCAGACACGATGGACAAGGTCGACACCCGGAACCTCCAGGAGGGGGCAATGGTCATGGCTCGGCTCCTCATCAGGCTCGCCAACGAGGAGGGGAAGATCGCGGACCACACCCCTCTCGACAAGATCGTGGAGCACCTGGAGAAGACTGGGATGAGGAAGACCCTTGAGGTAGAGAAGAAGTGGCATCCCCAAAGCGTAAGGTAACCGAATAACCACACTTCCTACACCCCCTTTGTCGCCGATCGCGTCGATCAATTTTTCTCTAATTTCCAGGGGTCTCTCCCGGAGAGGGTAACTATTTGTGATCATCTAATTTGATTGTCCGAGGTGAGTCGATTTTAAAAAAGATCTCACGGATTTCAGCCTCGGTTGAAGGAAATGGCCGATGTTGATATCGGGGATCAGAACCTCCGGAGCCTTGAGGCTATCAGGAAGGCCGTTGAGATCGAGGAGGGGAGGGAGTCCAGCCTGGACGAGGCCCTCTCGAGGGTCATAAGGCTCTACCTCAGGTTCGTCCCATGCGTTTGAGATTAGAGACGCCGAAACACCTCCTTTTTTTAGCTCAAAACAATCGAGCCGAACTTTGAAGGTTTTATTAATCAAGATCTCGATTTGTAGGATCGAGGCGGCTCTCGCCAATATATTCGGCGGGATCGTCGGAGGCTCCCAGAGGCTGAGGGGTTCCAGGGATGAAGCTGTCTGAAGACGAGATCACTTTCCTAGAAACCCTTGACGGCTTCGAGTCGGACCACACCTCCGAGAGGAACCTGAGGGAAAAGCTCTCAGAAAGGGGGATAGGAGACGAAAAATTCGACGCCATAAAGAGGAGGCTCTTCTTCAACGACTACATAGGGATAGTGTACGGAAACATAACCCTCCAGAAGAAGAACTTCCGGGAGACGGACCTCCAGGGTTGAGGCCCTTCCCTTGACGACCCAAAGGCCCCCGGATGTATAGATTTGCATCAAATCGGCTGACGCGTCTGTGACGAGCGTAAGGTCTGCACGCGCCGGTCCCCCGGCGGAGGATTAACCTAAGATGCGGGAACGGCCTATTGTCTTGCTTTGGCCCTGCGGCGGCGGTGCTCCTCGACTAGGCGCCTCTGGAGGTCCCTGTACCTGAGGATCTCGTCTATGAGGCGGTAGGAGACCCCTCCGACAACCAGGATGACTAGAACGACGAGAAGAGACCACATCATCCTGGTTTGAAGGTGGTATTTACAGTATATATCTCTATGGGTGAGTGTCCTGTAACAAAACCCTGAACCTACAGAGGTTGTCCCCGTTGATCACTGACTTCTCAAGCAAGACCTCTACGGGCCTACCCAGGACAGACTCGAAGAGCTCCTTGATCCACCCCCGAGAGCAGTTGCAGAAGGTCGGGGAAAGGTCCCCGGCGTAGCTGTTCATGAGGGGGCAGAAGCACTTCTCGTACATCACGTACACGTCGCCGCCGACCCTCTCAAGGTGGCCCCACACCTCCCCTAGCCTTTCGACGGCCCTCTCGGCGTCTTCGATGTCCCCCATCTGGGCCTCGACCCTGCTGACGAAGGCCCTAGGTATGCACGAGCGCCCGCACCTCTCCAGTATTCTCGCCCTTGTCTCCTCGTCGATCTCTTCGTCCATCCCCTCGATGAGCGCCCCGATCCATCTGTGAAGATGTTTCTTCGAACCCCCCATGCCCAATCACGACTCGGACACGCTTGTATTAGAAAAATGTCGGCGGCTTAAATACCTCAGCTCTCAGTCATGGTCCCCTTTCCTTTTCCCCGCCTTCCTTGGGGCTGTTTATGAGGTGCTCCAGGGTGAAACCTATCGCGAAGCTGGCCGAGAATGTGTAAAGCCTGGAACCCTCAGGGAGGGCGGGGACGAAACAGGCCAGTGAGGCCATGCCGATTATGATGCTTATTCCTATGGAAGCCGTCAGGGCTATCCAGTAATCCCCGTCGAAGGCAAGATCGGGGTCCTCCTTCAGCCTGAAGAGGTAGCCATAGAGGGTATGAGAGGACAACCCCAGGAGAAAGCCGAGGACGGCGACGCTGTGGTCGGAGAACAGCATTACGATTTGTGCTGCTCCGAGCGCCGGATAAAGGTGACCCAGCTTTGTGAACTGGGGAGGGCTCTAAAAGTGGTAAGAGTCAACAAATGATCAATAACTAGAAGACAAGAACGGAGGGTCTGAAAGAGCCCCAAGAGGATGATGCAGTGAATCTCAAATCGGCAAAGGCTACAGGATTTAAAAGTCTAGGGCTGTTTATTTCGGCATAACTTTCTTTAAAAGGCTCAATGTTTCATATCCACTGCAAAGGGTTTCGAGGGCGTGGGCCGGTTGGCTGGGAAGCGGGACTACTACGAGGTGCTTGGGGTAGACAAAGGTGCCTCGCAGGAAGATATAAAGCGCGCATTCAGAAAGCTCGCCTTCCAGTACCACCCCGACAGGAACAAGGAGCCTGA
This sequence comes from uncultured Candidatus Bathyarchaeia archaeon, assembly GCA_964347685.1. GTDB lineage: Archaea > Thermoproteota > Bathyarchaeia > TCS64 > TCS64 > CAYGAH01. The sequence goes on along the minus strand of CAYGAH010000091.1, from coordinate 2,985 downwards.
CGCTGAGGATAAGTTCAAGGAGGTCTCAGAGGCTTATGCAGTCCTCTCGGACCCCGAGAAGCGCCAGCAGTACGACGCATTCGGCCACGCAGGGATAAGCGGCCGCTACTCCCCTGAGGACATATTCAGGGGAGGAAACTTCAGGGACATCTTCTCCGAGTTCGGATTCGGAGACGACATTTTCAGCCGAATATTCGGGAGCTTCTTCGGGGGCGGCTTCGGCTTCCAGCAGCAGAGGGCCGGCCCCACGAGGGGGAGGGACGTGGAGACCGCAGTCCAGATCACCCTAGAGCAAGCAGCCTTCGGGGCAGAAGTGGAACTCAGCCTGAACCGCCTGGAGAGGTGCAGCAGGTGCGGGGGCAGCGGTGCAGAGCCAGACAGCGGCCTAAAGACATGCCCTAAGTGCAACGGGAGGGGGCAGGTCCAGACGACCACCCGCTCCATGTTCGGCCAGATGATAAGGGTAACCACCTGCGACAGATGCGGGGGTAGGGGGCAGGTCCCGGAGAAGCCGTGCAGCCTTTGTAGGGGAGAGGGCAGGGTGGAGGGGAGGGCCAAGCTCAACGTCAAGGTCCCCCCAGGCATAGAGGACGGAGTTTACCTCGTGCTCAGGGGCCAGGGGGAGGCGGGCCCCTACGGTGGCCCCAACGGAGACCTCTACGTTACTGTCAGGATAAAGCCCCACCCGTACTTGCTCCGAAAGGGGATGGACGTAATCTACGAGGCTGAGGTAAACTTCCCCCAGGCCGCCCTAGGGACTGAGATAAAGGTCCCCACCCTGAGGGGCGATGCGAGCCTAAAGGTTCCCGCGGGCACCCAGAGCGGGGACATCCTCAGGATGAAGGGGGAGGGGATGACGGGGAACTTCGGGATGAGGGGGGACCAGCTGGTCCACATAACCGTAACCGTCCCCAAGAAGCTGACGAGGAGCCAGAGGGAGCTCATAGAGGAGCTGGGGAAGGAGCTCCACAGGGAATCCAGCAAGGGGTCTTGGTGGAGGCGCTGAGGGCTAACGCCTGTCTATGATCTCCCCTACTTTCGGCCCAGTGCCTATGAGGGTGACCGGGAGGTCTGTCTCCTCCTCGATCCTCCTTATGAACTCCCTAGCATCGGAGCCGAGGTCTCCGTAGTCGCTAGAGCCCCCAAGCTCAGGGTAAAGGACGTCGAACTTGGTGACCGCGATCTGGGTGGCGCCGTTAATCATCGCTGCCCTCTTCGCCAGCCCGTAGTTGAAGGGTGCTGCCCTCCTCTGCCTCCCTGTCACCGTGCCGTACTCGTCCCAACCCCGCTTTTTAGCCTCCTCGAAGCTTATCTCACCCTCAAGCTCCCCCGCCCCCACCCTGGTGACGTAGGCCTTGCAGACGAGTACCACCTCGTCCACCCTTGTGGGTCCTATCCCCACGTCGGAGCAGGCGGCGGAGGCGCAGACGTCCTTCGAAGTCACGTAGGGGTAGTTGCCGTAGTAGAGGCTGATGAAGGTCCCCTGGGTCCCCTCCACTATTACTCCCTCCCCCGCGTCGAGGGCCGCGTTCGCCTCGGCAGGAACGTCCGCCAGGTACCTCTTCAACTCTGGGACCTCCCTGGCGACCTTCGCTATCCTAAGGGCCCTGTCTGCGTTGCAGGGGCCGGTCCCGGTGCCCGTCGTCTGTATCTCCTCCTTCAGGTATCCCCTCCTGTCCATCTCTATGTGCCTGGGCTCTATGACAGCGCACTGGGGGTCAAGCCCGAACCTGTCCCCGGCCCCGGTCTCGGATATCTCCTTGAGGAGGATCTCAGGGTTGACGAGGACTCCTGGGCCTATCAGGAGGCGGGTCCTAGGGTTGACGAACCCGCAGGGGACCAGCCTCAGCTTGTACTTCCTCTCTTCGGTGACCACGGTGTGCCCTGCGTTGGGGCCCACTCCCCCCCTTGCGCAGACGGCGACGTCGTCGGCCGAAGACAGGTATGAAACTATCTTACCCTTGCCAGTGTCCCCGAAAAAGCCATCGACAACGACGGTGCAGCCCATACAAACCAACCCGAGCCAACTCAAACACTGTTTCATCCGATTTAAGCGTTGCCGAAGGCGAGGCTGGACCCTTTCCCGGGATTTCGGCTCATCGATGATCCTTTCCCAGGGGCCCTACTGCCCCTGATGGGTCCACTAAAGGCTTTTCCGAGCTTGCTGCCCCTTATAGGTCGGTGCCCCTTGACGACCCAGATAGGCATGCTGATAGTGGGGAACGAGATCCTGGACGGGTTGGTGCTGGACACCAACAGCCAGTGGATGATAAACAGGCTCAAGGCCCTAAGCTTCGACGTGAAGGAGAGGGTGACCGTCAGGGACGAGGTGGCCGAGATAGCCAGGGCCCTGAGGAGGCTCGTGGCAGACGGCTGCGACATAGTCTTCACCACGGGCGGGCTGGGGCCAACCCACGACGACAAGACCCTCAACGGCGTCGCGCAGGCCTTCGGCCTGCCCCTGGAGCTCAACGAGGAGGCCCTGGGCATCATAGTCCGCCAGTACAAAGACCTCCACAGCAGGGGCGTGATAGATGACGCAGAGATAACGGACGCTAGGAGGAAGATGGCCGTCCTTCCTAGGGGGGCCAGGCCCCTGGACAACAGGGTGGGAGGGGCGCCAGCTGTCCTGCTGGGCTTCGATGGGGGGCACGTGGTCTCCCTGCCTGGGGTGCCCGGGGAGCTTATGTGGATATTCGACAACCAGGTGATGCCCCTCCTCAAGAAGAGGGTTGAGGGGGTCTTCGTCGAGAAGATCATATTCCTCCCCCTCAGGGACGAGTCCACCCTAGCCCCCATAATAGACGATGCGATGAGGGAGGCCCCCGACGTCTACATAAAGTCGATGGTGAAGCCCTACGGAGAGTCTGGAATAAGACTCTGGGTCTCCGCAAGGGGCCAGTCACAGGCAGAGGTCGAGGCGAGGGTCGAACGGGTCGCGAACCTGCTGATCCAGCTTTGCGAGGATCGGCTCCCGGGGGGATG
>CAYGAH010000090.1:0-2840 GCA_964347685.1 uncultured Candidatus Bathyarchaeia archaeon | reverse complement strand
CCCAGCTCGTCGACCAGGGTCCTTGCGAATGAGAGGTGTAGGAGGGCCAGGCGTTGTGTGACCACCTTCACCTCGTTCTCCGCCTCCGTCAGGGGTACCATCTCGACCTCGGACATGTCGATCTCTGGGTATCTGTCGGTTCCCAGTTTAATAATATAGGGTCGGGAAAGACGGGTCAGGCGCTGGTGAGGGAGAACCGTAAGCCGGGGTATCCCTCCACCCCGTATTCCCCACCCGCACTCACAATGAACTCAAGCTCCTCGGCCTTCAGGGTAGCGGCTATGTCTTCGGTGCCCGTCTTCAGGTCTTCGAGCACAGTCTCTTCAGCGGCGTGGACGCTGAGCCTGGCTATGGAGGCGTTTAGGGGTATCCCCAGCCTGTTCTTCTCCCTCCTCACGTCCCTTATGAGGGCGACGACGAGGTCCCCCCTCCTCTCAGCCTCCTCGTCTATCAGGGCCTCTTCGGCCTCTGGCCACCCGCTCAGGTGTATGCTATCCCCCTCTCCCTCCGCGTACATGGCGCTGTAGATCTCCTCTGTGAGGTGGGGCATCACCGGAGCCAGTAGCTTTAGCACCCTCTCCAACGTGTAGTACAGGGTGTGCTGGGCAGCCCTCTTACCCTCTCCTCCGTAGAGCCTGTGCTTCACAGCCTCCAGGTAGTGGTCGCAGAAAACATGCCAGACGAAGTTCCGAGTGGCCTCGAGGGCGTTCATGAACTCGCAGCCCTCCATGTATGCCGTGGCTTCCCCGATCACCCTGTGGAGCCTGCTCAGTATCCACCTGTCCAGGAGCTCAGGCTCGGCATCCGCATCGAGGTCGTAGTCCTCCAGCCTCATGCTGGTGAACCTGCAGGCGTTCCAGAGCTTCCTCATGAACCTCCATCCGTACTCCACGTCAGCCCACCTGAAGGGGATGTCTGTCCCCGTGCTCCCCCCGGCGGCAGCCCACTGCCTTGAGGCGTCCGCACCGTACTTGCTGAACACCTCCGGGGTGGCGACGAAGTTGCCGAGGCTCTTGCTCATCTTCCTCCCGTCGCTTCCAAGCACCATCCCGTTGATGAGCACAGATTTATAAGCGGTCTCCCCGAATAGGGCGAGGTGCCTCACCATCAGGTAGTAGGCCCAGGTGCGTATGATGTCGTGCCCCGACGGGTGTATCGAAGCGGGGAAGAGCCTCCTCCAGTCGGGCCTGTCGGGCCACCCCGCATGGATGGCGCTGGTCAGGGAGGAGTCGAACCAGGTGTCCATAACGTCGGTCTCGGGTGTGAACTCCTCGGAGCCGCACTCGGGGCACCTCCCCTCGGGCCTTGTCACCTTGGGGTCCACTGGCAGCTCCTCCGGCCTAGCGAGCCTTATGGCCCCACAACTGCTGCAGTACCAGGCGGGGACCGGCGTGGCGAAGACCCTCTGCCTGCTCAGCACCCAGTCCCAGTCGAGGCTCTTGGCCCAGTCTATAAGCCTGTACCTCATCCAGTCTGGGTACCAGTCTATCTCCTCCGCCTTCTCCACCACCTGTTCGGTGAGGCTCGTGGTCCTCATGAACCACTGCTCGGCGGAGACGACCTCTATGGGGGTGTCGCACCTCCAGCATACGCCCACCTCCTGCCCAAGGGGAGCCTCCCCCCTCAGGAGCCCCTCCTTCTCGAGGTCATGGACGATGCGGGCCCTAGCCTCCTCCACGCTTAGGCCCTCGTAGGCGCCGGCGGCCTCGGTCATCCTGCCCTTGCCATCGATGAGCTTCACGACTGGGAGCCTGAACCTCGCCACGGCCACGACATCCGCCTTGTCCCCGTATGTGCATATCATCATGGCGCCTGTGCCGAAGTGGGGGTCGGTCTCCTCGTTGGCTATGATTGGGACCCTGCGGCCCGTTATGGGTACCCTCGCCTCCTGCCCTATGAGGTGGCTGTACCTGTCGTCGTCCGGGTTTATGCCTATGGCTACGCATGCGGGGATGTACTCTGGGCGGGTGGTGGCTATGAGGAGCTCCCCACCGGGGACCTTGAAGGCCACCGTGTATATCCTCCCCTCCCTGGTCTCCCTCTCGACCTCCGCGTCGGCTATCGCCGTCTCACAGCGGGGGCACCAGTTAATGGGGTGCTCCCCCTTGTATATCATGCCCTTATCGTAGAGCTTGAGGAAGCTTAGCTGGATCTTCCTCATGTACTCGGGCTCCATGGTGCGGTACTCAAGGCTCCAGTCGACGCTGCATCCCAGGCGGATGACCGCCTCTTTCATCACGGCGATGTACTGCTCTATCCACCCCTCGCAGAGCTTCCTGAACTGGTCCGGCGGTAGGTCGGATCTGTGGACCCCGTAGGCCTTCTCCACCGCCACCTCTGTGGGGAGTCCGTGGCAGTCCCAGCCCTGGGGGAAGTGGACGTTGTACCCCCGCATCCTCTTGTATCGGGCCCTGATGTCGAAGTATGTCCAGTTCAGGACCTTCCCCATGTGGAAGTCTCCGCTCGGGTAGGGGGGAGGCGTGTTCACGCTGTATCTGGGTCGGGACTCGTCGTCCCAGTCGTATCTGTATGTGCCGTACTCCTCCCAGAGCCTCTCCCATTTCTCCTCCGTCTCGAGGAAGTCTATGTTCTTGGGCAGCCTCTTCATGGCTTCATCGATCCTCCCTGCTTGCGTCGCGGACCCCTTCCAAGGCGGCGAATAGGGTAGAGAAAGCGTGTCCGCCTTAAAACCTTGTCCGCGCCGGTCTGGTCCCTAGGGTAGCTTTGGCATGGGTCTTCAGTCTGCCCCTTCCGGGGCTTCGACAAAACGATACCCCATTTTAATCTCCTCAGACCTTTGCGAATAGGAAAGGAGCAGTCCTACCATAAATATTTTGTTG
>CAYGAH010000089.1:0-3721 GCA_964347685.1 uncultured Candidatus Bathyarchaeia archaeon | reverse complement strand
TGAGGGCGGAGGCGTGGGCCCTCCAGAGCTCCTCGGTCTGGTCCCCCGGGTCGAATTCTACGTGCATGGCCTTGTCTATGACGAACTTCGCAAGCCTCTTCCCCTGTACTATGCTCACGTACCTAGGGAGGCTCCTTACGACTCTGGGGTCGTCTAGGGCAGCCGCCGCGTCCGGCCTGGTCAGCCTCCACATGGTTAATCCTTCACCCCGGTGGAATACAAGGGTTACGAGCTATTGGGAAATGATTTAATTTCCTTCCAACCCCAATCATTCACTGTATGGAGAAGAAGTCTCGGTTCGTGGAGAGGCTGGACGAGGAGACCCTACGATGCACCATCTGCCCAAGGATGTGCAGGATGAAGCCCGGGCAGAGGGGGTTCTGCGGAACAAAGGTGCGCAGGGACGGGGACATCATAAGCCTCACATACGGGGAGCTATCTGCCATAGCCGTCGACCCCATAGAGAAGAAGCCCCTAGCCCACTTCTATCCGGGGAGCCTAGCCCTCTCTATAAGCAGCGTGGGCTGCAGCTTCACCTGCCCCTGGTGCCAGAACTGGCACATGTCCCAGGCGAAGCCTGGGGAGATATCGACCAGGTTCATGGCGCCCGATGAGGTGGTGGACATGGCCGTCAGGGAGAAGTGCACGAGCATAGCCTACACATACAATGAGCCCACAATCAACCTCAACTACGTCGAGGACGTCTCGAGGCTCGCCCACGAAGAGGGGGTGAAGAACGTCCTGGTCACCAACGGATACATCTCCATCCCAGCCCTGAGCAGGGTCGTGGGCGTCATAGATGCCGCGAACGTGGACTGGAAGGCCTTTAGCGACAATTTCTACAGGAGGTACTGCAGCGCAGACCTCCAGAGCGTCCTTGACGCGACGGCGAAGATGAAGGAGGGCGGGGTCCACGTAGAGGTCACCTTCCTCATCATCCCCGAGTTCAACGACAGGCCGGAGGAGATGCGGAAGATGGCGAGGTACCTGGTCGAGAAACTGGGCCCCGACACCCCCCTCCACCTGAGCAGGTTCTTCCCCCAATACAAGTTCTCCCACGTCCCCCCCACGCCCGTGGAGGCCCTCGTCAGGGCCAGGGAGATAGCGATGGGTGAGGGGGCCAGATACGTCTTCGTGGGGAACGTCCCCACCAGCGAGTACGAGGACACCTTCTGCCCGAAGTGCGGGGAGGCCGTCGTTGAGAGGAGGGGCTACAGCATAACCGGCTGGCACTTGGACGAGGGAATGAGGTGCGAGCGCTGCGGTCAGCCCATCCCCATCGTGGGGAAGAGGGAGAGGCACTCCTGGTTCTACTGAGCCACCTGTTCTGCCTAGGGAGGAGGCCCAGGGTCCACAAGTCCTAAATGAGTTTGTGTCGAGAAGGGATTACGTCTGTCAGCCCCGAAATATTCTCAAGGATGTCATGTATGAGGATGGCGCAACATTTTTGTGCGCACGCCCCATCTATTTTCATCTAATTCTGGAGAAATAGGGATGAGCGTGAAGAGGACCACCGTCTACTTCGAGAAGCCGGGGAAGGAGCACACGGAGGAGACCCTGAGGATCGCCCTAGGGGCCGCAAAGGAGCGGGGGATAGGGACAGTACTGGTCTCCTCCACAACGGGGTACACGGCCGAGGAGGCCGTCGAGGCATTCAAGGGGAGTCGACTTAGGCTCGTCGTCGTGACCCACCAGACGGGTTACAGGGACCCAGGTGTCCAGCTCATGACCCGGGAGGTCCGGGAGAGGCTCGAGGGGGCTGGAGCTACGGTCGTCACGGGCACGGACGTGCTCACAGGGGGAGTCGAGGTGGGGATGGGTAGGCAGAGGCCTGAGGCCTCGGAGCCCCAGCAGGGGAGGCTGCCCTGGATAGTGCCTCCCATCAACGTCGTGGTGGCCAACACCCTGAGGCTCTTCGGCCAGGGGGTGAAGGTCTGCGCAGAGATAGCCATGATGGCGGCTGACGCGGGCGTCGTGCCCCCGGATGAGCCGGTGGTCTGCGTCGCGGGGAGCCACGCCGGGGCCGACACGGCGATGGTGCTGGTCCCCTCGACCTCCAACAGGATCAGGGACATGAGGCTCCAGGAGATACTGGCAAAGCCTCTTTGAGTCGTCTCCTACTTGATTTTTTCAGTCCAAATCTACTGCTGGATCATTTTTCCTTCCAAGTTTGCTCTATTTCGAAGCCTGTGAACTCCCTGAGGCGGTCGACCTCCCCATCCACGGCCTCAACCTGCTCTGGCGGCATGACTCCGAAGGGCTCTAGCTCTACCCTCCACAGCCTCCTCTCCTTCCTCATCCTCCAGACGCCCCCGATCCTGCCATCGACCAGCATGGTCGCTGCGACATCGGCCCTCGGAAGGAATACCCGCTTCTTCACCCCGGGGTCGATGAAACGGCTCTTGTCTCCGTGCCCCATCAACAACGCGTCGAACTGGGGAAGAAGCCTGGCATGAGGGCTCTCGATGGTCGCGCCCTGCAGTTCTGATGCGTCCTCCTCGAGGATGTGAAGCCTCCTCCTCTGTCCTTCGATCTCGACATCGGTGACTGAATCTTCCAGGGAATCGAACGTAGGACGGGCATCCCCGACCCTCATCCCCGCCCAGTAGGCAAAGTCGCTGACCGAGGCCGGCCCGTACGCCCTGAGGTAGCGCCTGGCCAGTTCTACCCTGGCCTCCTCATCTGAGCCCGAGAATCCCGATTCGGGGAGCCACCTGTCCACCCTGGCGAAGGAGTGCTCCGTGTCATGGTACCATGGGCCGGAAGAAACTGCGTGGCAGACGAGGCCCTGGAGGCTCATCTCCCTGACGAGCCTGTGCAGCCTACCCTTCGCGTTCTTCCCCGCCCAGCCGAGCCCTTCAAGCATCTGGTTGAAGGTGAGGGGCCCCTCCTCGAGGGCTTCTAGGACCCCGGCGTATAGGGGCTCCCAGGCATTGGGGCCCTCTTTCGTCCCGGTCTTGACTGTCCAGCGGTTCCACTCCCTCATAAGACTCTCCCTCAGGGCCGCTCGGAAGAGCAGTAGCCTACGGGCTGGTATTATGTGGACTGTGTTCCTCATGAGCCAGGACCTAGCCAGGCTCCTCTCCTCGAAGAGGGCCCTTGGGAGGAGTCCCCTGTCGAGGCCGGAGACCCTGTTCCAGAGGCTCAGCTGGTAGTTCATTGCCCCCTGGGCGTTCAACCCCAGGATGTCCTCGATCACCCTGATGGACTCGGAGTTCGGGGCCCTCTCGATGAGGTGGTGTCTCTTCAGAGTGAAGCTGGCGGCGGTCTCCGCAGAAATCTCTATAGGCATTGGTCGAAACCGCTCCTTCAGCACATACGATCACTCGGGTAACCTAAAAAATCTGGGAAGCAAAGGACAAGGAGAGACCAAATTCGATTGTGGCTATGCGGTGCCCGTTTTGGTTCGCCCGTTTCTTTTTATAAACACTTAGAACCATCTATCTTCAGGGTTCATCATGGTTAGAGTAAGTGGTTTCAGGCTCGAGGGCGTCCTGCCGGCGGTGGTGACTCCCTTCGACAAGGATGAGGAGTTCGATGAGCAGGCGTTCAGGAACCTCATCGAATGGCTTATAGAGAAAGGGATAACCGGTATCGTCCCATGCGGCACGACGGGCGAGTTCTCCCTGATGACCCAGGAGGAGAGGGCCAGGGTCATAGAGGCCTGCGTTGACCAGGTGAACGGCCGCATCCCAGTAATCGCGGGGACGGGGGACACTGC
>CAYGAH010000088.1:0-1565 GCA_964347685.1 uncultured Candidatus Bathyarchaeia archaeon | reverse complement strand
CCGTCCACGGCTACGAGGGCCTCCTCGCGTTCCTCTGGGTCGGGGGGGTAGGGGTGCCAGCGCCTTCCGGCCTCCTCGGCCAGTACAGGGGGCGTGGGGGTTTCTTCCCCCTCCTCCTGGATTCCTGAGGCGACCCTCTCCAGCTCCTCGTAGAACTCGTCGAAGAACAGGTCCCGCATCCGAGACAACTTGACCACTCTGATTTCGGGTGAATCGGCTTATAACGGTTCACGATCGCATCAACGAGCGGTTAGGATGGGGGCGATGGGCCTGTTTCGGGGCCCTGGGGGCTAAAGGGAGTGGGTGATGAAGTCTGTGCGCCCCCCGTCCACTGTGAGCACCTGCCCAGTGATGAAGCTTGCCCTGTCGGAGGCGAGGAAGAGGACGGCCTCCGCAACCTCCTCGGGCTCCCCTATCCTGCCCAGGACGCTGTGCCTTCTGTAGTAGTCCAGCCTCTCCCTCTGCTCCTCCTCTGGCCTCCCAGCCAGGCCCATATCTGTCTTTATAAGCCCTGGGGCGACCGCGTTAACGTTTATCCCGTGCTCCCCCAGCTCAAGGGCTAGGCGCTTTGTGAGGACTATAACCGCCGCCTTCGTTGAGGCGTAGAGCATGTTCCCTGGCCTGATGGCTGTTCCCAGACCCGCAACGGAGGCCAGGTTGACGATCTTTCCGTACCCCTTCGCCTTCATCTGGGGGGCCACAGCCCTTGTGCAGTTGATGACCCCCCTGACGTTCACCCTCCACATGGGGTCGAACTCCCCCTCGTCCAACTCGATGAGGCTCCCCCCGTCGAGGAGGACCCCAGCGTTGTTCACGAGGATATCCACGGGGCCGAACCTGCTTCGGGCCTCCTCGGCCATCTCCTCGACGCTCCCTCTTTCCCCGACGTCGGCCCTGAAAGCCATCGCATCCCCTCCCATCCCCCTCACCCCCTCGGCAACCCTCCCGGCCTCGGCCTCCCCCCTGAGGTAGTTCACCACGACCCGAGCCCCCTCCCGCCCCCGGGCAAGGGCTACCGCCCTCCCTATACCCCTCGATGCCCCTGTAACTATCGCGACCTTATCCCTCAGCAAATCCCATCACTTAGGGTATTCACCGAGTGGCTCTTATTACGATTTCCGGGGCCGTCCCGAGGGGCCATTTTTCCGGCGGAGCGGACCGCGGGGTTTGGGGTGGGGCTTCGGAGATGAGGGCGTCATCGGTTCGTTGAGTCCCTTTAGGGTCTTCGCACCCCTTCTTGCGTCCCCTCCGGGGGTTAGGTGCCCGGGTTCAAATGATTAATAGTCCTTTCGCCCCCGTCATTGTGGTGGATCGTTTGAGCGATCTGAGAGGGCAGCTCATACAGGGGCTGGGAGACGTGGTGGACAGGATCGTCTCCACCCCCGCCGGGACAGCTCCCATAATAAGGAAGGGCAGGGGAGGGCCCGCCAAGCTGAGGCACCCGTGGATGAGGGTATACGACGAGGCGAGGGAGCGGTACGGTAGGCCCCTGACCCTCCTAGCTGCGGAGGGTCTGATCGAGAAGGTCGGGAGGGGAGATTACGTCTTTATCGTCACAAACAGCC
>CAYGAH010000087.1:0-1765 GCA_964347685.1 uncultured Candidatus Bathyarchaeia archaeon | reverse complement strand
CGGGAGGGTAACCTCCCACCTGGTCGGCCTGGCCTTCAGGACCACCAGGCTCGTCTCGGACTACGGAATGGGGCTCGTCTTCGTCTTCGACGGTGAGCCCCCTGCCCTGAAGAGGCTGGAGGTGGAGAAGAGGAGGGAGGGTAGGGTGAGGGCAGAGGAGGAGTACAGGGAGGCCTTGGAGGCGGGGGACTACCAGGCGGCTATTTCGAAGGCGGTGATGACGGGGCGCCTCACCTCCGAGGGGATTAAGGACTCCAAGAGGCTCCTAGAACTCCTTGGAATTCCCTGGGTCCAGGCCCCTGGAGAGGGGGAAGCCCAGGCCGCCCACATGGCGGCGAAGGGGGAAGTATGGGCGACGAACAGCAGGGACTACGGCTCCCTCCTATTCGGAGCCCCCAGGCTCGTGAGGTACCTTACCATCCAGGGGGAGGAGTGGCTCCCCAGCAAGGGGAGGGCGAGGAGGCTCGAGCCGGAGGTCATCGACCTGGAGGAGAACCTGGCGGGCCTGGGGCTGACCAGGGGGCAGCTAATCGACCTGGCTATACTCGTGGGGACGGACTTCAACCCCGGAGTCAGGGGGGTGGGCCCCAAGACCGCCCTGAAACTCGTCAAGGAGCACGGCGACCTGGAGCACCTGCCCGAAGAAATTTTCACTAAGATCGCCCCAGAACACGGGGAGATCAGGCGCATATACTTGGAGCCGGATGTCACAGAAGATTACAGCCTCGAGGCGGGGGGGCTGAATGAGGAGGGGCTATACGGTTTCCTCTGCGACGAGAGGGGCTTCTCGAGGGGAAGGGTGGAGACCATAGTGAAGAGGATGAGGAGGGCGGGCCGTCAGAGGAGCATAACCGACTGGGTGGGGGGCTGAGATGCCAGAGACGCCCTTCTCCGCCCTCGTAGAGCTCTGCAAGAGCCTCGAAGCCACAACCAAGAGGAAGGAGAAGACAAGGCTGCTGGCGGGCTTCCTCAGGAGCCTCAAGCCGGGGGAGGAGGCCCCAGCCGTCCTCCTCGTCGTGGGCGCCGTCTTCCCGGAGTTCGACCCAAGGAGCCTCGAGGTGGGGTGGAAGACTGTGAGGAGGGTCCTTGAGGGGAACAGGCAGACCACGCTCGTGGACGGGCCCCTCACCATAATGAGGGTCCGGGAGACGATGGGGGAGATAGCCGCAGCCTCCGGGCCTGGTTCTAGGCGCATGAAGGAGAGGCTCCTTGAGGGTCTTATCAGCAGCGCGGGCAGGGAGGAGGCCGAGGTCCTCGTCAGGATAGTATTCGGTGAGATGCGCATAGGCGTGAACGAGGGCATGATGCTTGAGGGCATAGCAGAGGCGTCCGGTGCCCCCCTAGGGCTCGTAAGGAGGGCCCTGATGCTCACCGGGGACCTCGGGGAGGTCGCGAGGGTAGCCCTCAAGGAGGGGGAGGGGGGCCTAGGTAGGATAGGCGTGGCCCTATTCGTCCCCCTGAAGCCTATGCTCGCCACGATGTCCTACGACGTATCGGAGGTGCTGGAGGAGCACGGGGGGCGCTCTGCATTTGAGTTCAAGTTCGACGGCGCCCGCATCCAGATACACAGGGGGGGCGACGAGGTCAGGGTGTTCAGCAGGCGCCTCTCTGACGTGACCGAGAGCCTTCCTGACATAGTCGAACTGGCTAAGAGCCGCTTCGCGCCGGGGGACTACATCCTCGACGGGGAGGTGACCGCGATCGGTGAGGGCGGGAAGCCCCTCCCCTTCCAGGACCTGATGCGCAGGTTCGCAAGGGTGCAGGA
>CAYGAH010000086.1:0-6382 GCA_964347685.1 uncultured Candidatus Bathyarchaeia archaeon | reverse complement strand
TCCATACTGAAGGAGTACGCCGAGTACATCTACGAGAGCCTGGGGAGGACCGTGGAGGGCCTAACGGAGAAGGAGATGGTGTGGAGGCCCACAGAGGTCTCCAACGACATAGAGTGGATCCTGAACCACCTCGCCAGGATAAGCAACCTCTCCCTCCAGAGGATCATAAAGGGAGACCCCGACTACAAGCCCAGTGGCTGGCCAAACGACTACGCAGACAGGCACCACGGCCTAGAGAAGATGCTCAAGGACATAGACGCCGGGAAGAAGGCTGTCCTGGAGGGGATTGGCAAGCTGTCCGACGCCGACCTAGAGGAGGAGATCCCCCTGTGGGGAGGCAAGAGGAAGAGGAAGACCGGCCTCTTCGCCTACCTAGGCGAGATCGTGCACCACAGGGGCCAGATAGCCTACCTCCGGGGGACGATTAAGAGGCTGAAGGAGAAGGACCCCAAATTCCTGGCCTGAGACCGAAGAACCCAACCCTTTTTTCCCATCTGGAAAGAGGCAGACCACCAGGCATATAGGCCCTTAGCCCCAAGATAAGAACGGTTTGGCGAAATGTCCGAGAGAGCCGAGACCATAAAGGACTTCGCCCGGATGGGCTTCGACCACCTGGGGAGGGCGACGAAGGAACTGAAGCCAGAGCAGCTGGACTGGAGGTCCTGCAGCGAGGCAAACACAGTGAGGTGGATACTAACCCACGTCACCAACATGACCCAGGTCTACATTCCCAGGGTCCTTAAGGGCGAAATGAGCTACTGGCCCAACGGCTGGCCCAAGGACTACGTAGGGAACAGCAGCTACTCCCTCGAGAAGATCTTGGGTGACCTGGAGAGGGGCGAAGCCGACACCATGAGAAACCTGGAAGGGCTGACAGACGCATCCCTCGAAGAGGAGATAGACTTCTGGGGCAAGAGGAAGAGGGGGCAAGCCCTGATGATGCTCGTCTCAGAGATCCACCACCACGAGGGCCAGGTCGCGGCCATCCTCGGCCTGGAGAAAAGGATGAAGGGCGCGCAGAAGGCTTAAAACCCACCTTTTTATTCCCTTTTCAACCAACTGTAACCAGTTAGGGTTCTAGGGGGTCTCCGTTTGAAGATAGGTATAACATGCTACCCGACTGTGGGAGGGAGCGGCATCCTCGCTACCCGCCTGGGGGTAGAGTACTCGAGGAGGGGGCACGAGGCCCACTTCATCACCTACGAGAGGCCCGTGGCCATCCAGGGGGTGGACCACGAGGGTGTCTTCGTCCACCTCGTCAACGTCGTCGACTACCCCCTGTTCAAGTACCCGCCCTACACCGTCGCCCTGGGATCTGAGATGGCGAGGGTCTCCGAGAAGTTCGGTCTGGACGTCCTCCACGTCCACTACTCCCTACCCCACGCCACCGCTGCCCTCCTCGCGAGGGGTATAACCGGGGTCCCCTACGTGGTCACCCTCCACGGCTCCGACGTCACCATCCTGGGAAGCGACCCCTCATACATGCCTGTGAACGCCCACTCCGTAGAGGGGGCCGACGCCGTCACTGCAGTCTCTGGGTACATGGCGAGGGAGGCCAGGGGGAGGCTGGGGATAGGGAGGGAGGTGAGGGTAATCCCCAACTTCGTGGACCCGGATGCCTTCAGCCCCGCCCCCTGCGGGGCCTTGGAGGGCGACTCGGGGAGGGACGTTGTCGTCATCCACGTGAGCAACTTCAGGCCCGTGAAGCGCATCCAGGACCTCGTCTACGCCATGAGGATCGTCGTGAAGAGGGCCCCCGACGCCAGGCTCATGCTCGTGGGGGACGGCCCCGAGAGGCACAGCATAGAGAGGCTCATAGAAAGCCTTGGCCTCCGCCGCCACGTCCTTGTCACGGGGTACAGGAGCGACGTCGCCAACCTGATGAGGTGCAGCGACGTCGCCGTCCTCTGCTCTGAGACCGAGAGCGCTCCCCTCACCCTCCTCGAGGGGATGAGCAGCGGCCTTCCCTTCGTCGCCACCAGCGTAGGGGGCGTCCCCGAGATAGTCAGGGACGGTTTCAACGGGTTCCTCGTCCCCACGAAGCACCCCGAGGCCATAGCAGAGAGGATAGTAGAGCTCAACGAGGACCCAGGGCTGAGGCGGAGGCTGGGGGAGGAGGCCCGCCGCACAATACTGGAGAGGTACACAGCGGAGAGAGTGGTGGAGCAGTACCTTGAAGTCCTCATGGGGGTAGCCGGACGTTGACGAAGTAGATGGAGGAGTTGGGGGTGAGGCCGTCGTAGAGGCGGAGGTAGACCCCCATGAGGTCCCCCAAACCCGTTACCGCTGCCAGGTCGAGCCAGGACCAGCTCACCTCCTGTCCGAACCTCTCTGGGGCGAACCTCCCCAGGGCGGATGAGAGGTACGTCTCAATCATCCTGGACAGGCCCTGTTTCCGCCTCAGCTCCCCGATCAGGGCCCCCCTGTCGCCAGGTGCCCTCAGCCCCTCCTTTATGCCCTCGATCTCAGCCTCGAGTATCCTCCTGCGCTCCAGCAGCCGCTGGTCCACATCTTCTATGGATCTCTTTATCTCCGAGTGGGCCTCGGCGATCCCCCTACCATCCCCCCCTTTCCTCGCCTCCACCCATAGGCCTAGGGCCCCGAAGAGGTCGTCGTTCATCAGCGTTGGGAGGCCCCTCTCCCTCAGCCCCGCTGCGTACCCCTCGTTCCAGGGGGTGTTGTAGAAGGTCCTGGTGTACCTGACGAAGACTGGGAAGGGGACGCCCAGTGCCCTCGCCCCTGGGATCACCTCTGCATAGTAGCCTGTCTCCCCGGGCCCCCCCACGTGGGCCAGGACTGGGATGGCGGAGTCCACCACTACCTGCCTCGAGTCGACCCTTGGGGAGATCCTGTCTATGACGTCGGAGAGGTCTGGGCTCCCGGCGTCGAAGGAGAACTCGTGCACCTCCCCGCACGTGGGGCACTTCCCGTAGGCTTCCGCGATGGAGGAGCCGTGCTGACGGCGATACTTCAGCTCCACCCTAGTCCTGTTGCAGCCCTTCGTGGGGCACTCCAGGAAGAAGGGGACGTAGTCATCTGTCCTCCTCCCTATCTGGGGCCTGTAACCGGCCCCCTCCAAGAGGGCGACGGCCCCGTTGGAAGCCTCTATGAAGGCGCCCCTGTTGGGCTCGGAGAGGAGGAGTTCGTAGCCTTGCTGGAAATGGGGGCGGAGTTCCTGCGCCGAGGGTGAGATCATGGGAACGCCCAGGTCGGCCTCCAAGTCCACGAGGGAGCCCAGAACCCTTGCGGACCAGTCGGAGACGTTCCCCGTCGAGTAGTACCCCCCCCTAAGCACTGTCATGGAGTGGGCCAGGTTCGCGAGGGCCCTCTCCTGAACGCGCCCGTCGAGGTCCCTCATGAACCCCCTGTAGTTCCCCTCTATCCTCTCGAAGGTCTCCCTAAGCCATTCCTCGGGAGGGTTGGGGAGGGCGTTTATGGGGGAGCCCTTGTGCTCGGGCCCCGAGGGATAGGCCATCAGGAGGCCCCTGGGGGATGTGCTGGGGACCCTGGTGTTCAGGAGCTCAGCCTGGACCCCGTCGTAGTCGGCGACGTAGAAGAGGGGGACGAACCCGTCTCCGCCGAGGTCGCAGAGGCTCCTGATGCAGGCGATCTTGTTGAGGATCAGGCTGGGGCCTCCCAGGCAGATGGGCTGGTGTCCAGACTCCACCACCCCGTTTTCCAAGCGGTCGATGCCCTCTGAGACCCTTGAGGTGAGGAAGCCCAGGCCCCTGATTTGGTCCTTCATGGCCTTCTTTAGGTCCTCTATGCCCTCAGGAGCCTCCCCGTACCCCCTCCTCACGGCGGGGAGGGCCCTGTAGGCCTCGGCCATGTTGGCAGGTATCTTCCCCCAGAGCCTCTCTGCCACCTCGCCGGCCACGGCCCCCTCTAGGTACCCGCTGTAGAGCTGGTAGGCGGGCTGCGCCTCCTTCTCCTGCTTCAAGCCATTCCCCGGGTTATGGTTGGTTTTCTCCGGAGCCCAATAAAAAATCTTGGGGCCTCATCCCAGCTTGAGGAGCCTTTCTGCGTTCCCGTGGAATATCTTCTCTATGCTGCTCCTCTCCAGGCTGATGGAGTAGCACTCCCTCAGCTGCTCCCTCAGGTAATCCACGGCGAACCCCCTGGGGAAGTAGCTCGAGTCGGTGCCGAACACGATCCTCTCCGGCCCGACAGTCTCTACGCACTTCCTGAACAGCCCCCCCAGGGTCAGCTCGTAGGGCATCCACCTCATCCACTGGTTTGAGCCTGAGGTGTCTATGAGGACGTTGGGGCACGACCAGCACAGCTGGAGGAGCTCCCTGAGGTAGCATGAGCCGAAGTGGGGGACTACGAAGCTGAGGGTGGGGAAGGACGCCGCTACCTCCCATAGGGTCAGGGGGTCCATGTTCCTGAGGTTGTTTGCGGGCCCCCCTCCTCCCCCCAGGACCCCGAAGTGGATGAGCACGGGGACCCCGAGCCTCTCCGCCGCCTCCCAGAGAGGGTAGAGGGCCCTGTCGTCTATGGGCCTCGTCTGGGCTGAGGCTATCATCTTGAACCCCCTCAGGCCCAGCTCCTCCACCGCCCTCTCCAGCTCCTCCGCCGCCCCCTCCCCGAAGGGGTCGTGGTGGGCGAACCCCGTGAACCTATCGGGGTGCATCGATACGATCCTCGCAAGGTTGTCGTTCCCTCCTCCCATGACGAAGTTTACCCTCTCCACCCCCTTCCTGTCAAGGTCCTCGACCCACCTGGCAGCCTGCTCCTCGTCCGTGTGCTCCTCGGTCTCGGGGGGCTCGAAGCCCCACATCCTCCTCCAGTCTTCCCTGTACCTCCTCGTCTGCTCCATTATGACGCGGGCCCTCTCCTCCCCGTACCTTTCGATGAGCCTCTTGAGCCAGCCCCCGCGCCTCCCCCAGCTAGACGTGGGGAAGTGAGAGTGGAAGTCTATGACCCTAAGACCGTAAAGGTTCATGAGCCTCACCATTAATGAAGAACTAACCCGGTCCCAGCCTCTTTAAACGTTTGCGCAGAACCACAAGCAGAGCGGCCTAGATTAGGCTCCTTGTGGCCTTCGCCTCGTAGAAGGGGCTGTTCTCCGCCAGGGGCTCCTCCACGAAGGCCTCTGCGTATCCGCAGCCCGCCTGGACTCCCCTGAGCTCCGCCTTCTTGAGGCTGAACCTCTGGTAGTAGCCCCAGGGGAACTTCCCGAGCTGGGATGCGTAGCATCCCATCGCCTCCTCCTTCCTCCCCATGGCCTCTGAGACGTCGACCAGGACGTGGGGGGTGGGGATGAGGGTGTTCACCTCCATAAGTAGGAGCCTCTCCACGAGCCATGGCTCTTCCTGGGTCGTCGTGTGGGCCGCCCACTCCAAGGCCTCCCTCACCAGCTCGTGGGCCATTCGGTGCTCCCTGTGGTAGTCGAAGGGGAGGTGGGTCACCACCACCCTGGGGCGGGAGGAGGCTATGAGGTCGGAGACACGGCGTATGACCCCGCCGTTGATTGCAAGCTCCTCTTCCCCGAAAACCACCGGCTCTGGGAGCCCTAGGGCCCCAGCGGCGCGGATCAGCTCCCCACGCCTCTCCGGCGGAGAG
The DNA here is from genome assembly GCA_964347685.1 of uncultured Candidatus Bathyarchaeia archaeon. Taxonomy (GTDB): domain Archaea; phylum Thermoproteota; class Bathyarchaeia; order TCS64; family TCS64; genus CAYGAH01. Next base: position 817 of record CAYGAH010000086.1, on the reverse strand, counting down.
CAGGTCAGGCACAGGACTTCCGTAGATGTCCCCCTCATAGCGTGCAGGGCAAGGGTTCCCCCGCATCCGAGGGTCTCGTCGTCTGGGTGGGAGACGACCGCAAGGATTCCCCCTTCCATCGGGATCACGGATGATGATCAGGGTCACAGGATAAAGGGGTTTCCCGGAGGTTCAGCCCCCTCTCAGGATTTCGAGGACAGCCTCCTCAAGGGTCTTCCCCTGCGGAGGGTTCTCCACGATCTCCCCCAGCTTCTCCCCTTCCCTACTGAGGACGACGACGAGGGGTATCTTCCTAACGTCGAAATCCTTCACCTCCCCCGGCGAAGGTGGTATCCTCCATATCTCGGAGGAGTTCTTTGAGTCCCTCATGAGGCCCCCGAAGACCCTCACCTCGAGCCCAGTGGCCTCCGATATGAGGCCCAGGACGGGGACGTTCCTGTGGCAGTCGGGGCACCAGCTTGCGGAGAAGACGAAGGCCACTCCCTTCCCAGCGTGGGCCTTCAGCTCCTCCACCACGCCTCGGTCCAGCCTGTACTCCTCAAAGCGCCTCTTGAACTCGAGGCGCTCATTTCCGACCGATTCAATATATCCAGCAACCGGCTCGGAGTTGCGGCGCAGTCTCTCGAGATCGTACATAGGACTAACATCGTTCTTCAATGGCTGCTTATATTTTAATTGATGCCCCCTGGCCTCATCTGCCTCGGATCAGCGTGCTCTTGGCGATGCAGCGCTCCTTGTTATCGATGATCTCTTTGAGCCTCTCGATCGTCTCCGCTAGCGGCCAATCCCCCCGCAGGTCGCCGACTATCACCCCCCT
>CAYGAH010000085.1:0-1516 GCA_964347685.1 uncultured Candidatus Bathyarchaeia archaeon | reverse complement strand
AGGTTGCCTTCGACGGGGTCTGGGCACCCGAGGGAAGCCTCCTTGGGGAGCTGGACAGGGGATTCTACCACACCATGGGGTTCTTCAACGAGAGCAGGGTGGAGATCGCGGCCCAGGCCGTGGGGTTAGACCAAGGCGCCCTGGACAGGGCGCTAGGCTACGCCAGGGAGAGGGAGGTAGCCGGGGTGAAGATCCACGGGCTCCAGGCGATCTCCCACAAGCTCGCTGATATGGCGATAAAAATCGAGGGCGCGAGGCTTCTCGTCTACAAGGCTGCATGGCTGATAGACCAGGGGAGGCCCGACCCCATGGCCTCCTCCATGGCGAAGGCCCGAGCCGGGAGGGTTGCCGTCGAGGCTACGGACGAAGCAGTCCAGATCCTGGGAGGGTACGGATACCTGGGGGAGTACGACGTTGAGAGGCTCCACAGGGACGCCAAGGTGACTGAGATATACGAGGGGACCACGGAGATACAGAGGAACACGATAGCCCGATTCATGTTGAGGGGGGCTCGGCCCGCCTAAGCGTTATGTTCAGGCATAATTCTTAAAACGAAATCGAAGATACTGTTAGCCGGAATGAAACATGACTGATTCTTTCCCGCTTTTCTTCCCATCCCCGTCCATGGGGGTAGACCTATGACCAGGGTCGCCATGGTGGGAGGCGGCATCTCCCGGTTCGACGTCCACAGGAGGGAGGTGGCTGAGGAGCTTGTGGCCCAAGCATATAAGCAGCTCCTTGACAGCACGCCGGAACTCGACACCGGTGACATCGCGGCCGTCCAGATGTCCTACTTCAGTGACCACCTCAACCAGCAGCTATGCATGGGCTGGATAATCCAGGACTACCTGGGCCTGAGCACGAAGCCTGGCTACAGGGTCGAGGCCGGGGGATCTACGCCGATGGACGCCATAATAAACGCCTACTTCCTGATAAAGTCGGGGTACTACGACCTCGTCCTCGTCCCAGGCTGGGAGAAGATGTCCGAGGTGGACACGGCGAAGACGAACGAGTTCATCGCCGCCGCCTCAGACACAGACTGGGACTTCACCGTCGGCGGATACTACAACGGCTACTACGCCGCCCTGGAGGTGAGGCACATGCACCTCTACGGGGAGACCGAGGAGGACCTCAACAGGATAGCCGTGAAGGACCACAACAACGCCGTGGTGAACCCCTTCTCCCAGTGGGTGAGCCAGCACGGGACAGGCGAGATCAACTTGGACGACGTCTGGGGCTCCCGCCTCATATGCTGGCCCTACAGGTCGCTGAACATCGCCAACATATCCGAAGGGGCGGCGGTCCTCCTAATGGCTTCTGAGGAAGTAGCCAAGAGGTACACCGACTCCCCTGTCTGGTTCAAGGGGGTAGGCCTGGGGACGGACTCGATGCGCCCCGGGGACAGGCTCGCCAACTGGGCCTGGAAGGGGCTTTACCCCGAAGACGAGGCGCTGTACCCCAAGCAGATCCCGATCCCATTGACGCCATACCCTGAGATGGCCAACTTCGGCTCCAT
>CAYGAH010000084.1:0-14627 GCA_964347685.1 uncultured Candidatus Bathyarchaeia archaeon | reverse complement strand
GTCTTCCCCCCGTAGGGCGCGACGTAGCTGGCGGAGTTGACGCTCATTATGCCTATCATGTCCTCCTCAAGGGCCATCTCGGCGTAGGTGTTGAGGCGGCCGACGTGCTGGCAGTGGTGGACGGTGACCAGGCCGACAACGTTCTCCCTCGCCTTCTCCATGCAGATCCTCATAGCCTGCTTGGCGACGACCTGGCCGAAGTTCCATCCTCCGTCGATGACGGCTGTGTTTGGGGTCTCACTCACTATACTTATCCCCGTCCCCGGCTTCACCGCCCCCATCTTTAGGCCCCTGGCGTAGATGGGAAGCCTGATCATCCCATGGCTGTCGAAACCCGTCAGATTGGCCTCGACAAGCAGGTTGGAAACGAGTTCCGCTTCTTCCTCGGGGGCGCCTAGGGCCTTGAATATCCCCGCGCCCACGGTCCTGAGCTGTTCCGCACTGAACACAGGCATTTAGCATCGCTCCTATTCCTACTACGCACCCGGTTTATCAGCCTTCTTGCCCTGAAAAGCAAACGGCCCGTCAAATCCCTGAAGACTTCCATTCTAAGAGTCGGGCTTACAGGCCGAAACGTCGAGAATGGCCATCGCCCTGAATCGTCACGCCTTGGAAGCCCCGGATCGACCGAAGGAGTGCTAAACGATTTATTACCCTCCTCGGTTTAATAGGGGGAAGGTGAGACCCTTTGGCTGAGAGGTTCTTGGGGAAGCGTCTGAGGGGGATGGGCAGGGAGCCCCACGAGGAGGTTGTGGCGATGGCGGGGAAGATGGAGGGGGTTGTGAGGCTCCAGGGAGGGGACCCCGACTTCGACACCCCGAGGCACATCAAGGAGGCTCTTGTGAAGGCCCTCAAAGAGGGTTGGACACACTACCCCCCGAACCAGGGTGTGCCGGCTCTCAGGGAGGCCATAGCCGAGTACCACGGCAAATACGGGGTGGATTGGGACCCCTCAGAGGTCGTGGTGACCTCGGGGAGCGGCCAGTCCCTTTACGCAGCCGCTGCGGGCACCCTGGACCCGGGAGACGAGGTCATCTTACCAGAGCCCTACTACATGGCCTACTCGCCCCTGATCCGGTACCTGGGTGCGAGGGGGGTGGGAGTGCCCCTGCTGGAGGAAGAGGGGTACCGCCTAGACACAGAGGCGTTGAAGGAGGGGGTCACCCCCGAGACGAAGATGATCCTCCTCTGCAACCCTAACAACCCAACGGGGACCGTCTACACGGAGGAAGAACTCGGCGGGATCGCCGACCTGGCAGAGGACAGAGACCTCCTGGTCGTCTCCGACGAGGTCTACAACGAGCTTGTCTGGGACGGGCTAGGGCACCGCAGCATAGCCGCCCTCCCAGGGATGAGGGAGAGGACCATCGTGAGCCTCAGCTTCTCGAAGACCTTCGCCATGACGGGCTGGAGGCTCGGGTGCCTTATCGCTGACAGACCCATCTCCTCAAAGATATCCCAGATGCCAATAGGGTACAGAACTAATACCTTCGTCCAGCTCGCCGGCCTGGAGGCCCTCAAGGGGCCTTGGGAGCCTGTCGAAGAGATGGCCAGGGAGTTCGACCGGAGGAGGAGGTTCCTCGTCCCCAGGCTAAACGAGATAGAGGGGGTGAGGTGCCATATGCCCGAGGGCTCCATATTCACTTTCCCGAGCATAAGGGGCCTGGGGGTGAGGTCCATAGAGTTCTGCGAGAGGCTCCTGAGGGAGAGCAGGATCCTTCTCCGCCCTGGCGTGGCCTTCGGGGAGACCGGAGAGTACCACGTAAGGATACCCCTGATAAAACCCATAGAGGTCTTGGAGGAGGTCGCCTCCGCCATAGAGTCCCAGGCCTAAGAGTTTGACCCCTAGCCTCCAGTCTGGGAAAAGGCGTCGGACGGGGCCCCGTCTCCGAACATTTCAACGTGTGTTAAAAACGGGGTTCTATATTTTCCATCTCCTCTCGAAATCTCGGGGCGTGATCTCCTTCTCTATGAGGGCCAGGGTATCGTCCCTCAGTTCTAGTATCTGTTCTATCGTCATGTTCTTAATCCTCTCATCACCAAGCTTCTTCTCGATGAGGTGGAGCAGGTCTAAGACGTAGACCACCTTCCTTCCTTCGTCCTTCATGTATTCGCCTCCAATTTCCCGTTTTGGGTTTGAGTCACCTCTGTAGGTCGACGTACTTATCGATTATCTTCGCCGCCCTGAAGGGGTTGAAGAAGTTGCAGACGCACTGCTTGCCCAGCTCCAGCGCTGCCTCCTCGGCGGTCATCGCCCCCTTCCTGACCCTGTCTATCAGGTGGCGGACGAGATGTTGGCTTATAAGGCTGTGGCCACACATGGTGGTTATCTCCAGTATCCTGTCTTCCGGTAGCAACTCAGTCCTGCCGATGGTCTCCATAGACATGTTGACCGTGTGGGGCCCCGTCTCCACCCTCTCGCAGATGCCGAACACGTTGTTGAAGATGCCGCTCACCACGACAGAGAAGCCCAGATCCGCCTCTGCCAGGTCCCTTATGACTCCCTCGACGTCTTTTTCGCTCGTGTAGACCCCCGTGACATATTGCGGCGGATCAGGGTCTTCGAGCAGCTCCTTCAGGCTCAGGGCCTCGTCCCAGTTTTTCATGTATCGAAGCGGTGCTCCCGTGCGCCTCTTTATCAAGCCCACGGGGTTGTGCTTCGATAGTATCTCCAGGGCTTTCATCGCTTTTTCCGGTTCGTCCTTGACGTTTCTCACTAGGATCACGTAGTCCTCTTCCAGGGACTCCCTGCTCCCCCTCCTGTGGTTGCTGTGGGTCATGGGATCAGGGGCCTCCCCAACCCGACGTTGGTCTTGCCATTGATCCTAACCCTGATGCCCGCCTCCTCAAGGGCGGGCTTGACAGGGATGGCTCCTTCCACGCACTTGCATATGACGTCGACGGTGATCACCGTGTCCACCTTCCTGGCGACTTCCTTCAAGGCCCCGAGCACCTCTACGGCCCTACCCTGCTCCACCTTAGTCTCGACTATGGCTGAGAGGGCCCTCTCGCCCATCAGCTCCCTATACCTTATCCTCCCAGTCTCCGGGTCGAGCAGGACCGTCACTGGGTTCTCCGGTTCCAGCTCGCAGCCCGCTTCCTTCATGGCCATGGTGACCCTCTCCAGGTCCCTGAAGGAGAAACATACGCCTGGTCTCCCGAGCTCCGCAGCTATCCCCACCTCCCCCTCCCGATACCTTCCCGTGACGTCGTTCGTCTTCATCTCCGAAGTGCCCCTCCCTCCGCCTGAGGATGTGCTCCTGTAACCGTGTATCCCCGCCTTCTCCAGGGCTCCGTATCCGATGAGGACGGCGCTGAAAGCCTGCCTGATGGATCTGGGCCACGTCAGCTCGGGCCAGTAGATGGCCTCGGTCTTGCAGACACCGGCCCTCAGGCAGACCCCGCACTCGACGCACTCCTCTTGGTCGATGGAAGCCGTCCTTGAGCCCTCGATCTCATCCTTCTTGATCGCCTGCACAGGGCAGTAGGGCACGCAGGAAAAGCATCCGACGCATCTCTCCTGGTCGATTTTCAAGCCACTTCACCCGATTTCTAGGCTCCCGTCGGAAAAGAGAGGCTTAGAAGGCCGTTTAGAGCCTCCCCAAGTAGTCCTTGGCCTCGGGCCAGAGCCTCTCCCTGTGGGCGGTTAGGTAAGCCTTGAGTTCCTTGTTCAGCTCCTCTGCTTTCCTGTTCGCCCTTGCGATGGGAGTCTTCTCTATCTCCTCGGGGCTCCTGTGGCTGGGCCACTCCTCGGCGTTCGCCATCCTGTAGCCTGAGACGGCTCCGATGGCCACGACCTCTCTCAGGGAGCGGATGTCTATCTTGTCCACGGTGTCGTAGCAGGTGTGCCAGACAGTGGATAAACCTCCCAGCGTGCCTGGGTGGTCGAAGCGCCGGCTCTCACGTATGCAGCCCGTCGGGATTCCCAGCTCGAAGAAGGCCGTCGAGTCCCCCGGGCCTTTCTGCTGCCTCATGGGCATTTCTATTTTGAGGTCGGCCCTCAGCCTCTCGAAGAAGGGCTCCAGCTCGGGCCAGTGGTCTATGGTGAGCACTTGAGTGGAGCCCCCCGCGCAGCTGTCGAACTGATAGGTGAACCGCATTCTTTCCATTTCCTCGGCGTGCCTCTTCGCGTAGGCCTTGGAGCCCCAGCAGCCGAACTCCTCTGCCGAGAAAAGGACTATCCTCACGTCCCTGTCCAGGCTATCCCTGAACTTGTTTAGGACCCGCCCTATCTCCAGAGAGGCCATTGATGGGGCCCCGCAGTCGAAGGCGGCCTGGGCCACCTCGTGTCCGTCGTAGTGGCCCCCGAACATCACGAACTCGTCGGACCCCCCGTTGCCGGGTATCTCGCCGCATACGTTCCATGACTCCCTCTCGGAGTGCCTGCACTCGGTCTCTATCCTGACCCTGACGCCGCCTTTCCTTTCTATGAAGCGGTTCAGCATGCACCCGTCTTCGTATTTTATGCCGACCGTGGGGAGGACGGTGGGGGTCACCCCCGTGGTGGGGCCCATCATTGGGAAGGGGCGCATCCACACCACGCCCACCGCCCCCGCCATGATGCTCTTGGGGATCGGCCCCCGATCCGTCGTCAAGACGATTTTGCCCTCAAGCCCGTCCAGATTTTCCTCCAGGTTCTCACCGTGGCCCAGGAACACGACTTCCCCCTCGGCCTCGCCGGTCACGCTCATGGGGCCGACGACGCATGGGACCCCCCTTTTCACGGGATCGACGATCTCCAGTCTGCCTCCTACCACCTCGCAGCCTGGGAATTTGAAGGGCTCTAGGTGGGGGTCGGAGAACCCATACTCCTCGTACTTGCCGAGTATGAACTCTGCAGCAGCCCTGTTCTCGGGAGACCCGGCGAGCCTCCCCCCGAACTCGTCGCACAGGACCACAAGGTTATCCATGGCCTCGGAGCTGGAGTAGACCTCGCCCAGGATTTTCCTCTCAACCTCCGTCAAGTTACCCGACATATCGATCGCAGTAAGGTGCATGGGTGGATATAAAAAACGATTCAGACCAAAAATGAAACCACCATAACCTTCTATTTTGTTTAATCCAATCGGAGTGTGGTAAGGTCCGACTACAACCACAGTAGTTATTTTACACTCGGTTCGATGCGACATTCCCCCCTTTGTAGGAAGGGGATCAAGCTGTCCCACACATCGACGGGGATCGAACACCATGAATTTGATGCCTATTTCGGGGCCCTTTATCGGGCCTGTCCCGTTTGACAGATGTACCGTAGGCGATGATCTCTACGCCTTACTCCAACGTTGCCTCCTCGATTGGGAATCGGAGAAAACCGTCGCTAAGTACAGTTTTTTTACTCCTTTTATTTATTCCGGGAAAACAGGGACCTCCATCCCCCTTTCATATGGTCGGCTTTGAGCCTGAGGCAGTAGCCCTGGCACCCCCTCGCCTTGAATATCTCGCATTCCTCGCACTGGGGCAGGACCGCGTCGCGATACTTCCGGGTCTCCCTGAGGAAGCCCTCCAGCATCTCCCGGGCGCTCATGCTGCCAACGCTGTAGAAGGGGGCCTTCCCCATCATAGATACGCAGGTGCAGACCGTGAGGTCCGGCATCACCTCAAGGTCGGGCGGGCAGACAGCCTTCAGGCCCTCGGTGAAGAGTATGAGGTACCTCCACTCGCTCGTCGTGAAGACACAGGGAGGGAGGACGCACTCAAGCCCTGGCTTCACCCCCTCAGAGACGGCGTCCCTCACGAAGCTCATTATCGTCGGCTTGATCCTGGGGAGCTCTTCGAAGGGGACGTGCGTGTTGGTCACTCCTGCTGAGGGGTGGGAGGGGGCGTACCTGATGTGGGAGCACCTGTACCTCTTCGCGAGGTCTATTATGTACCTGTAGTCGATTCCTGGCTCGTAGAAGTTTATGGCGAGCTGCAGGGACAGGCTTCTCACGTCGAAGGGCTCCTCGGCTATGAGCCTGTCCTCCCCCTTCCACATGAGCAGCTCAAGGTTCCTGTTCAATGTCTCCCACTCCTCCCCCGTGTAGGTGCCAGGCGGGTTGACGTTCACGAGCCAGTTAGCCTCGACCTCCTCCGACACCCTCTCGAAAAGCCCAGTATCCGCGAGACCGTTGGTTAGGATCGTCCTTACCGTGATGCCTGAGCCCCTCAGCCGCCTCACGACCTCGACTACCTCGGGGTGGAGCATTGGCTCTCCCCCCATCAGCTGGACGAAGGCTATGTTGGAGCCCTTCAGCCAGTCGATGACCCTGTCCAGGTCCGAGAAGCTCATGTTCAAGGCCTTCCCCGGGTCGTCGCTGGTCCACTCCTTCAGGCAGCAGTAGTGGCATCTTCCGTTGCAGAAGTTGGTGATGTAAAGGTTGGCCCCCCCGTGGTATATCAGCCTGAAGTCTTGCCTTTGCTGAGCCATTTGCATCGTCTAAGAATGAACCCACGCCATATATGCTTAAGCAATGGCCTTCCCCTTCAGGGCAGCCATAGACGTTTCTGGGGCAAGGACAGACTTTAAACAAAATTTAAAGAAAAGGGTGGTTAGGCCCTTGACTTGAACTTGTCGTAGCCTATCAAGAAGGCAAGCACCAGTATCGTTAAGACTATGCTGTAGTAGAGGTTCTCCGGCAGGACCAAGAAGTCGATCCTTCCTATGAGCACGTTTATCCTGAAGGTCATCACCGAGCCGAAGATGGCACCGAATGCGGCCATGAGGAAGTATCTTCCGATCGTCGATAGTTGCTGGGCCGGCCCTACCCTGAACCTCTCCGTGAACAGGAAGTAGGTCAGGGAGGTGATGGTGCCGATTATTATGAGCAGGTTGGAGAGTATCGACATCGCGTCCCCGCTTGTCACGGGCAGGAAGGTCGCTGTTAACTGCTTCACGATCTGGGCGCCTATGGCTCCGTTGATGGCTAGCCCCGTTCCGGTACCGATAACTACGGCCATTGGATAGCGGTAGACCCACCTGTACTCCTTGAAGAACCTAGCGAAGAGCGCTAGTCCCAGTATTATGGATAGGAAGTAGTAGGGTTTCCCCGACACGGATGGGGCCCAGGCGCTCTTCCTGAGGAAATCGATCATCTGCACCGCCGTCCAGCCCGCCGATGAACCTATGAGTAGATACGAACCGATCTCGTATAGGGGGTTGTCCCCGTAAGCGAGTGTCAATATGAACAGCGTGAAGGCCACGGGGATGATTATTGTCAGGATCTCGACTAGGCTCACTTTCCCTTACCTCCCTGTCTCTGGATGAGGAAGACTACGTTGCTGAAAACCAGGAGTATTGTTATCGCGAGGGCTGAAAGTGAACCTGGTTCCGAAGACTTGATCGCGTCGCCTATGTATCCGGATATGTACTCTATCTGGGCGCTCCCCTCGACGCCGAAGGAAGCCCCGACCAGTTGCTTTGATTGCAGGTACGGCATTATCCCTGGTTTGTTTATCGAGACGGCGATTATGAGGATGGGTATCCCCGTCTTCTCCTGCCACTGTCTCAGCGCGTAAAGGTAGATCCCTCTCGACCCGTCGTTCCAAACCAGCAGGTCGAAATCCCTGCCTGTGTTGATGTCGGCCATCATCGGAAGGGTGTTCAGCGGTTTGCCGTAGGCGTCCTCTGAAACGAATCCCTTCAGGTCTGCGACCAAAGCGGCTATAGTCGCCTCGGCGTCGGCTAGGTAGCCCAGGTTGACGTAGTCGACTCCGTACTCGGGTTGTTTATCTGCCGGTAGTTTGCTCTTGACCCACAGCATCATCTCTTCGTGGAGGGGTGGCGCGTCGTCCCTCAGGGTGAAGAACAAAATCTTGCAGTCTTTCTCAAAGAGCTTCAGCATGGTTATCTGGTGTGAGGATCTGGTTTGAGGAATCGTGGAGGGGTCGCTCGCTAGCTGAATTGCTACGACGCTGCCCTCTTCGATGTTCGATACGAAGTCCCAATAGGCCTTAGTCTCCCCGCTTATGGGGATCGGAATACCCAGAGGCCTGACATAGGGTATCAAGAGGAAGATGACCAATATAGTGTATATGATCCTGGGGTCAATCTCACGTATCTTCTCTAAGGTTGTTTTTTCGCCCATGTTAGTCGGCCCCCATCCAGGACCTCTCCCATCCCAGTATGATTCTGAGACCTAAGCCGATTATCCCTATGCCGATCCCTAGGACGACTCCCCTGATCCCGGCCACGTTCAGAACGTTCTGTATGAAGCTCTGTATGTCGTTGAACACGGGTGAGACCACGGAAGCGATGGGCTGTACTCCGAAGAATACAAACAGCCCTGTCACCACCAGTATTGCGCTCTCCCAAGTTCTAGGTGTGAAAGCCCTGTATGCTGCGGAACAGACCCAGAATGCTAGGAGCGAGTACGTCGTAGCCGTAAGAGGACCGTAAATAGTGTCGTAGATCCATGTGAACTCGGCGCTGGAAGTGCCATAGGCTAGGCCTACCACCAGGAATAGAACCAGCACCGCTATGAGGGACGCGCTGTAAGGCCACATCGGCTTCCTCTTAGTCACGTTATCGAAGTGTGAGCGGACTATCCCGATGAGCCCCACGAAGAGGGTGAACCCTGCTATTATCGCACCGAAGTTCTTTACGTCTTTAGAAACCACATCCAGCCCAGGGACTTCCACGAAGTTGCTGATCACGACTATCATCGCTGATAGGAACGCAACCAAGATCGGCCCGTTTGTCTTGTACATCGCCATTTCATATCACCTCAGAACGAGAAGAGTTTCCCAAGGTCGATACCTACCTGCGTCACCAGAACTCCAAGTACAAGGATGACCAGCAGCAGAACCTTAAGTATGTCCTGACCTGCGATGGATCCCAGAGCCATCGGGTCCTTGCTCACATAGGCACCTAGAGAGTAGATCTCCTCCCCTATCAGAGCGTAGTCGCATCCCGCGACGAACCATGGGACCTGGGAAGTCGAGTCCGTCCCACCGACGGACATCGCCCCCACCCTGCTCGCCGTCTCCACGAGCATCAGGCCCGCGTGGTGGTAGCTCCCCAACATTATGGCAGCGCCCACGTTCTGCGTCATCAAGGTAGACATGACCCCCGCAGAGTAGGCGCGGGAGACGGACGAGAGGTAGATGACGTTGTTGGGGTTGTACAGCTCGGGTTTACCCTCGAGGAGGTACGATTGCCGCATCACCTCAGCCAGGACGTTGTAGGCCGTGTGCGAGCCAGTCGGCAGAAACAACTGCAGCTCCATCTGGGCGCATCTTCTAGCGACGTATGGAAGAGTGGCTATTGCCGCGAGAGAGCCGGCAGATCCAGAAGATTCGAGGGTCCCTGTGCCGTGGGTGAATAAGACCGTCTTCCCCATCTCGACGGCCCTACCAAGGGCCTCGTCTATGGCGTCGACGGCGGGCAACCTACGAAGGGAGGGGAGCTTTCCAGACATGCTCCGACGGATAGAGTAGTAGATGACCGCGAAGAATATGACCAGTACCACGAAGCTACTTATTTGCCCTTCTATTAAACCTACCATTTTTCTTTTTCTCCGTTTTTGCGTCCCCATACATACCTTAGTATATATGGTTCAAATACACGTCTTTACATACGTTTAAAAGATTTTACATTGTTAAATTACAAAATTTTTAATCTTTTTTCCTTTAAAATATAAAGGTAACTTCAAAATCCCGATCACATCCATGTTTAAGATTCAACATATAATATAAATTATTTATAGTGACTTTAGAATTACCTGTTGCATCGTTTTTTATGATTAATCAAATATAAATGTGTTCTATGATCGTTATTATATTGTATTTGTTTTTTCATGTATTTTTCATTTAAATGAATAAAAATAGAGGAAAATTATGATTTTTTCAGATTATTTAATGAACTCTCTTATAAGATTCGCCGCCCTGTCAGCGTTGAACCAGTTACAGGTGCACTGCTTGGCAAGCTCTATGGAAGCCTCCTCCGCTGTCATCCTGCCCCGTTCGACCCTTTGGATCAGGTGCCTCACCAGGCTGGCTGCGACGAAGTGGTGGCCGCACATGGTAGTGATCTCTAGGACCTTGGGCTCAGGAAGCAGGGGCATCTTCCCGAGGGTCTCTCCCGACATGTTCACGGTGTGCGCCTCTGTCCCAGCCTCATCGCACATGTCGTAGACCTCATCGAAGATTCCGCTTATGACGATGGAGAAGCCCAGGTCTGCATCCACAAGTTCTTTCACTACCCTCTGGACCGCTTCTCTGTTGTTGTAGACGGCGGAGCCCCCCCTCGGCCTATCGGCCCCTCTTATCTCTTCGAGCGTGGCCGACTCGTGCACTCCTCTATCGAACGGCCTTTTCCAGCCCCTCACGTACCTGAGGCGCTTGCTCTCCCCCTCTATCCCCGTGTTCGTCGTGCAGTTGACAGGATCGTGCCTGGTCAGTATCTCTAGGAACCTCTTGTGCCTTTCTATGTCACCTACCAGTTCCGTGCCGGGGGCTGCGAACACAACCCAGTCCCCCATCAGGGACTCCCTGCTCCCTCGCCTGTGGTTGCTGTGGGTCATGGGATCAGAGGCCTCCCGAGCCCTATGTTGGTCTTACCGTTTATCCTGACTTGGATTCCTGCTTCGTCCAGCATCTCCTTCAGGGGGGGCCTCCCGTTTCGACACTTGTTGATGATGTCGAGGCTGAAGACGGTGTCTATCTCCCCTGCCACCTCCTGGAGCCTCCTGTATATCTCGGGAGTCTCCTCCATGGGCGCCTTGCACTCTATTATGGCCGAGAGGGCCCTCTCGTCCCTGATCTCCTTGAACCCCTCTTTGATCTCCCCTGTCTCCATATCCAGCATGACGGAGACGGGGTTCTCGGGCTCGAATTCGACCCCCATCTCCGCAAGAGCTTTGGAGACCTTTTCCAGATCCCTGAAGCAGAAACCCACCCCGGGCCTCCCCATCTCGCAGGCGATCCCCACCTCTCCGTCCTTGAACCTGCCCGTCCTGTCGTTCGTCTTCATCTCGGCGGTCCCCCGGCTGCCGAACCCCACACGGTTGTCCCTGACGAACTCGAAGGACATCCTGGGGAGGGGCAACTTGTGCTCCAGCCTTGCGTAGAGGCGCCGCCGGTCAGGGCCGTAGCGCTTTCCAGGGAGGAAGTAGGAAAATCCCCCTCCGCTGAAGGCCGCCCTGATGGACCTAGGCCAGGGGGTCTCCGGCAGGTAAATCGCTCCTGTGTTGCATGCTCCCGACCTTATGCAGACGCCGCAATCGACACAGAGATGTTGGTCTATCTGTACCTCTTCGTCATCGACCTCGATCGCGTCGACGGGGCAGTAGGGAACACAGCTCCTGCATTTTATGCAGATGTCCTGATCTATCTTAATCTAAATCACCCCCATTGAACTCAACATATATCCACAATCATTAGATAAATGATGTTGCTATGAATTTTTCATTCCAATTTTATAAATTTTAATATATGCACTCGTTATAAGTTTAAAATATATCGCAATATAAATGTTGATTATATTAGGGTAAAGAAGTCAACTTTTCAAAGTACTTAGGATACCATACCTTAAATATCATTCATCGAGTTCACTAGTCTTATTGAAGGGACATGTTTGAAGACGTCTTCAAGAAATTGGAGGGCGAGGTCTCTGGAGAGAACGCAAAGTCCTACAACGTCGACATCGCGCAGTTCCACAGGGTGCAGGCGAGCCCGGGGTCCCGAGCCGCAGCGGACTACTGCGTGGGGGCCTTCAAGGCTAACGGCGTCACCAACGCCTCAAGGATCGACTACCCCGCGACCGACCTTGCGAAATACGGTTGTTTCAAGGTCTTCCAGGAGTGGTCCATAGAGGAGGCGGAGCTGAGCATATCCTCGCCTCCATGGGCGAGGAAGAGGATAAACAGGTTCATCGACTGCCCTATGTTCGTGATAGAGCGTTGCCCCCCTACGCCACCTGAGGGGGTCGATGCCGAGGTCGTAGTGCTCGACGACGGCACCGACCCTGAGGACTACGAGGGGAAGGACGTGGAGGGTAAGTTCGTCCTCTCGAACGCGGGCCCCTACCTGGAATCTGACATTGAGAGGGTCAGGGAGCTGGCGGTGGAGAGGTTCGGGGCCATAGGGATAATCTCAGACATGTGGCCGGGGAGGGTGAACATGACTAAGAGACTGGGGTTCTACAACGCCCTGGTCCTCAACCGCTTCTGGTGGATGGAGAACTGGAAGAAGTGCCTCGGATTCATGCTCACCCCAAACCAGGGGGACGAGCTGAGGAAGATCGTGAGGAAGGCGGAGGAGAGGGGGGAGAAGGTCAGGCTATTCGCGAGAGTGAGGTCGAGGTTCTACGACGGGGCCTTCGAGAACGTCACAGCCACAATAGATGGCGGCGTCCTCCCCCAAAAGGAGGTCCTCATAACAGCCCACCTCTGCCACTCGAAGCAGAGCGCGAACGACAACGCCTCAGGCCCAGCGGCCTGCCTTGAGGCTGCGAGGGCCCTACAGAAGCTCATCGAGGAGGGCGCGCTCGATCGGCCCAAGAGGACTATAAGGTTCCTCTTCCCCCCCGAGGCGACTGGAGACCACGCCTTCATAGAGAGCAACTGGGAGAACATCCGGAACACTGTGGTCGGCCTGAACGTGAACATGGTCGGCGTCGACCCCGAGCTGGGGAAGAACCCCCTAACAGTCTCCAAGTCCCAGCCCTCCATGCCAACGTTCGGGAACACCCTTGCTGAGCTCATATTGAAGAGGATGGTGAGGGCCTACCCGCCCTTCTGGTGGAGCGTCTCGCCAATAGGGATGAGCGGGGAGCAGGAGGTTTTCAACGACCCCCTCATAGGGGTGGGGATGCCCCACATATCCCACCCCGACGCCTACTGGCACCTGAGCACAGACACCTACCAGAACATATCAGAGGAGGAGATGAGGAAGGCCTCCCTCTTCACCGCCACCTATGCCTACTTCATAGCCGACGCGGGCTTGAAGGAGGCAGTCTGGCTCGCGGGGGAGATAGCCACGGAGGCCAAGAGGGCCATGGCGGAAGAGAGCGAGAAAAGTCTGGCCTCCATCCTGGGAGGCCCCCCCGAGGATGCCGCCTCCTCCATCGAGGATTTCAGGGAGCAGCTGGGGTTCCTCGCGGAGAGGTACTCCGCCTCGATGGACTCCTTGAAGAGGCTCCTAGAAGGCTCAGAGAAGGAGGAGTTCTCACACTACCTCAGTGAGCTTAGGGGCGAACTGGAGAAGGCCGCCAAATTGGAGCACGGGAGGATCGGGAGAGTGGTCGATGAGTTCGCCAAGGTCTGCGGATTCAGGGTCGGCGAGGCCCCCGAGAGGAGGCTGTCCGAGGCTGAGAGGAGGGCTTCCAGGATGGTAGTCAAGAGGCTCTTCAAGGGGGGGCCCGTCCCCATCTACAGCAGGGAGAAGTCCTACATGGACCTCGAAGACCTGGACGCCTTCGACGCCCTGAAGAAGTCGAAGAGGACCCCAGGAAGGACAGACGAGATCCTGGCGACCTACTGGCTCGACGGGGAGAGGAGCCTCTTGGAGGTCTGCGACCTCGTGAGGAAGGAGATCGGTGAGGTCGACGTCGAGTACCTCACTAGGTACTTCCCCTTCATGTCCAAGTTCGGCTGGTTCGAGGTCAGGGAGACAATCGGGTGAATCCCCAGGCTGCACCCTTTTTTTATCGTCTAAAAGATTTTTTCCTTCTGTTTGAAAGGCATGGATGGGGTAAGGTATCAGGCCTCAAATGATTATGTGATCGTTCTCACAGTTCTGAAGCCAGGGGCATTTGTCGCAGGGCACGCTTCCCAGCTCGTCCAGTTGCTGACCTGTTAGGCCGCAGAAGTGGAGGTAGCCGTCGTGCTGGCCCTTCGTCAGCCTCCTCTGTCCCCGGTAGATTCTCAGCGTCTCTTTAAAGGTTCTCAGGACGAACTCCACCTGTTCATCGTGCCCTTCGGGGAGGCCCCACAAAATGCTCCACACGTCTGACCCAGTTGAGGCTTCCGCCTCTTCGACGGTCCTGTTCAGCGTTACCTCCAATATGGCCGCCCCGGTGGCGGCGAGCGCAGGGCACCCCTGGTAACTGTATCTGGCATCGACGATCCTCCCCTCCTCCACCCTTATGCAGAACCTGATGCCCTCACCATGTTCGGTCCTGCCCGTGTGGCAAACGTTTGCCCCTTCGAGCTCTCCCAGCTTTTCGCGTCGCCCGAAGAGCTCCATGGCCTTGTCCGACCAGCCCGCCGTGCGCATGTTCTTCTTGTCTTCCTCGGTGAGATCCCAGATGGACATTTTCAGCCTCTAACCGGTTCTATCTTATTTAACATTAATATAAGGGCCGAGAAAAGGAGTTTTTGGCTGCTCGATCACTATTCCCCGACGTATTCCCTGATCAGTCTGGCCCCCCTGACGACGTTGAAGAAGTTGCATGTGCACTGCTTAGCCATCTCCACAGCCGCGTCCTCAGCCGTCATCTGCCCCTTCTTCACCCTGTTGGACAGGTGCCTCACCAGGAAGGGGGAGACCATGTGGTGGCCGCACATGGTGGTTATCTCCAGCACCTTAGGCTCCGGTAGGAGCTCCAGCCTCCCGAAGGTCTCGGCAGACATGTTCACTGTGTGGGGCCCCGTTCCGACCTCCCTACAGGCCTCGTGGACCTTGTCGAAGACCCCGGTGAAGACCACCGATAT
>CAYGAH010000083.1:0-1752 GCA_964347685.1 uncultured Candidatus Bathyarchaeia archaeon | reverse complement strand
AAGAGCGTGTTCCACGCGCTTGAAACCCTGTCACGATCCACGGGGATGGTGGGCCGGGCCGGACTTGAACCGGCGGCCTCCACCTCGTAAGGGTGGCGTCCTGCCAGGCTGGACTACCGGCCCCCCAATAGGAACATGGCGGACGGCTTAAATGTGTTTACGAAGTCGAGAGCAGACCGACCGCCAAACGGGACTGATGAAAATCCATAGGTGAAAGCGCAACAAGAGGTGCCATTCGGATCGGCCGATTCTGCGCCCTGAAGATGTAAGACGGTTCATGGCAGGATTGACTCAAGCTCTGCGATCCTTCTCAGCTTCCTCCTCGCGATCCTCTCGAAGGTGTGGGGGAGGTCGGCGAGGAGCTCCCCAGAGCTCCTGGCAGCGTCCAGGCAGAACCTCCTGGTCGTCTCCTCAAGCTCCACCGCCCTCCTGACCAGATCGGAGCCGGTCATGTTCTCTTTCAGCTCGGTGTCCATCCTGTAATCCCCCTCGTCGAGGGTTCCCCTCATGTACCCAACCTCGTATGCGTCCGTCACCCCCTCCCTGTACGCCCTCTGGACCATGTCCCTGTGCCTCAGGCTCTCCCCTGCGAGGGCGAGAAGGGCCTCCCTGTGCCCCGAAAACTCCTCCCTGCGTGCAAGCTCCTCGTAGAAATGGGCTAGGTTTTCCTCCATGCTGAAGTGGAAACCCACAAGGGAGCTCGCTGTCCTCAGCACCTCAGAGCCACCGCTGGATGACGACCTTCCTCTCGGTGAAGAAGTTGACTGCGTCCCTCCCCTGGCCGTGGAGGTCCCCGAAGAAGCTCTCCTTCATCCCGCTGAAGGGGAAGAAGGCCATCGGGGCTGCGGTTCCTATGTTTATCCCTATGTTCCCGCACTCAACGTCGTACTGGAACCTCCTGGCCGCGCCCCCGCTCGACGTGAATATCGAGGCGGCGTTCCCGTACTCGCTCCCGTTGATCATATCTATCGCAGAGTCCAGGTCGGGGGCCCTGAGGACGCTCATCACGGGCCCGAATATCTCCTCCCTGGCGATGGTCATGTCTGGTGTAACCTCGTCGAAGATAGAAGGCCCCAGGAAGCAGTTCTCGGGGTAGCCCCCCTCAAGCTCGAAGTCCCTGCCGTCCAGGATGAGGTCCGCCCCCTCCTCAAGCCCCTTCTCGACGTAGCCCAACACCCTCTTCTTCCTGGGCTCGGCCTGGAGTGGGCCCATCTGGACCCCCTCCTCCAGGCCATAACCCATCCTGTTCTCTGAGGCCGCCCCCTTCACCTTTTCAAGGAAGCTCCTCGAAGCTCCCCTCCATGAGCTCCTTCAGCCTGAAGAAGTACCGGGCCCTGCTCAGGGGGGGCGTCCTCCTCCACCCCGGGAAGGCGTCGGCCGCTGCGTCAACGGCAGCCCCAACGTCGTCGGAGCCTGAGATGGGGACCTTGGCCAGGGTCTTCATGGTGGCGGGGTTCACGACGTCCCTGTACTCTCCTGAGCCTGACTCGACCCACTCCCCGCTGATGTAGTTCCTCAGCTCCAGGACCCGCTTGATGGGCTCTTCCAACAGCATCCTTCGTTTTCACCCCGACCCCTCTATGCCCGAGAGCCCCTCGTCGAAGACCTCAAGGGCCCTGTCGAGCTCCTCCTCTGTGATGACCAGGGGCGGCTGGAAACGGATCGTGCAGGCCTTCACCCCGCCGGAGCCCAAGAGGACCCCCCTCCTTCTTGCCTCATCCCTCAGCATCGCCGTCTCCTCGACGGCGGGCT
>CAYGAH010000082.1:0-4157 GCA_964347685.1 uncultured Candidatus Bathyarchaeia archaeon | reverse complement strand
TCGCCATATTCAGCATCTTCTGACGAAACTCCCTTTTTTGGCGTCTAAATTCTTTGTCATCTGATTCGGGCGCGTTCCCATCTACCTAAAATCGATTATTGGGCCTCCAAAAGGGCCGTTAAATTTCCCATGGGCGGAAGTTTAGTTCCGATGTTTAGGCCAACAAGTCGGATCGCCTTCTCCTCCTGGTCAGGGAGAGGAGGGCCACGCCCAGGAAGGCTGCGCCTGCCAGGACGTCGCTCCCGGATGTCCAGTAGACCAACGCTGACAGGACGAAGGCTGGGAGGAATGCTATGAGGAGGCCTGCGATCCATATCAGTATCGAGCCTATGATCACCAGGATGAGGAGGCCCCAGAGGAGGGACAACCCCTGGGATGCCATGGGCCCAAATAGTGTTAGACTCACATGACGTTCAATCAATTCGGGCCCATATTAAAGTTACCCAGCGGACGAACCAGCTGGAACCGCCCTCAGGGTCGGCACAGGGGTGGGTAACTCCGACTTCCCAGATCCGGAAGCCTAGACATGGGCTTCATCCGACAAATGAAGCCTTATAGAGCCCCGGCGACCCATTTTGGAGACATGAGGCTCGCGTCCCTCTTCTCGGGCGGGAAGGACAGCACATACGCCGCTCGCCTGGCCGAAGAGGCGGGGCACGAGGTCGCCTACCTGGTCTCGATGGAGTCGGAGAGGGAGGACAGCTGGATGTTCCACACCGCAAACATCCACCTCACAAGGCTGCTAGCCAAGGCCATCGGCAAGCGGCACGTACAGGTGCCCACCAGCGGAGAGAAGGAGGCCGAGCTTGAGGACCTTAAAGAGGCTTTAGCCCGCCTGGACATCGACGGCGTCGTCTCGGGAGCCGTCGCATCGAGCTACCAGAGGAGGAGGGTTGACCGAATCTGCGAGGAGTTGGGCATCGAGCACGTCGCTCCCCTCTGGGGGAGGGAGGGGGAGGCCCTTCTTGGGGAGATTCTGGGGGCGGGCCTGGTCGCCATCTTCACGGCCGTTGCGGCCATGGGCCTGGACCAGAGTTGGCTGGGGAGGCAGCTGGACGGGAGGGCTGTCTCTGACCTCCTCTCCCTCAAAAGGAGGTACGGCGTGGACCCCTGCGGGGAGGGTGGGGAGTTCGAGACCCTCGTCCTCTACGCCCCCTGGTTCTTGGGGAGGCTCGAGGTGGTCCGTTCCCGGGCTGAGTGGGACGGGGTGAGGGGCCGCCTCGTCGTCGAGGAGGCCAGGCTGGTCCCCGCAGTTGCATAAAGGTTAAAAAGAGGGGGAGCCCCTCTAGGGCGTTAGAGGAAACAGCGGTGATCGCCCGCCAAACAGTCTAGGCCGGAAGGCACGATCCTCAGAACCTAGACGGTCCTCTGCTGTTCTCGGAAAAAATTCTACAGCCAGAGGGTTCTTCGGCGGCGACCCGTTTTCCGATAAACAGGTGAAATGTTATGAGCGGTGAGAAGGAGGAGGTAGTCTCAGAGGCCCTTAGGGCCGAGGAGAGGCTGAGGTCCCAGTGGTACATCCTAGACCTGGATGGGAACCTGAAGAGGCTGGAGGACTTCGACTTCACAGGACACGAGAAGCTGCGAAAGTTCGCAAGCTACGAGGTGGAGAAGAAGAGGGAGGCTGAGAGGGAGCCCCCTCACGTGACCCTTATGAGGAGCCTCGAGCTCGTGGACTACGAGCCCGCCTCTGACCCCGGTAACATGAGGTACTACCCTAAGGGGAGGATGATCAAGGCCCTCCTTGAGGAGTACGTCACGAGCAAGGTTCTGGAGTACGGGGGGATGGACGTCGAGACCCCCATAATGTACAACATGGCCCACCCAACCCTGGCCAAGTACCTGAACAGGTTCCCCGCCCGCCAGTACACCATAGAGAGCGACGAGGACAAGTACTTCCTCAGGTTCGCAGCATGCTTCGGCCAGTTCCTCATGGCCCACGACGCGACCATAAGCTACAGGGACCTCCCCCTCCGAATATACGAGCTGACCCGGTACAGCTTCCGTAGGGAGCAGAGGGGGGAGCTAACAGGCCTGAGGAGGCTCAGGGCCTTCACCATGCCAGACGTCCACGCCCTATGCAGGGACCTAGAACAGGCGAAGGAGGAGTTCATGGTAAGGTTCAGGCTGAGCGAGGATGTCCTCGGCGGGATAGGCTTCACCAAGGAAGACTACGAGTTGGGCGTGAGGCTCACGGAGGAGTTCTACAGGGACAACGGGGAATTCGTCAGGGGCCTCGTGAGGAGGCACGGGAAGCCGGCCCTAGTGGAGATGTGGAGGGAGAGGTTCTTCTACTTCATCCTGAAGTGGGAGATGAACTTCGTGGACGCCCTCGACAAGGCCTCGGCCCTCTCCACGGACCAGATAGACGTGGAGAACGGGGAGAGGTACGACATCTCGTTCACGGAAGAGGACGGGAGGCAGAGGCACCCCCTCATCCTCCACTGCAGCCCAAGCGGCGCCATAGAACGCGACATATACGCCCTCCTTGAGAAGGCGGCGATGGAGATGGAGGAGGGGAAGAGGCCAAGCCTGCCCCTATGGCTATCACCGACCCAGGTGAGGCTGATACCCGTCTCTGAGGACTACGTGGGCTACGCCGACGACATGGCTCATAAGATACGCGACTGCTGCGTGAGGGTGGACGTTGACGACAGGGGGGAGACCGTGGGGAAGAAGATAAGGGACGCTGAGAAGGAGTGGATACCCTACATAATAGTACTGGGGGAGAAGGAGGTCGGAAACGAGAGGGTTCCTGTAAGGGTGAGGGAGGACGAGAGGCTCCACGAGATG
The DNA here is from genome assembly GCA_964347685.1 of uncultured Candidatus Bathyarchaeia archaeon. GTDB lineage: Archaea > Thermoproteota > Bathyarchaeia > TCS64 > TCS64 > CAYGAH01. Next base: position 1,364 of record CAYGAH010000082.1, on the reverse strand, counting down.
ACCGTGGATGAACTGGTAAAAGAGATCAGGGATGAGATCTGCGACAAGCCCTACAGGCCGCTGCCTATGCCGATGAGCGTCCAGAGGAGGCCGAGGTTCGTCGGCTAAGTGCGACAATAGCCCCACTCCCACTTTATCTTCAATATATTTTAAAAATAAGAATTAAATATAAAAAACGGCTTACTCCCATTGAATTATATGCCCCTGGATTTCAACGAGCTATATTCGCAATTACATGATAAATATGTGGAAAAGTACCCCCACAACCCAGATGGCGTCCTAATAGTTCACCTGCAGAGAACGAAGCTGCCCCTGGCCGCCGGTATCGTCTATTTATCCATCGAAAATGGAATCGAGATACAAGATATCGGTCGTCTAGTTGAGGAAGGCAAGAGCCTGGAGGAGGCATCGAGGCTCTTTACAAAGGGTGTCGAACTCGACCCCGGCCTGACCCGGAAGTTTGAGGGGCGTCCCCCTCCCTCGAAGGGTTACGAGAGGGTCGAGGTCTCGGGCTGCGACGACTTTGAGGGCCGAAGGGTATCTCTGTATGGTAGGGTGATTGCCCTATACGTGGGCGAACCACTGCAAAAGGAATTCATGGCAGGGGATAGGCTGAGATTCGTCTTGAGGGATCGTTCAGGGTCGATACTGGTCGAGGTTGATGCCCCCATAGACATCACCCTGATGAGGGGCTCCGTCGTGACCGTCAAGGGCACGGTAAATAGCCTTGAAGGCCCTCGATACGTCTCGGCCTCTACGGTGGAGAAGCTGCAGACCGTTGAAGACGGGTATCACGACCTTTCTACGATCGAATTGTTGGACAGTGGTCAACTGCCCGAGACAGAAGGGGGGCACCTCGTCAGATCCCCGGAAGGAGAGCCTGCAGAGACGGTCACGGTCGAGAGAAGGAGGAGAACGGACTTTATCATTTTCGGCATAGCCATGTGTGTCCTTTCGATCGTACCTGTCCTGGGGATCCTCTTTTGTCTTGGAGGGTGCATCCTGTGCCTTATCGGGTTGACGACTGAGCAGCCTGAGGTGAAGGGATTCGAGAAGGTGGCGTCCTTCCTCAGGCTCCTGGTCGAACACCACCCACCCTGGCAGAGGGATCGATGCCTCAGCCTAAGCTTGAAGGGCAGACGCGTGTATCTCTGCGCGAGATGCTCAGGGACTGTCTTGGGGTTCGTAGCTGGGTCCATAATCGTCCTTGGATATCCTAGCCTCTACTCTGTAGTCTTACTGGCCCTACCAGCCTTGATCGACTGGGGGGCCCAGAAGCTTTGCCTGAGGGAGAGTACCAATGTGATTAGGGTGCTGACGGGATTTTCCCTGGGCTTGGCTTCTCGCTGGTCGCTGAGCCTGGA
>CAYGAH010000081.1:0-4197 GCA_964347685.1 uncultured Candidatus Bathyarchaeia archaeon | reverse complement strand
TGGGTGCCCGCTATGAGAGTGGGGCGCAAACGTTAAGTTCGATGCCTCGGCCTCAAGGGTTGATGCGCCTTGAAGCCTGAGGTAGAGGAGGAGCTTAGGGGGCTCAGGGGGATGGGGATCAGGTTCACCATGGACGGTCCTGAAGTAGCGGACTTCGTCGAGAAGCTGGACGGGGTCGTTGAGGTCGAGGCTCTTGAGTTCTCGAGCCCCGTCCTCAGCGTCTGGGTGGGGGAGCCGAGGGGGGCCGACGCCGACTCCATCCTAAGCGTGATCGCCTCTTCCACACTCCTTAACGTTGTCTCTGCCGGGCTTGATGTCGAGGGAGGGGGCCGCCGCCTCTGGCTCGAGTGGCACATCCCCTATTACGGGTGATCGACCTGGTCCTGTTCATCCGTCGCAAGTTTCAATGAAATTTGGCAAAACGGATATATGATTGTTACAATTTTTACTAAATATTGGTGGTGTGCTGCCTATGAGCCTCGTTTTCCCTAGCTTCTCTGCTTCGAACCTCGATGGGAGGAGCTTCGATCTCCCCCAGGGCCTGGAGGGAGAACTCAACCTCGTCATCGTCGTGTTCAGGAGGGAGCACCAGGTCCTTATAGATGGGTGGGTCCCTCACCTCAGCGGTCTCGTCTGGGAGGAAAAGGGACTCGCCTTCTACGAGCTTCCGGTCATCCACTCCTCCTACTCCATGTTCCGCAGGTGGATCGACGGGGGCATGAGGGCGGGCATCAGCGACGCGGAGGCAAGGAAGAGGACGATAACCCTCTACGTGGACAAGAGAGCCCTGAAGAGGCGGCTAGAGATCCCAGACGAGGACACCATCCACCTTTTCCTCATCGACAGGAACGGGAGGGTTGCCTGGAGGGGGGAGGGGGGCTTCACCGATCAGAAGCTCATGGGCCTCAAAGAGGCCTTGAAATCCTCCAGGGCTGCGAGAGAGGTCGATCTCCGACCACCTTAGCCTGGTTTCCACCCCGCTGCCCAGGCCGCTCTTGGGCCTCATGAGGGGCTGCGACAAGCACCTTAAATTATGAGGAACGCCAATTTACTTTCAGATTCTGCTGGAGGGTTGATGTGGACGCCCTCGGTGGGGTCGAGCTCCGAGGTGGGGAGCTATAAAAGTACCAATAGGAGACAGAGAGGTGATGGCTTGAAGTACCTGGCCCATTTCGAGATACCCAGGGAGAGCCTCGACTCGACCATAAAGACTTGGAGGGAGAGGAGGGAGGGGGGAAGGACCGTGAAGACGCTCTTCCAGCCCCACACCCTCGCAGAGACCTCAGAAGGGGTAGAGGGCTTCCTGGTCTTCGAGGCCGAGGGGGAGGAGGAGATCGCGAGGTACGTTACGGAGTACCTGATGGCGGGGGCCAAGATAAGGGTCACCCCCATATGGGATTCCTCCCTGGGCGTAGACGTCTACGAGAAGATGAGGAAGTAGGTCGGGGCGCCGAGGAAGGCCTCAGACGCCCATGTCAGTTCCATATTTTATGAATCATCCCTAGTCTCAGAGAGTCCTTTTTCGATTGGGGCAAATAGAAGGATCCCTTCAGCGTGGTAGAAGGTCAAAATCCGGGAATGTGCGCAATTATTAATTTTTAGTTATAAGTAAATTATATATGATTAGGTGTCATTGTTTATGTGTGTTGATCCATATCAGCGGAGAAGGGGAGGATGCCAGGATCGGCGCTAGGGGGGTCGTAGCCCTCGGGGCCCTGATCTTCCTGGGCGTCGCTGCGACCCTGAGCTACATACAGGCCCTCTCTGACTTCACCGCCCCCTATGAGCTTCCCCTGGAGGTTGTGAGGGTGGAGACCCTGGGCGAGGGCAACGCCTCCAGGGCCTCATTCACGACGGGGGAGGAGGTGCGCATCTTGGTCACCGTGGAGAAGGCAACTAGGTACTTCAGCGCCCAGGAGGAGCAGAGCTTCATCGGTCCAACGACCTACAGGCTGATAGTCGCGGTTTTGGACGGGAGGGGGAGACCTCTCCTCTTCGACTCCTCGGTCAGGACCATCTCCCCAGGGGAGGACCAATCGACGGCCTTCAACTACAAAGTGACCGAAGGCTCTCCCAGGGGCGAGTGCCGGGTCAGGGTGATGGCGTGGAGCAGCTGGCTCCCCTCCGGGTCCGCCCTTGCGCCAGAGGCGGGAGAGGCGGCCTTCACGATAAGATAAGGAGGTTCGATGATCATGGGGAAGGACTGGAGGGCCCCTCGATGGATGCGTCTGGGAGGAGCTCTGGCCCTGATTCTGCCTATGCTCCTCTTCTCCCCTTTGCCCTTGCGGGGTGCCCAGGACCTAGCCGTGAGCACCGACAAGGGGGCATACGGGCTGGGGGAGGTGGTCACCATTATGGCAGAGGGAGGGGAGCCCGAAGCCTACGTCATGATACAGATAAACTCCACAGGCGGGGCAGTTGTCTGGGCCGATCAGGCCCCATTCGACCTGAACGGGACCCTGCGGTACATGTTGGGGATTCCCATGTACTGGGAGGGGGGCGTCTACCATTTTTATTTGAGGCCCCTTGGGGAAGATGCCGTTTGGTCAGGAAATTTCACCGTCGAGGCTGTGCTCGTTGAGCAGGTCGAGGCGGGGGTCGAGGATCACATTGTCGACGCGAGGGCAGAGGCGAATACGACGGTGACCCTGGACACATCGGAATCGGTGAGGGTCACTGTCCTGAGGTACCCTGAGAACCCCCACCTCGATGTGCCCCTCCCCAACGGGACCCTGCCGACGGTCGTGGACATCATCGTCGACCCCCCGGATGCTGTGGAGTGGCCCATCCTTGTAGAGAGGAGCTACTCCGAGGCCGAGGCAGGGGGGCTGAACGAGTCAAGGCTGGGCCTGTACTACTACCGTGAGGGGGCCTGGCTCAGGTGTAGGGAGACGGGGGCCGACCCTGGAAGGGACGTGGCCTGGGCCCGAATGTACGTGGACGAGGCCTCGGGCAGCCTCACCGTCGTGGGGGAGGCCCCGTCCGCCGCGACGTTCGTGCTCTCCGACCTGTCTGTGGCCCCCTCCGAGGTTGAGGCCGGGGACCCGGTGAGGGTCTCGGTACGGGTGACCAACGTCGGGGCCGAGCCCGGCGACCACACAGTCACCCTGAGGATCGACGGAGCAGTTCAGGACTCCGCCGCTGTGTCACTCGGGGGAGGGGCATCCACAACCGTCACGTACATCCTCACGAGGGAGGCTGAGGCAGTGTACAGCGTCGACGTGGACGGCCTAACGGGAAGCTTCACCGTGGGCGCGCCCCCGCCCATGGCAGATTTCCAGCTCTCCGACCTCGTCGTGTCCCCGTCCGAGCTTGGGGCTGGGGAGGAGCTTTCGGTAGAGGTGAGGGTCGTGAACTTGGGGGACGAGGAAGGGTCCAGGGCGATCGAGGTGAGGGTCGACGGAAGGGTCGTGGATTCGAAGACAGTGGCCCTGGGCGCTGGGGCTTCCGAGACGCTGGGCTTCAGCCTCACTCCCGGGGGGGAGGGGAGCCACACAGTCTCAGTGGACGGCCTCTCCGGGGCCTTCAGGGTGGTCAGGGGGGCCCTCCTCCCCGAGCCCTTCCCCTGGGTACTGGTCGCGGCAGTTGCCTTGATAGCAGGGGTGCTTTTGTACTACTACCTCTCTAGGAAGTGAGCGCAATCCTTCATGCGGCAACGAGGGATGCGATCTCAGATCGATCAGGGGAACCACCCACGATCGTCCTGGGTTTCGAGATAGATGCGGATTCAAAAACGGGATCGATGGGATTTGAACCCACGCTCTCTATCAGGCCCGGGCGCTGGATGTCGCAGTCCTCTCGATTACGAGTCCAGCACATCAGCCAAACTAGTTTCACTGACAAATTATATACAAAAAACCCAGACGATGGCCGAGCCGGGACAGAGACGGGGAGGGAGGTCATACCATCAGAACATGAAGAACGCCCCGTTCAACGAAAGCAAACCGAAAAACGCTCCCCCCCGACCCGATCACTCACAAAAACGTGCTCCTAAGCGACGGATCCCAGCACAAGACTCGCAAAAGCACGGAACAATGAAAACCCGTAACCAACAAACCACCCCCTTCACACGGAAAAATGAAAAACCTGAAGACCTTATGACAAGCCACCGACGCGAAAAACAGACATAACTACCACAGTAATCCCCGCAAAACCGCTATAAGCGGCCACGTTTACAAGCCCAGCCCGCGCCGACCC
>CAYGAH010000080.1:0-4403 GCA_964347685.1 uncultured Candidatus Bathyarchaeia archaeon | reverse complement strand
AGGGGGAGCAGCGCGTTCCTCATCGCGTGCTTGAAAAGGATCTTACGGTCAGAGAGCCCCTTGGCCCTGGCCGTGAGCATGTAGTCCTCCGTGAAGACGTCTAGGATGGTGTCCCTCATGAAGAGGAAGTAGCCCCCGAAGAAGGAGACGGCCAGGGTTATCATGGGGGCCAGCAGGTGGCTGAGGTAGTCCGAGGCGTACTCTAGGAAGTTGGAGTGCACGAGGCCGGGGGTGATGGTTCCCGCTATGGGGAGAAGGTTGAGGTAGTAGCTGAGGAGCAGCAGGAGGAGCATGCCGAACCAGAAGACGGGCATCGAGTATGTGGCGAGGGAGACGACTATGAAGGAGACGTCGGTCTTGGAGCCCCTCTTCCAGGCCGCAATGACCCCTACGGCTATCCCAAGGAGGAAGGCGATGAACATTGATGAGCCCATCAGTATAACGGTGTTGACCATCTTCCTCCCCAGGATAATCTCGACGACGGGCCTCCCCTTGAGGACGAATGAGACCCCCAGCTCCCCCCTGATGAGGTTGTAGAGGTATAGGACGAACTGCTCCGGGAGGGGCCTGTCAAGGCCGAACTTGGATATCAGGGCGAGCCTCGTCTCGGTCTGTATCCTCGGGTCCCCCACCACGGCCCGGGTGGGATCTCCTGGCATTATCCTGAAAAGGACGAAGTTCAGGGTCACGGCGAGCAGTACCGTGATTAGGCCATGGAGGGTCCTCCTCCCCACGTACTCCTTGAAGCCCATCTCTCCCTACTCTGTGATTTTCCGGATTATGTTTCATGATAACTGACAGAAAAGGTTTTGTAAAAAAGGGGGTGGTAGGGTAGCCTACTTTCTCATTGCAAGGTATGCGGCGACGATGGCTACGATGATTGCTATTATTCCGATCCCGTAGGCCATGTTCATGGAGTTGGTCATCTGGGACCTCAGGGAATCTAGGTCCGCGACGAGGTCCTCCAGCTCAGTCTTAAGCGCGTACTCCTCGGTAACAGGCGGAGCTTCTTGGGGCATCTCCCTTATCCCGTCGGCATCGATGTCGAGGTATCCGGCAGCGTCAAGCATCTGGTTCGCCAGGAATACGTTGTACTCGTAGGTAACAGCTTCAGGGTCATCGTAGGACGGCCCGAAGAAGGCGCTTGGGATGAAGGTCTCCGTCGCGGTCCCGTATCCAAGCCTCGCGATGTCCACGAGCCTCTGCCTGTCTATGGCGTGGGCTATGGCCTGCTTCACGACCGGGTCCTTTAGGGCCGGGTCTGTCCTCTGGTTGAAGCTCAGGACGTAGTCCCACATGCCGACGCACCAGGTGTCCTCAAGGGGCACCAGGTTGGGATCGTTTTCAGCGGCGTTTATGAAGCCTATGTCAAGCTCGTACCTCTCCGTGTGGACCTCCCCCGTCCTGATTGCGAGGAACCTGGCGGAAGACTCGGAGATGACCCTGACGGTGAAGGAGCCCAGGTGTGGCTTCCCCTCCATCCAGTAATCTGGGTTCGCCACAAGCTTAATCCACTCGCCGTCGACGTAGGAGTCCCACTTGAAGGGGCCGGAGCCTATGGGCATCGCGTCGGGGTGCACAGCCCAGTCCCATGTCTTGTCCTGCCAGACGTGCTCGGGTATTATGGGGACGTCCTCTAGGTCGTAGAGGACCCAGGCGTAGGGCTCGGTCATGTGGATGATAACCGTGTAGTCGCCGTCCGTCTCAACGTAGTCAACCCTGTCCATCAGGGCGAGGTCGTATGGGGCCTCCTGCTCCTTGTAGAAGTCGAATGTGAACTTCACGTCCTCCGCTGTGAGGGGGACGCCGTCGTGCCACTTCGCGTTGTCTACGATGTTGAAGGTCAGGGTGAGGCCGTCCGGCGAGACTGTCCAGTCGGTTGCCAGCCAGGGGATTATGTTCATCTCGTCGTCGTACGAGACCAGAGGGTCGAATACCATAGACATCACGAGCAGGGATCGGCCGTCCCCTGCCATTATGGGGTTGTAGTCCCTGATGAAGGACGGGTAGGCCATTACGAAGTCAGCCCCGTACTCCATGTCGACGTGGCGGAGGTCTATCGTAGTCTGCCTGTTGAACCAGTTGAATATGCCGCCGGGCATATTGTGGTACCCTGTCCACTCCTTCCTAAGGGCGTGGACGTCGTCCGAGGTGAAGAGGGGGATGTAGGGCAGGTCCTCAGATAGGAGCCTCTGGGCCTGAAGCAGCGTCTCCGTCCTACTCCCTGCGTCAAGCTCACTGTTAGCATCGTCGATCAGGGCGTCGTACTCGGTGTTGCTGTAGCCGGCGTAGTTGCCCCCATAGTCAATGATCTCGTTCGAGTGGAACCTGCCGTACATGTGTATCGGGTAGGGGGAGTAGCCGTGGCTCATCTCGTAGACCTCGTAAGTGTGCTCAAGGTCGAGGTTGTCGTAGAGCACCTCGTCGCTGAGGGGGATGGCCTTCATCCTGATCCCTATGTCCCTCAGCATCTGCTCAATAACGTCGCCGGCGTCGACCGATATGGTGTCCCAGTCCAGGGTCCACATCTCGAAGGAGAGCTCCTCCCTCTCCTCGGCGTAGGCGGCGGGAACCGCAGGGCCCAAGGAAAGGACAGAGACGGCAGAGACCGAAAAGAGCAGCAGTGCGAGCACCAGGCTCTGTAACGTTTTTAATTTCATCATCTATTCTCCCGTTCGCATTTCTTCATTAGTCCTTAAGTGTTTAAAACCTTTAATGCCCAGAAAGTCTGGGAGACTATTTTACCGATGGAATTCAAACCTCATCCGGAGAGACTAACCCTATCAAAGTGGGGCCAGGGACGAGGCCGGCCGCCTCCTCAAGGCGGTGGTGGAAGAGTCTGAGAAGCTTCGAGGGAGGTTGCGAGTTGCTGAGGACCCTGTTCGACATGGTATTGAAGGGGGCCAAAGCCCTAGGCTGAACCAACTTCGATTCCGGCAAAATGGAGTGGTTGCTCTGCGTCGCATCTACTAGACCTTGAACGCCTCATGCCCCACGTTCCGGTCGTCGATCCCCAGATCCGCCACCCTCAGCCGCCTGCCTCCGAAGAGTTCGGCCTCCTCCTCGCCCGAGTGGAGCGCCGCCACGGCCCTCCCAAGGGAGTCGCACTTGGTTATCCCGTACCCCGTCGCTGACCCGACGTAGATCATCCCTGGGGCGGGGGCGACCACCGGCGTCCTGTCGTACCTGTTGACCGCCCTCTGCCCCGCCCACATGTTCACTGGGCGGACGTCCTCGAAGCATGGGAGGTACCTCACGAGGGCGTGGTAGATGTTCTCAGTGTAAAGGCCCCTCTCCGGCTGGGGGTCGTCCTCGAGGCCGTACCTCCTTCCGAAGTCGTCTGCGCAACCCAGCCAGATGCTCCCCTCCGAGGGCTCAACCTTCATGTAGACGCTTATCTCTGGTATCTGGGTGAATGGGAGGAAGTTGAGCAAGCTGAACCCCCTCGCATCCCTTAGCCTCCCGAGCCTTGGGTCGTTGAAGGAGAAGATGACCCGGGTCTTAGGCCTCATCAGCGGGTCGAAACCTATGGGTCCTAGGAGCCTCTCAGACCAGACACCTGCGGCCACCACAGTCGTCTCGGCCCTGACCTCCCCCCTTCCAGTCTCGGCCCCGGCCACACGCATGTCCTGCCAGACGAAGGGCTCCCCGGCGACCCCCAGCCCCCTCTCCGGCTCGATGATCAGTTTTTCTGCTGTTGTGCCGTAGCTCACCTCTCCCCCGAGCTTGAGGAACTCCGCCTCAAGGCTCCTGGCCAGGGCGTCTGTGTCCACGCTCCCGCATTTCACCCCAAGGACGCCTGCCTCGACGGGCTCCAGCCTCATCAGCTCCGTCTCCTCCTCCTCGAATTCTGTTGAGAGGTCCGGGATCATGCGTCCGAGCTCCTCCCTGTCGAAGGTCCTCACCTCTATGCCCATTCTCCTGGCCTTGGAGATGGGCCCCCTCAGCTTCCTGTACTTGGTCCCGTCTAGGAGGTTGAGGTATCCGTATTGGGCCAGGTTAAGGTCGTAGCCGAGGTCTTTCTGGAGGTGGAATAGCCAGTCGATGGTCGAGTCAGCCAAGAGATAGTTTATCTCGGTGGTGAACAGGTTTAGGAATACCCCGGCGCTCTTGGCAGTGTTCCCCTGCCCGGGACCGCCGAGCCTGTCTATGACCAGGACACCCTTTTCGGGGTTGAGCCTCTTCACGTGGAGGGCAGAGCTTAACCCCAGGACGCCTGCCCCGATGACCAGGACGTCTCGATACATGCCTCTGGAAGGAACCTTGCCTCGGGAGCTACTATAATTTTTGTCATCCCGAAATAGATTCCATAGTTTCGGAAAAGCTGGCACCCATCCGTGAAGAGCGTGTTCCACGCTCTGGAAACCCTGTCACGATCCACTGGGATGGTGGGCCGGGCCGGA
>CAYGAH010000079.1:0-4703 GCA_964347685.1 uncultured Candidatus Bathyarchaeia archaeon | reverse complement strand
CTGAGGGGGGACTGGAGCCTCCTGAGGTGGCTCAGGGTGGAGATGGTGTTGGTCCTGTCGAGGAGCTGGGTCATGCCCACGCGGCCCCTCCTCCAGTTCCCCGTGGCGAGGGCGTGTTGTATCCTGCTCGTGATTATACCGGGCCTGATGGCGGCGGAGATGAGCACCCCCTTCCTCCTGCTGCTCATCCGTCGGAACTGGTATCTCATGTCCCTGTAGAGGCTCCAGAAGGCGCTGCGGAACAGCTCGGCTAGGAGGGGCCCAGCCAGCTTTATCCTCTTGTTGCGCAGGTGGTCCTTGTCGTCCTCCTGGCGGAGCCCCAGCTTGAGCTCTATGATCCTGGATGCCATCTCCCCCAGGAATATGGCCTTGTCCAGCCTGTCCTTTGTCTCCCTCCCTATGTGGGGGAGGAGGTTCCTGTCGAGGATGGTCTCGGCCCTCTTTATCCTGAACTCCCTCACCTGGCCGAAGGCCACCCTGTTGCCTATGTACAGTATGGCGTCCTCGACGGTCTGGACCTCTGCCGCGTCCCTGAAGGAGCTCTCAAGCTCGTCTAGTATCGGGTCGTCTAGGGAGACCATCTCCGCGACCTCCCTGTCCGTCTCCACGCCCAGGGCCCTCATCAGGACGACGAAGGGGACAGGGACAGGTACTCCGGGTATGGAGACCACCATCTCCCCCTTGGACTTGAGGGCCATCTCTATCCTCGCCCTGAAGCCCACGGTGGTTGAGAACACCTTCCCCCTGTAGACGGGCCTGGAGCCCCTGTTGTCCACCTCGACAAGCACCCTGTTGGGGGCCAGGTCCTCAAGGGAGACGATGACCCTCTCAGAACCGTTGACTATGAAGTAGCCTCCCACCTCCTGGGGGTCCTCGCCGAGCTGGACCAGCTCGTCGGGGGTGTGCTTTGAGAGGAGGCACAGGTCGGACTTCACCATGATGGGCAGGTCTCCTATGTTCACCTGCTCGTATGTCTCCTTCCCCCCCTCGTTGAGGACGATCTCCAGGTAGAGGGGGGCCGAGTACGTGAGGTTCCTTATCCTGGCCTCCCTCGGGTAGACCTCCCTCAGGGTCCCGTCAACCTCCACCACCCTGGGCTCCCCAACGTCGATGTTTCCGAACTTTATGTCGTAGGTGTGGCCGGGGACCTCTATGGTTATGCCCTCTATCTCGTCTATTATCTGCTGGAGGGTGTTGTGGACGAAGTCGTTATAACTCTCCAGGTGCTGCCTTACGAGCCCCTCCTCGGAAAAGAAGGACTTCATGACGTCCCAGTTGTCTTGATCCGTTAGAAGCATTCAATCAACCTTCGGTGAAAAGGATATGGTTCGAACTGCAGTGGTTAAACGCGGGCTCTTGAATCGTCTCCCCTAAGCCTGATTCCCCCTCGATCCCCGGTTTTCATTCGACCCAGAAGCCGTCCAAACCCTGCAGAGGCTATACACTAGGGAGAACGCTTGCTAATAAATTTTTGTGTTATACGCAAGCGTAGCAATTCGACCGGATTGATGACCCCTTTTTGCACGATTCTATTCAATCATGTCAGGATATCCTGAACCGGCTCTCGGATACAATTTTAAAACGTATTTTCCGAATTCCAAGTGACTTTGGGAGAACCGGGGTCTCATTATGGGAGATAGGCTAAACTCCGAGTCGGATATGGTATTGGATGGTGCTGGCCTGTGAAGGTCCTAGCTTCGAACAGCGGCCAGAAAACAGGGAAAAGTAGAACGGCCAAGGTCCTCGACCCCTTCATCGCAGTAGGGGAAGCAAGGCGCAAGCACAAGGAGGGAGGAGTAATGGGCTCTAGGACCATGACAAAAGTTAGCCGTGAGCCCGTACCCAAGGAGGGATGTGTCAAATACGTAAACGAAAATTTCAGGAAAGCTTTAGATGGGTCAAAGGAAGGCTATCACAGGGCTGTGAACCGACGGGGGATGAGGTTGCCTAGCATAGAAGCCGAGGGCCTGACGAAGACGTTCGGCACCCTCAAAGCTGTCGATAGGCTGAGCTTCGAGGTGGATGAGGGGGAGATATTCGGCCTTCTGGGGCCCAACGGCGCCGGGAAGACGACGACGATCCGTATGCTCGCTGCCCTCATATCCCCTACCGAGGGCTCTGCCAGCGTGAACGGTCACGACATACGGAGAGAGGCTCTGAGGGTGAGGGAGACTGTCGGGATACTTACCGAGAACCCGAGCCTTTACGACAGGCTCACCGCAACGGAGAACATGGAGTTCTTCGCGGAGGCCTACGGTGTGACGGACGCGGTGGAGAGGTCTGAAAGGATAAGGGGGCTCCTGGAGTTCTTCGACCTCTGGGGGAGGAGGGGCGACAGGGTGGGAACCTTCTCAAGGGGGATGAAGCAGAAGCTCGCCCTGGCCAGGGCAATAGTCCACGACCCTGAGGTCCTCTTCCTCGACGAGCCGACTTCGGGGCTCGACCCTGAGTCCTCCAAGGACATAAGGGACCTCATGGAGAGGCTTAGCCGGAGGGAGAAGCGTACAATACTCCTTTGCACCCACAGGCTTGAGGACGCTGAGAGGCTCTGCGACAGGGTAATGATCGTCAAAAATGGGGCGAGCGTGGTAGTTGGGTCTCCGGATGAGCTTAGAAGGAGGATCGCTGGAGCGCCTGTTCTCAGGGTCCAGCTCAGGGAGGCCAAGGAAGGCGTCGCAGAAGCCGTAGAGACTCTCGAGGGGGTAAATGGGGTCGTGTGGGACGGGTCATCTCCGGTCCTTCTGGTCAGGCTGGACGACTTCGAGTCGGCTACACCCTGCGTAGTGAAGAGGGTCGTCGAGGCCGGGGGCATGGTCATTTCCGTGGGCGTCCTCACCCCTTCATTGGAGGAGGCCTACCTAAAGCTCATGGGGGAGGAGTGATCTGAGGTTCGAAAAGGTGATTCTGGTCTTCAGGAAGGACTGGCTTGAGGTGGGGAGGAACTGGGAAGTGCTCATGCCCATCATATTCGTGCCCCTACTCTTCACGGTGGCGATCCCAGCGGCGGTTGTCCTGATCCCGAGCATGCCCAACGTCCCGGCCTCCCCCACCGACTGGATAGACCTCATCTTCAAGAACCTTCCCAGCCAAGTGCAGAGCCAGCTGGCGGGGATGACTGGGACGCAGGTGGCGGTGTACATAATGCTCCTCTACTTCTTCGCCCCATTCTTCCTCATAATCCCCATAATGGCTTCGAGCGTGATAGCCTCCGACAGCTTCGCAGGGGAGAAGGAGAGGAAGACCATAGAGGCCCTCTTGGCGACACCCCTGACGGACAGCGAGCTCCTCATGGGGAAGATAATGGTCTCCTTCGTCCCCTCCATGGGGGTAACGGTCGCGTCATTCATCATCTACACCTTGACTGTTGACGCCCTAACCTTCGGCCTCTTCGGGAGGCTCCTCCTCCCCAACCTCAACTGGGTAATGCTCATCTTCGGCCTCGCGCCCGCCGTGGCGGTCGCGAGCATAGGGCTGACCGTGATGATCTCGTCCAGGGTGAAGGGCTTCAAGGAGGCCCAGCAGATAAGCGCGGTCCTCGTCGTCCCCATCCTCCTGCTGCTCCTCGGGCAGGCCACAGGGGCCCTCATCTTCGGCCCCCCTGTCATCGCGGCCATGATGGGACTGCTCTTCGTCATAGACATCGTTATCTTCAGGGTAGGAGTGAGGCTTTTCGGGAGGGAGGAGATACTCTCAAGGATTGGTTGAGCCCAGGGCAGCCCTTCAGGGTAACCTTTAATAGTCGAACCCCTTCTATTCGAATGATGCTCGGACCAGAAAATCCCCGAGCATGGAGTGTCAAGGATTGGCCGAGATGATTGAGAAGGTCCTCGAGAGGAGCATAGGGAAGACTGTCCTCATAAAGCTAAGGGGGGGAAGGACGCTGAGGGGGACCCTCGAGGGCTTCGACCAGCACGTCAACCTGGTCCTCAAGGACGCAGAGAACATAAGCGACCCCAACAACGTAGAGGTTATAGGGACCATAATACTCCGCGGCGACAACGTCATCATGATCTCCCCGCCGCCGAGCTGACCGGAGCCGTAGACAAATGCCGTCAAAAGCGCCGATAAAGTCGGCCAAGAAAGTGCACATCCGCTGCAGGCGATGCGGTCGCCGCTCATACCACATAAGGGACAAGGTCTGCTCCGCCTGCGGATACGGGGGTTCTTCCAGGATCAGGCGCCAATCCTGGGGCACGAAGACCCTGAACAGGTCTAGGCGAATCTTATAGAAGCCCAAAACCCGATCCTAGGCACATACAAATTCTGTGCCCGAGCCTGACCCTCGTCGGCAAACGATAAAAGTTCCACGGCTCACCATCATCCGAGTTGGTTCAGATGCCAAAAGGTTCCTGGACGACGGTGTACTTCGAGGAGGAGGGGAAGGCCAACACAGACGAGACCCTCAGGCTCGCGAAGGAAAGGGCCGACGCCCTGGGCATAAGGGACATCGTCGTGGCTTCCTATACCGGTGAGACGGGTGTGAGGGCCTCTGAGGTCTTCAAGGGGTACAACCTCGTCGTGGTGGGGGGAGTATTTGGGTTCACGGAGCCTAACATGGACAGGATGAGGCCTGAGAACAGGGATGCCATCCTCAGGAACGGGGGGAAGATAGTCAGGGCGGCCCACGCCTTCGGCACCCTTGGGAGGGCGGTACACAGGAGGTTCGGGACCATCCAGATTGACGAGATAATAGCCCACGTCCT
>CAYGAH010000078.1:0-26015 GCA_964347685.1 uncultured Candidatus Bathyarchaeia archaeon | reverse complement strand
GTCCCCGACGACGTTGTGGGCGAGTACCTGTGGCATCAGCAGCTCTACGGGGGCCCCAGCCTGTGCCCCGTCTCTCTAGGCGTGGCCGGATTCCTGAACACGATCGGAAGGGGCTCAGGGGCCCGGACGAGGTTCCGCATCTTCACGGAGGGCGTGAACAGGATCGACTTCGCCGTCTCCAGGCCCACCGTCGACTACGAGGTCAGGCTGCACATGGCGGAGGAGAACACCGGGTTCGTGGGCCTGGGCTTCGCCGGGAGTGACCTGGCGAGCTTCGTCTGCAAGGCCAGGCACATCGAGGAGACGGGGTGGCGTCCCGTGGACAGGGAGAGCGAGACGGTGGTTATTGGCGAATGGCTCTACGGCGTGGGGAGGTCCTCGGAGTTCACGAAGGCGATGGTTAGGGATGACAGCGTCGTTGGGAAGGTCGGCTACGGCGGGGGCGTGGAGGTAGAGTTCGACGACATAATACTGACATGGAAGATGTTGAACCCCGGGGACAGCGGAATAAGCACCTGGAAGCATCTGCAGCTCGAGGAGAATGGGTGAGAATCTGATGGTGAAATTTCATTGACAGAGTCTCAAATATTTCACATTTTTCAATTTAAATAGTCATTTTCACTCATCAGCCTACTTTCGGCACCTGCGTTCCCTTTAAGAAGGCAGGGTGGGAGGGGGATCCCGCCCGAGATGGTTTCTAGCCGCCCCGCCGAGGCCCCAGATGACTCTTTCGAGAACGCCCTGGAGGTTCTTGAGAGACGAGCCGGTGAGCCCCGCCTTAAGACGGGTATACCCGAGCTCGACGGGCTTATGGGTGGCCTGGAGCCGGGCCTCTTCCACCTCTTCTACGGGTCGGAGAAGGACGGTCTGGCCGATGGGCTCCAGCATCGCCTCCTGGTTAAGGCCGTCAAGGCCGGGCCGGGGGAGGCCCTCCACGAACTCGTCAAGGCCCTCGGCGGATGGATACGAAGAACACCCAAGATCCGAGATCGTCGCACATGAGTGTCTAAAAAAGGATTGATGATATGTAATTTCTTTTCTAAATTGTATTTCTTCATATCTTTTATACCAGTTTCAGCTAATTTTATTTGGCATGAAACGTAAAGGTACCGCCTTGACGGTGCTCTTCCTGGCTTTGGCGGCCGTCGCCCCGGTCTACGCCAAGCCCTCATCGTTCACCGTGGACTACTATCAGGCGCAGTTCCAGTGGAGGGCGTGGGCGGGTTCATTCGGTACCTGGACTTATGAATACAAAAACTATCTGACCTCCGAGGACTTCACCCTCACGGGGAAGGTGCTCCACTCTTCTTGGAGCTATCAACCAGTTGTTAGCGACGAGGAAGGGGCCTCAACGGTCTACGCCTACGACAAGGAGACAGGCCTCTGGATAGAGCACGAGGGGAGGGTGAGCTACAAGTATCCCCCGTACTATGGAGAGTACACCGCGTACAACTTCTTCAGGGGATACCTCAACTTCACCGGAGACCCCGGCGCTGACTCCTTCGCCCACGGCGTAGCCTACCAGTGGGTCTACATATACGCCCCCGAGGAAGACACGGGAGTCACCGACATCCTACCATACGCCCAATGGGACGATGCGGTTGGGGCCTGGCTCGTCGGCTTCAGCGTCTACATCTGGGACCCAGACCCCACGAGCTACAGCCTAGCCTTCCCCGACCCCTTCATAGAACCGGTGCCGTCGAGCGTCTACAACCACCTCGACCTCTGATCCCCCTTTTTTAGCCCATCGTGGCCCCACACAAAAGCGCAGAGAAGCCACATCCACGCCGCCCTGCGAAGCGGCCGAGACCCCGAGACCCACCCCAAAAAGGAGGGCGGAATCGGGGAAACCCGGAAAAGCCCCCAGGCAACCAAACAAGACCGAAAAACCCCACCAAACGACCCCGCAAGGAAGAGTGAACCCACAAAAACCTCGAACCCCACGATTCACACGGAAAAATGAAAAACCTGAAACCGCTATGAGCGGCCACGTTCATAAGCCTGGCCCACGTAGACCCGGAAAGACGACGAAAAACCCGAAAACCTCACGACAACCCACCGACGCGGAAAACGGACATAACTGCCACAGTAACAACGCCCGGAAGACCCCGCCTGACCGGTGGTCCTTTAAAACCCGAGGGCTATCATTCTCCGAGGCCGATGCCCAGGGCGAGGAAGGGACCAGTACAGATCCGCTTCGAGATACTGGAGTACCTCCACTACGAGCCCCGCCCCCAGCCAAGGACCCACGTATGGAGGAGGGCCACGACCCTCAGCTACGACGACTTCCTCAAGCACCTCGAATACCTCAAGGAGAGGGGGCTCATAGAGGACGACGAGGACGGCGACTGCACCATCACCGAGGCCGGGAGGGAGGTTTACTCGAAGCTCAGAAGCGTCCTAGCCTCCATCCTATAGGGTTCACCAGTGGTGCACAGGCCTTATCAGACCAGGAGAAGAAGGTGAAGAAGAGGATGACCGAGGAGACGAGGGAGAGGCCCCTACCAGTCCGAACCATGCACGACTTCCTGTTCGAGCTGAGCGGGGAGTGGGACAGGTTCAGGACGGGAAGCCTCCTGAACATAGTCACCACCATAGTCCTCTTCGTCCTCTTCATCCCCAGGTACCTCCTAGTCACCCTGAAGAGGGGAGGCCCCTTCGACACCCTCATAGCGCTAGGCATCGTTGCCGCCCTCCTATACAACATATACCTCTCATACAGGCAGCACGAGTTCTACAGGAGGTGGGAGAAGAGGCTCGGACTCCTCCTCCACATGGAGGAAGAGCTCCTCGCAGAAGACTAATGATGCACACCAACGGTGAACACGACCGGTGAGAAACCGTTTTTTAAGCGGAAGCCTAGGCGCAACCGGTGGAAAGATGGACACCAAGAAGAAAGCCATCGTGGGCCTGCTGATAATAGCGTTGGCGGCCGGAGGCATCATCCTCCCGACAGTCTTCGCCGAAGACCAGCAGGCCCCAAAGGAAGACGGCGCAACAGGCAGGCGGCCCCTCCAAAAGAGGGCGGCGATCTGGCTCCGGTTCGTGAAGAACGGCGTCCCTGAGACCCTGGAAGGCGAGGCGAAGGCGCACAAGGGCTTCATCCTGGTCCTCGAGATAGAGGGCGATAACACATACGTCCTGATTCCCAAGTTCTGGCTGGTGAACGATGAAATCATCAACTCCCAGGAGCTCCTCGACGGGGAGCCCTTCGGGATGGGCGACGACATGACCGTGGAGACCCTCATGCTTGAGCTGGTCAAGGAGACCCACACGGTGAGGAGCTACCTCGCCTACTCCATAACCGTCGAGGGGATAACCGCCGAGGCGGTGCTGCCCTTTAACATAGACCTGTGACCGTCTCCCCCCCAACTTTTTTATGAGCAGCTACCCGAACCGATCCAAAGAACGCACCCCTTAGCGATTCCCAGAGCCCCCCCGAGAGAACCTTTTTAGAACACCCTACAGTTAACAGTAACAGTAATGAAACCCAATTCTTCTGAGCTGAGGACGGTGTTCCCCTTCACCGCCATAGTCGACCAGGAGCTCCTCAAGAGGGCCCTCCTCCTAAACGCCGTGAACCCCAGGATAGGAGGCGTCCTCATAAGGGGGGCAAAGGGGACCGGGAAGAGCACCACGGTCAGAGCCCTGGTGGACCTCCTCCCGGAGGTCGAGGTAGTAGAGGACTGCCCATTCCGCTGCAACCCGAAGGACCCAACGAACATGTGCGAGGTCTGCCGATCCAGAGCCGAAGCGGGGGAGAAGCTCTCGGTCGCGAAGAGGAGGATGGAGATGGTCGAGCTCCCCATAGGGGCGACGGAGGACAGGGTCGTAGGCACCCTCAACATAGAAAGGGCCATAAGGGAGGGGGTCCGAGCCCTTGAGCCAGGCATCCTAGCCAGGGCGAACCAGAACGTCCTATACGTGGACGAGATAAACCTCCTCCCAGACCACATCACCGACGTAATCCTCGACGCAGCCGCCTCGGGCTGGAACACCGTAGAGCGCGAGGGTATCTCCGTCCAGCACCCGTCCAGGTTCATCCTTGTGGGCACAATGAACCCGGAGGAGGGGGAGCTCCGCCCCCAGCTCCTAGACCGAATGGCCCTCCACACAGAGATCTCAACCATCTCCGACCCGTCCCTCAGGGTGGACGTGATGAAGCTAAACATAGACTTCGAGGACAACCCAGCCTCCTTCAGGGACAGGTTCAGTAAGAGCCAGGAAGAGCTCCTGGGGAAGATAATGGGGGCGAAGGAGATCCTGCCCAAGGTCGCGGTCCCCGAGGAGCTCTTCGAGGTCGTAGCGAGGATGTGCATAGCCCTCGACGTTGACGGCCACAGGCCTGACATCATCATAATAAAGTCCGGGAGGACCCTCGCCGCCCTCGACGGAAGGGACGCCGTGGAGCCAAAGGACGTCCTGGACTGCTCCCTCCTAGCCCTCAGCCACAGGACAAGGAGCCTCGGCATGGACCCCCCCGCATCGGAGAAGCAAATAGAGGAAGAGTTCAACAGGGCCCTGGGCCGGGGCGCATAGCCCCCCGGAAGGAGGAGCGCCTAGATGGAGAGGACCGTCTACCCCTTCACTGCAGTGGTCAGTCAGGAGAGGGTGAAGACGGCCCTCATCCTTACAGCCATCGACCCCAGCCTGGGAGGGGTCCTCATCACAGGGCCAAAGGGCTCGGGAAAGTCCACAATAGTCAGGGCCCTCGAGGAAGTCCTGCCCCCAAAGGAGCGCGTCGAGGGATGCCCCTTCGGCTGCGACCCCAACGACACCTCCCACCTATGCCCCTCATGCAGGGAGAGGCTGGCAGAGGATGGGAGGCTCCCAGCGGCCCTCAGGCGGATGAGGGTCGTAGAATTGCCCGTGGGGGCCACAGAGGAGGGCCTCCTGGGCACAATGGACACGGAGGCCGCCCTGAACAAGGGGGTCAAGGTCCTGAGGCCAGGCCTCCTGGCCAGGGCCAACCAGAACGTCCTGTACATAGACGAGGTGAACCTCCTCCCCGACCACCTCGCGGATTGCATCTTGGACCCCGCCGTCTCGGGCTGGAACACCGTCGAGAGGGAGGGCCTCAGCCTCACCCACCCATCCAGGTTCACCCTCGTAGCCTCGATGAACCCCGAGGAAGGAAGGCTAAGGCCCCAGATACTCGACAGGTTCGCCCTGAAGGTGGAGATGGAGCGCCTCATAGACCCGGGGCAGAGGGTCGAGGTGGCCAGGAGGAACCTGTCCTACGAGGAGGACCCAGATGCATTCAGGAAGGATTACGAGGGGGAGCAGCAACGCCTGAGCGGCAGGATAGAGGCCGCCCGGAAAGCCCTAGACGCGGTGAAGGTTCCCGAGGCCGTGGTGAGGGGGATAGCAGAGGCCTGCTCACGCCTCGGAGTCGAGGGGCTCAGGTCCGACATAGCCGTCTTCAAGGCGGCCAGGGCCCTGGCAGCCCTCGAGGGGAGGGAGGCCGTAGAGCATGGGGACGTCGTGAGGGTATTCGACCTAGCGGTCTCCCACAGGTTCAGGAAGGCCTGGCTGAAGGCGGCTCAGAGGCCCTCCGACGATTCGAGGTTGAGGAAGGTCCTATTCGAGGAGATGCCTCCTGAGGAGGCCGTAAAGCTGGGGTCTCTCAAGCCAGCGCCGGAAGAGACGTATCCCCCGCCTGAGGGGGCGAAGAGGAGGCGCAGGAGGCCCCCTGGGCGCCTCAGCCAGGTCCTCTCGATCCTTATACTTGCGGGCCTCATCTTCTCCCTCAGCATCGTGTCGAGCATACTCATCCAGTTCCTCAGGTCCATTCTCTTGGGGGTGCCCTTCGAGGTCGCGATCAGGTCCATAACACCCAGGATGATCCTGGTCAACCTGGCCGTCTTCGCCTCCGCATTCGTGATCATGTCCATCCTCTCCAGAAGGATGAGGAGGCCCATAGTCTACCTCTACACCTTCATGGGGAGGGAGCCCGAGAGGCTACTGGTCCACACCCAGGACCAGGAAGCAGAAGAGAGGGATGAGAGGGAGAGGGTCAGAGACGCGGAGACAATAAACGTCCCCCTATACGCCTCAGTCCGCCGCCTTTACGAGATGATCTTGGGCAAGGGGGCAAAGCTGCTTGAGGCGATGCAGAGGGGGGAGACGAGGAGGTACAGCTTCCTCCTGGAGAGGAGGGGGGACAGGAGGCTCAGGAGCGCAATGGGGAGGCAGTTGAAGACAAGCTCCAGGGCGGAGCGGGGGAGGTACGTCTCCTACGAGTTCCCCAAGAGGAGGCCCTGGGACGTGGCCCTCGTCCCCACAATAAAGGCCGCGGCCCCCCACCAGCTCTGCAGGGACAGGGGGCTCCTCGCCCTCAAGGTGGAGCTTGAGGACGTGAGGGTCAAGATAAGGGAGAGCAGGTCGCCCCTTACCTTGGTCCTCCTCCTGGACATGAGCGAGTCCATGATCCCCTCCCTCCCCAACGTGGTCAACGCCATAATGAGCATGAGGGAGGCGGCCTTCAGGAGGAGGGACAGGGTGGGCCTGGTCATCTTCAAGGGTCAGGGGGCCCACACCCTTCAGCCCCCAACAACCAACCTCAACCTCCTGGTGAGGAAGCTCTCGGAGCTGGGGGCCAGCGACTTCACCCCACTGGCCTCGGGGATGTACGAGGCCTGGAGGGTCCTCAGGAACGAGAGGGCCAAGAACAGGGACATCAACCCCGTCCTAGCCATAATCTCAGACGGGATAGCCAACGTCCCCCTTGATGCTCCACTCTCCCAGCGCACCCGCTCCCGCATCCTCAACACCGCCCAGGCGGACGCCATAGACGTCGCCCACCTCCTGGCTAGGGAGGGGGTCACGACTCTGGTCGTAAACGCCTCCCACACCTCCGAGCCCCTCGCCTCGAGGAGCTACAAGAGGGAGATAGAGGGTAAGACGGGGAGGAGGTGGATGGAGCCGACGGAGCTCCTAATGGAGCTCCCCAAGATCACCGGGGGCTACTACTACGGGATAGGGAAGGGAGGAAGCCTGGAGCAGGTGATCCTCACGGAGGCCCTCGGCGCCCTAAGCCGCCAGCCCTACTAGTCGGGCCCCAAAAGACAGACACGAGGCGCCCCAACCCCTGCGGTGGCCCCGAGTGGAGGGTTTATCTCAGTTCCCTCCCCCCTATTGATCGACGGCGGTCAAACTATTGGCGGGCATCCTCGGAGGGCTGAAGCCCCGTGGAACGGTTTGTCGCGTCTGCGGCGAGCCCAAAGAGCACCTCTCGCGCACCCTGGGGCTGTGCTTGGACTGCGTAAGGGATAGGCCCGACGAGGCCCTCCCCATCGCGAGGGGGGTCCACGGGAGGGTCAGGGAGCGCCATGGTCTTCCCGGAAGCCCGCCTAACACTCCCGGCGGCGTCAGGTGCGGCCTCTGCTCCAACGGGTGCTCTATGGGGGAGGGGGATAGGGGCTACTGCGGCCTGAGGTGGAACGGAGGGGGCATGAGGTCCATGGTGGGCAGGTCCAGGGGCCTCCTCTACTCCTACCTCGACCCCTACCCCACCAACTGCTGCTCGGCATGGTTCTGCCCCGCAGGGACGGGCTCGGGCTACCCACGCTACGCGAACCGCCCTGGCCCAGAGTACGGGTTCTCCAACCTCGCCGTATTCCTGTACGGCTGCAACTTCGACTGCCTGTACTGCCAGAACTCATCCCACAAGGACTTGGAGAGCGGCAGGGCGGTGGACGCAGATGGTTTCGTGGATAGGGTCATCGGCGACCCCCGCATCTCCTGCGTCTGCTTCTTCGGGGGCTCACCGGAGCCCCAGCTCCCCTTCGCGATAAATGTATCCGAGAGGCTCATGGAGCTCTCGGGGGATCGGGTCCTACGCATATGCTTCGAGTGGAACGGCTGCGGAAACACAGCACTCGCTTTGAGGGCCGCGGAGCTCGCCCTTGAGAGCGGTGGAAACGTGAAGTTCGACCTGAAGTGCTTCACCCCCAGCCTGAGCCTCGCCCTGTCCGGCGTAGAGAACGGGAGGGCCTACGAGAACTTCTCGCGCATCGCGGAGGAGCTTTATCCTGAGAGGCGGGGGCTCCCTGTGCTGACGGCGACTACCCTCCTCGTCCCGGGCTACGTGGACGCTCAAGAGGTCGAGATGATCGCTTCTTTCATAGCCGAAAGGGACGCTTCCATCCCATATAGCCTCCTAGTGTTCCACCCGGCGTACGCCATGAGCGACCTCCCCATAACCCCCCTCAGTCAAGCCCTAGAGTGCTACATAGCGGCAGCCGATAAACTGACCAGGGTGCACGTGGGCAACCTTCACCTACTGGGTATGCGGGGCATGGGTGAATTTATTTCTATGACTAGAGGCTGTGAGGCGCCTTGAACACCCTGGCCTCTTCGTGGGTCATATCCCAGAGTAAAACCTTCTCTGTCATGTCGGAATGGGATTCGCTATGAGGGGCTTTAACCTTTAGCCCCTGTCTACGCGTGTCAGCGTCTTCTTAGCCTCGGGTTTATTATCTCCTCCATGGTCTGCCCTATCAGCACGAGCGATGCTATCGTGAGGGCTATCAGGATCCCCGGGGGTATTATCCACCACCAGGCCGGATACCCCTGGTTGCCGTACCACCCTCCGGATGTCTGGGCGTAGTGCAGCACCATCCCCCAGCTCTTGTGGCCCGGGTCGCCGAGCCCCAGGAAGGACAGCCCTGCCTCTGACATCATGGCGCCCGCCACCTGGTAGATCATTGTCGCCATTATCAGCGGCGACACGTTGGGGAGGATATGCTTGGCGATGATGTGGCCCTCCCCGGCGCCGATGGCCTTCGAGGCCTCCACGTACGCCCTCTCCTTTATGGAGAGCGTTGAGGATCTCACCATCCTAGCCGTTCCTGGCCATCCGAGGATCGATATAGCCAGTATCATGATGAAATAGCTCTGCCTGCCGAAGATGGCCATCAGAAGTACCAGCAGGGGGATGGTCGGGAGGATCATTATGACGTCGGTGAACCTCATCAACACCTCGTCAACTGAGCCTCCCAGAAAACCCGACACGACCCCCACGAGCGTTCCGATCACCACCGTGCAAAGGGCAGCCAGGAATCCGATGGTGAGGGAGACCCGCGTCCCGTGGATCAGCTCTGAGAATATGTCCTGGCCGATGTCGTTTGTCCCCAGGAGGTACTCGTTGGAGGGAGGTCGAAGGGGTCTATCTACTCTGGTATATGGATTGTAAGGCGAGATGAACGGCGCGAAAACAGCTGTGAATATGAAGAACAATAGGATCGCCAGCCCAAGGAGGCCTGGTTTGCTCCTCTTGTAGATGGATGCGAATTCACGAGCACCCTTGATGATTTGGTAGAAACGCATCCTCGTTCGCGAGACGACAAGTTTCTGCTCTGTCAACTCATCCCAACCCTTATATCTTGATCCTGGGGTCTAACCAAGCACATATTATATCCGCGACCAAGTTTGCGACCAGAACTGTTACTGAGATCATGAAGAAGGCTCCTTGTAGGAGGAAGAAGTCGTCGTTCGTTATCGCTGTATATATCAGTCGTCCGGTTCCAGGGTACGAGAACACTGTTTCGGTCAGGATCGCCCCGTTCACCATACCCCCAAAACGCATCGCTGTGACAGTCACCATCGGGAGCATCGCGTTCCGAGCCGCATGATGAAACATTAGCGACCAGGCAGGAACCCCCTTTGCTTTTGCGGTGACCATGTAGTCCTCGCCGAGTACTTCAACTGTTGAGTTCCGCATGTAAAGGACGAACATTCCCACGCTCCTCAGGAGGAGAGTAGCGAGCGGCAGGGCGGCATGATACAGAACGTCCTTGATGTACTCGAACGTGTTCGCATAATGGATACCAGGCGTCCTTGCGCCGAAGAGTGGGAATATGGGGTAGTAGTACGCGAAGACTAGGAGGAGTATCATGCCGAGCCAGAAGTGTGGTGTTGAGCGGATGAACATGAAGATGTTGGTCCCCAGGATATCGGTCTTCGTGCCCCTTTTCCATGCGAAGTAGACGCCGACCACGAAGGAGATTATCGTTGAGAGTATTATATTGATGCCCAGCAAAAAAATGGTCCACGGCAAGCATTCTATGACTTTATCGAATACGGGCCTCTTATAGTACAGGGAATATCCAAATTCGCCTTGCACGGTGTTCTTGATGAAGTCTAGGTACTGCATGTGCAATGGCTTGTCCAACCCGAACCTTGCCCTCAACCGCTGAATCTGAGCTAGGGGGATTCGAGGGTCCTCGGATAGGTAACGCTCAAACGGGTCCGTGCCGGTGCTTCTTGCAAGGAAGAATATGAGCGAGATGACCACTATGAAGGTGATGACCCTCGATCCGGTTTGTTTCAATATGTACGACAATTCGATCACGTTGCGTTAAGGGTCTTTCAATCATAGATACTGATCCTACCACAGATAAATTATATGCTTGGCGTATGAACATGTAGAAAAAAAAAGGAAATTCTTTGAGGGTCTATTTCTTGGCGAACATGTACACCGCTACGATGGCTACGATGGCGAGCACCACGACTACGCCCGTCACCGTGGCACCGTAGGACTCCCAGAAGGTTGGGGTAGGCGGAGGTGTGGGTGGCGCAGGTTCAGCCGCTTCTAGGGCGAAGGTTGTCATGCTGTCGATGTAACCGACAGACCTGGCGTCAACCTTAACCGTATAGTCTCCCTCCAGCCACCCTGATGTGTCGAAGGTTTTCCTGTAAACTCCGTCGCCGACGTGTTCCAGGGGATACGATGTCGGATCTCCGGTCAGCAATGCGGATACCGAGGCCTCGGTCAGCGCCTCGCCTCCTGGGCCCGTGAATTTCAGGCCGAGAGTGAAGGTCTCCCCTATCTCGACCTCGGGCGGCGGGGTGTTCACGACTGAGATGCTCATGGCCTTCAGCGTCTGAAGGGCGGTGGTGCGTACGTTGATGTAGTCCCAGAAGTGCCCCCTGCCGGCGCCGTAGTGATCGATCCATCCTGTAAGCTCATCCGTCCTGTAGACGCTCGGGCTCTGACGGAAGTACATGACCACGAGGGGTATCTCCTCGGCCAGGATCTCCTGCATCCTGAAGACAGATTCCCTTCGTTCCTCCACATCGAACTGGGTGCTTTGTTGCTCAGCAAGCTGGTCGAACTCCGCGTTCACGAAGCCATAGTAGTTGGGGTTGGAAATCGCTGCTGAGTGTAGGCGTACTCTGAACCACTGGGGGTCTACGCTCTGGCTTGAGCCGAGAAGCCACGAGTCTACCTTTGTCGGGGAGTCAAGTGGCTGGATGATCTTGTTCCACAGGGTCGCCCACTCTAAATACTGTACTGTAGCCTTTATGCCGATCGAGTTGAGGTTCTCGGCGATCAGCTCCGCCGCTCTCACGCGGACCGGGTCGTAGATCGGTGGCCCTATGTCGAACTCGATAGGCTCACCTGCGTGCTCCCCTGAGCCTTCCCGTACCCCGTCACCGTTTGTGTCGACGTAGCCAAGTTCGTCTAGGATCTCTTCCGCTTTTGTCAGGTTGAATGTGTAGGTCTCAGGCACGTCTGGGTTGTACCAGTAGGTGTAGAACGGGGCTTCGACGCCGACCGGGCCGGGTATACCGTATCCGAGAAGCAGTGTGTCGACGAGGTCCTGCTTGTCGACCGAGTAGGCGCAGGCGTACCTGAACTCCTTCACGTTGAAGGGCCACTTGTAGTTGTTCATGCCCCAGTGGTACATGTACTGGTTGTTGTAGATGTAGAGGCCTATTCCTTCTTCCCTTAGTAGGGCTGGGATCGCCTCTGAGGCAAGGAAGCCGTTGAAGACGTCAACCTCACCCCTCTTGAGGGCGAGGAGCTCCGCTTCTCCGCTGGTAATTATGGGCCTCAAGAACTCGTCGACGTATGGCCTACCGTGCCAGTAGTCCTCGAATGCCTCGTATTTTATGTAGGAGTTGGGCACGTACTCCAACACCTTGAAGGGTCCGCAGCCGATCTGCTGATCCATGGTTGGGACGTATGTCAGCCAATCGAAGTTAGGATCGGCAGCTATCTCCTCCCATATATGTTTGGGGTAGATGTAAGGGTTACCCAGTGTTTCACGGGCAAACGACACGAATGGCTCCTTCAGGTGGAACTTGAGAGTATACTCGTCGACTATCTCGGTCGGTTTTTCACGGCTCAGGATCTGCCAGACGTCGGCCATCCTGGTGAAGTTGTTCTCCATGATGAAGTCGAAGCACCATTTAACGTCCTCGCTTGTCAGCTCGGTTCCGTCGTGGAACTTTACTCCCTTCGTCAGGTGGACCGTATATGATAGCTTGTCGTCTGATATCTCCCAGCTCTCGGCGATCCATGGAACGACCGCTCCGGTGATCGGATCTACTAGTGTCAGGTAGTCGTTAAATGGATCTAGGAACTCGTAGCTGGCGCTCGCCCCCGCGTTCCACTGGTGCTGCTCCGGGGGGTCAGACGGCGTCGCTATTACCAAGGTTCCTCCGTGTATAACCGTGGGATCGTAGAAGTAACCCTCGAAGGGCTCCGTGAGCGCAACCCCTTGGGAAGTAAAGTCTGGGTCCCACGTCTCCCAGACCTCAGTTTCCTGCGCAAAGCTTGGAACTACAAATGAAGCAAGTAGTAAAGTCATCGCTAGTAGCAACAATGTTGGTTTCTTCATCTCGATTTCTCCAATCTTTTGTAGGTTAATAATTTATATAACGTTTTAGGTAATGTCCCCATTTTATTGCGAAATATGAAATTTGAATATTTATTGAAAAAAATTTAGTTTTTCTTTACTATTTGAATTGTATTATAGCGAGACGCCATAAATTCGACGTATAAAAAGACCGGCAATATTTATTCAAATGCTAGACCTGCAACCAAAGCTGTCAGAATTGAGAAGAACATCGTAACGAAGATAAACTGCATCACCCTGAGGAAAACGGTGTAGTTAAACAGGTTCCTGTAATAAACATCCTCTATTATCCCGAACAAAACCGGAGCCGTGAGCGAGACATACGTCAAAAATGCCGCCGTGAGGATCGCAGCGAAGCTCATCGCGATCGTCGTCCTCATGCTTTTCAAGAACCAGCCCAGGCAGACCACGAGTATGCACGGAATGAAGATCACGGTGATGACTCCAGGGACGTCGTAGAAATTTGTGGCTACATAACCAAAGTTGATAATGACAGCGCATGCGACTACCAAACCGAGTGTGCTCAGTTTCTGAAAGGCGACCATAACAGCCTACATAGATTACGGGAAAATAGAATTCTTAAATCCTTTCGCATGGGCGAGCTTAGTTACGATTTAAAATCTAAATTATAATGTCGTCTCTTCGTTGCATAAACGTGATCGTTGGTACGACGGTAGCAAGATGATATAAGTCACAACATTTTGATCTGGGTTGGGAATGTCGCTGAAGCCCACGACCAAAGAACGACGCAGAGAGTACGCCAGGTTTCTGTTGATGTTCGTGTTCCTCGGTTTCATAATGAAGATATCCAGCGAGCTCATCCACGAGATTGGGCACGCCTTCACAGTACTGACGTTGGGAGGCAAGATAATCGGGATCAGCATCCGAGCGGAGTGGCCGTTCACGCTTTCGCACACGAAATGGGTTATACCAAATCCGTCCAACGCGAACCTCGCAATGATAGCCGTCGCAGGGATCCTTTTTGAAACCGTGACTTCGATCGTCGGTCAGTCCATCCTCATTCTTAGGAGAAGGATGCGCCCAGTCTACGCGATATCTCTCTTCTGGCTGAGCTTCTGGACGTACCTGAGCCCAGTTGTATACTTAGTGATGGGGGCGATCCATCCCTTTGGAGACGTGCTTGACTTGGTAAATGCGATGCCCGTCCCTAGTTACTTGATCGGGTCGCTCGGCGTCACGATGTTGATCTCCAGCACCTACACGCTCTCGCTCATCCTGAGGGGAATCTTCTCAAACGTATTGGAGCTTCCCACGGCATCCGACGCGGTATCGTACTTCTGGGCCTTCCTCCACACCTTCTCCGTCCTTGTCACGATCGTCACCTACGGCCTGCCGACGCCCCCGGCGATAACGGTGGCGTCCATGGTGGTGATATTTATATGGTCCTACATAACTGCAAGATGGTTGCTCGTGTTCTTCTCTAGGCTCAGGAGCGCAGAGAGGCCTTGGCCGCCGGGATACGTCAAACCGAGCCCGGTGAGCTCGACCTCCGTTGAGGACACGGGTCGGAAGCTCAAGCTGGGCTACGCCGCATTGTTCTCGGTCGCCTTGATCTCGGCACTGCTGACTGGATACATGGTCAACCAGTACCTAAGCACCTACAGCGTTGTGATGAAGACGAGCATAGAGATCGAGGTGGTCGACATCGAGCTGGGTCCCAACGAGCCCCTACTAAACTTGAGCGTGAGGGTGTTCAACCCCACAAGCAAGGACATGACCCTGGAAAGGATAGAGTTCGACGTCAAGCTGAACAGCAGGTTCATGCAGCATCAGGTGTTGCAGTCGATACCCGCGGCAAGCCCAGGGTCGTTCGTCACCTTCAACAGAGCCATATCCTTGCCGAAGGATAGGATGTTCACGATAGAGGAGGCCGCGAGGGACGGTAGTTGGGAGTGGACGGTATCGGGGTCCGGCCACGTCGAGACGATGTTCGGCGAGACCCTTCTCCGCTTCAAGTCGGATAGCACATGCGAGCCACAAGTCGGCTGAGGCGCCACCCCTTTAGTTATTGTTAGAAAATTGGTCGTCTGTGTTTGAATTGGGCCCCCAAATCTGTACGAGTCTTTCACCTGACGGCGTGGCAGGCCACGTAGTGGCCGCTTTCGACCTCCCTTAAGGGGGGTTCCTCCTCGCGACAGACGTTCATGAACTTGGAGCACCTGGGGTGGAATCTGCACCCCGACGGAGGATCTATGGGCGTCGGGACCTCACCGCCGATGATGGCCCTGGCCTTTTCTAACCGCGGGTCCGGGACGGGCACCGCCGCCATCAGGGCCACGGTGTACGGGTGCAGAGGGTTTTTAACGAGGTTGTCCATGGTGGACATCTCGACGATCTTTCCCAGGTACATTATCGCTCCCCTGTGGCATATATGGCGGGCGTAGGCGAGGTCGTGGGTGATGAATATGTAGGAGATGCCGCCGGCCTCCCCTGCCCTCAGCATCACCTTTAGGATTCCAGCCCTGATGGAGACGTCGAGCATCGAGATGGGCTCGTCCGCCACGATGAAGCTCGGCTTCATCACCAGGGTTCGGGCCACGGCCACCCTCTGCCTCTGACCCCCGCTCAGCTCGTGAGGGAACCTCGGAATGAACTCTTCGGGGGGCACAAGCTCTACGTCTTTGAGGACGCTGTATATGATCTCCTCCCTCTCCGCCGGTGAATCCGCGAGACCGTGGATGCTGATGGGCTCTGAGATGATATCGTAGACCGCCATCCTGGGGTTTATAGATTCGTAGGGGTCCTGGTAGACTATCTGCATCTTCTTCCTCAACTGCTTCATATCGGCCTTACCGAGGCTCGTTATGTTCTGACCCTGGAAGTAGATCTCGCCGCTCGTGGGCTCTAGGAGCCTGAGGATCGTCTTTCCCGTGGTCGTCTTTCCGCACCCGCTCTCCCCAGCCAGGCCGAAGATCTCTCCTTTCTTCACTTCGAAGGACACGCCGTCTACGGCCTTGACGTATTTTGTCTTCCTTGAGAGAAGCGTCGAGATGACGCCCATCCTCACGGGGAACCATTTCTTCAGGTCCCCGACCTTTAGCTCTATTTCATCGCTCACCATTCTTGCATCCCGCCGTTAGTTGAGTAGATGGCAGGCGACGTAGTGCCTACCCCCATGGTTCTTATACTCGGGCTCCTCATCGGTGCATATCTTCATGCTGTATGGGCACCTGGGGTTGAACCTGCACCCCGTGGGGGGGTTCAAGAGGTTGGGGGGCGCACCCCCTATCGACTCCAGCTCCCTCCTCTCTTCCTTTATGCTCGGGAAAGCGCTCGTCAACGCCTTGGTGTAAGGATGGAGCGGGTTCGCGAAGACCGTGTCGATGTCGGTGTACTCGACTATCTTGCCTGCGTACATTATGGCGCACGTCAGGCAGGTCTGAGCGACAACTGAGAGGTCGTGGGTGATCAGCATCATCGTTAGGCCGAGCTCCCTCCTTAGACTGTCTATCACCTGGAGGGTCTGAGCCTGAACTATGACGTCCAGGGCCGTCGTCGGTTCATCGGCTATTATGAAGTCCGGGTTGCAGGCTAGGGCCATCGCTATCATCGCCCTCTGCTTCATCCCGCCGCTCAGCTCGTGGGGGTAGCTAGACACGCGGACGGGGTCGATTCCGACGAGCTTGAACAAATCCCTCGCCCTGTCCATGGCATCCTCCTTCTCCACGTCTTCATGCAGCGTGATCGCCTCTGCGATCTGATCGCCGACCCTGAAGACTGGGTTCAGCGCGTTCATGGCCCCCTGGAAGACGTAGGAAAGCCGCTTCCACCTGTAGTCCTCATCGAACTTTTTCTCGTCCATCTCAATTATGTCGACGCCGTCGAAAAGCACGTTCCCGCCTACGATCCTCCCGTTCCATGGGAGGAGGCGCATTATCGCGAGGGCGAAGGTCGTCTTCCCACAGCCGGACTCGCCGACCAGGCCTATCGCCTCTCCCTTCTCCACCTCCAGACTGACGCCGTCTACGGCCTTCACGTCGCCCTTGAGCGTCGAGTAGTACATCTTAAGGTTCCGTACATCGAGAAACGACATCTTTGGGTTCCCGGTCATCTGTTGCTTGTGTCTATTTCTAACATAATCATGTATATTAAATACCCGACCCAGTTGAGCGGCGTTTATGAGCCTATCCACGAGTCCTCCTTTCTCAGTCTTGGTCAACCTTCATTATACGTCGGAGGTTAACCCCGAGGATCTTCTCCCCGATTTTCTGATCTAGGCATGCCAGTTCTACACGCTTCAGCTCCAGTTCGAGGTTACCAATGGGAGAGTCCGAGGCGAAGATTGGCCTGTCTAGGTCGAAGCCCTCAGCGTGTCCCCTCAGGAAAGCCAGGGTTGGGAAGGGGCAGGTCATGAGGTAAAGGTTTCTGCAGTCCCTCGCGGCTCTTGGCGCCCTCCTGCTGGAGTTGGTAACGAAGTTGACGTCCTCGAACCTGTCAGCGAAGTCCGCTACCGCCTCGGGGGGGCAGAAGATGGAGTCCCCCGAGTGGATGTACACGGGCGCCCCCTTCTCCCCGGCCACCTCGGCGATTGGCTCCATGATAGAGCTGCCCACCTCGTATCCGTCGTTGGTGGGGTCGAGCTGAACACCCCTGAACCCGTCCTCCTCCAGGGCAGCCCTCAGCCGCTCTGCCTCTCCCTCCAGGTGGGGGTTCGCCCTGAACAATGGGATCAGCCTGCCCGGGAACCTGAGAGCTGCGTCCCCTACGAACTCGTTTGCCTCGGCGTAGAAGGGTCCAGGGGGAGGCGCCACGACTACCGAGGCAGAGACTCCAAGCCTGTCCATCTCTGCTATCAGCTCATCGGGGCTCTGACTCATGTACCTGGAGCTGCCCAGGAAAGCGTGCCCGTCTATCACCTTCATTGTCGTCCCCCCAGCTTTAGGATGCGGGCCATGTTAGCCCCCAGCAGCATCTCCTTCTCTTCGTCTGGGATTTCGCAGAGGCTTATCTTCATCATCTCGATCTCGGGGAGGCCGAAGGGCATATCGGAGCCGTAGACCACCCTGTCGGCCCCGACCCGCTTCACCGCTCGGGTTATATCCCTGGGGTTCCTGAAGGAGGTCTCTAGGATGATGTTCTCGAACCACCTGGCCACGAGGATGGCGTCCTCGTAGAGCCTCTTACCCATGTGCCCCACGATGAGGGTGAGGTCCGGGAAGGAGTCGGCCAGGTCCCCGACGAGGGTGGGCTGAGCGAATCCGTATGTGTCAGGCTCCCCCGTGTGGATGAGTATAGGCACTCCCAGCTTCGATGCCAGCTCCGCGATGGGGAAGGCGAGCTCCTCGCTGTTTATGGCGAAGGCCTCGTTCCTTGGGTGGAACTTCACCCCCCTGAAGCCTTGCTTCCCCACGGCCTCTTTAACGCTCTGCAGGGCGTTCTCCTGTAGGTGGGGGTTCACCCTTACGAAGCCTATGATCCTCCCCGGGGCCTCCTCCATGGAGCCGGCGATGAATTCGTTCGCCTCGTCGTAGGTCCTGTCATTTCCTATGGATGAGTAGGGGGCGCAGGTGACCACCGCGTCTATCCCGTTCCCGTCCATGACCGAGAGGAGTTCCTCAACCGTACACGGCGGGAGGCCCCTCCCCCTCGTGGCAAAATGGGTGTGTCCGTCGATGACTACCATGACGAATCTCAACTTTAAGTACCATTCCTATTTAATATAGATAGGCTGTCGGAGGGGCACGATTGGCGACCAGGAGGCTCGAGCTACAAGGCGGACTTGAGGGGCTGAGGGCCGCGTTCAGAGGGCTACTCGACGACGCCGGTTTCATCACGATGAATGAGGAAGAGCTGGGAGAAGGGTTCAGGATTCTAGCCGTTAACAGGAAGAGGACCTCCCTGATGACCAGCACCCTCATGTCGATATTCACAGGCTACATCCCCCGGAGGAGGTTCGCCTTAGAGTTCACCGCCCACGAAAGCGGGGAGGGCCTCACAGTTATGCTAAGGTGCACCCCCTACATCGACAACTTGGACATGGAGGCCGTGGCCGAGAGCCCCGAAGAGATCGGGAGATGCGAGAAGCTTGTGGGGCTGTTCGGGGACAGGATCGTCGAGCTCATGGGCGGAGGCCCCAGGGCGCAATGAGGATCGATCGCCTTTTCGGAATCATATACTTACAACATTCGACAGACGGCCGTCATATGGCAGTTTAATGATATTCACGATCGAGACATTTCCCCAAATAATCTTCCCCTTTCTGATGACGGCCCAAAGGGGTCCTAGAGGTTTATCACTATCCCGTCGTAAGAGGCCCCTACCTTGACTTCGTTCCCCAGGGCCTCTATCTTATTCCTGGATTTCTGGACATCCCTGTAGAACCAGCTCCCGAAGTGGGTGAAGACGATGCGGTCTGTGAACCTGCTGAACAGGTCCACAAGGCCGGGGATCCCGTTGTGGCCGTATAGGGCACCGGTCTCCCTGTCCCTCCTTATCAACCCCCCCTTCCTTATGTATCTCCCGTCGGTGATCACGAGGCCCAGGCCCCTCAGCCCTTCGTGGTGCTCCTTGTTTATCCATATGACGTCCCCCGTGTAAAGGAGCCTCCTGGAGCCGTCGTCTAGGATGTAGGCCACAGACTTCACCTTCTTGCTGTGGTGGGTGGGCACGGGCTCGACCCTGTAATGGCCAAAGTCGACCTCCCCCTCCACCTCCCTTATCCAGGGCATCCTTTCTGAGGCCTCTGGGGCGTAGACTGGGGCCTCGATCTCCCCCACGTCCTCTGTTACGAATATGGCGTGGTCCGGGTGGAGGTGGGTTATGAAGACGCAGCTGGGGTCAAGCTTCAGGTACTCCTTCTCCCCGAGATCGAAGAGTATGGCGGCGTCTACTAAGACACCTGAATGTTTCGAGTGGTATGGGGTGGTCTTCGCCCTCTACCCCACCGCCGGGGACATGGACGCGGTCCACCTGGACAGCGTCTCCGACTGGCACATGGAGAGGATCTATGTCAACCAGGCGAAGAGGCACGGCCTCCACGTCGAGAGCACCGGCGACGCCTGAAACCTCTGGATGGAGGGCGACCCCTCGATGGCACCGCCGCCCAAAGAAAAGCCGATCCCGCCCCTCAACCTCGTAAAACATGAAAAAGACGATGATAACCCCTCTCCCGGATTCCAGCTCCGGGACCTCCCCCGAAGAGACCCCTGAATTCACAGGAACGACAGAAACGGGTTCAAAAAAGGAACCAAAAACAAAGACACAGACCACTGGAGATTCACTGAAAGGCGCAAAGAAGCTCAACGGAAAACCACCCCGCCCGGGGAAAACCCTTATGACCTGCCACTGACACGCACGCCACCAACAAAAACGGCTCGTGGACACCACACTCGCCCGGGAAAACAAATATGACCTGCCACTGACGCGAAACCGGTGCGGGGTGGGACTCGAACCCACTCAGGACTAGCCGTCAGCCCCTCAACGACCATAGATCCGCCCATGCTTACAGCTCGTATATTTTTCCGAGGACAGGCAGTACGGCCCTCTCATGGACCCTGGTGAACATTTGGGGGTTCTCTGTGTGGACGGGGAAGAGCTTCCCAGGGTTCACCCTCCCTATGGCCTCCTCGAGCTCCTCCCTGCTCATGTGGCCCGAGGCGTGTAGCTGGTGGTACCTCAGCCAGAAGTGCCTCAGCCAGTTGTGCATCACCTGGGCCTCCAGGTCCTCCTCGTTGAAGGGCTCGCTCATGCTGTATACGAAGTGGCTCCCCATCTCGGGCCTTATGTCTATCAGCTCGGTGAAGCTGTAGAAGCCAACGTTGATTAGGTAGTCCGTGGGCCTCCTCCTAACCTCCTCGGCGGTCACCATCCTGTCCATGAACTCCCTCTCCCAGACGTAGTAGTCAGTCTCTTGGTACTCGCAGCTCCTCTTCCTCCTGTAGTAGACGGCTATCCGGTCGTCCCTCTGGGGGTCGGGGAGGTCCAGGTGCTCGTCCTCCACGAGCCTGAGGAGGAGGTGGGCCGTCTTGGGGTTGATGACAAGCTGCCTTCCGCACCCCCCAGCCGCCTCGTAAAAGGTCCGGAGCCTGTCCATGTCCCTGGGCCCGTGAGTGTATACGATGGCCTTTCCGTCCCTGTCCGCCTGGGCGCAGACCCTCTCGACCCCCTCAAGGACCTGGGCCTCTGAGAGGTTCCTCCTCCTCTCCCTGGGGGCCATCCTGGTCCCCTCGGAGATCATGGCGTCGGGCTCAGCCTCGGAGGCGGCCTCCAGGAACTCCTCAGTCATCTCCTGCTTGGGCCCGTGGGCCCTCATGTCCCCCGTGTAGACAAGGCTGCCCCCGGACGTGTGGATTATGTATCCGTATGCGCCCGGGATCGAGTGGTCCACGTGGATGGGCTCCAGTTCCAAGTCCCCTACCCTTATTTTTTCCCCCGTCCTGAAGCACCTGTACTCGTGCTCCCCGTAGTCAGTGTAGTTGCTAGTCCTCTCCATGGCCTCCATGAAGAGCTTTGTCCCAGTCCCCGTGTAGACTGGGATCTCGGGGTCGAGGAATCCCAAGTGGTTTACGTGGTCGAAGTGGGCGTGGGTTATGAAGACAGCGTCGAACTCTGGCTCGCAGTAATCCATGCCCGTGTTCCTGAGGAGGCGCTCTGCGAATAGGCCCCTGAGCCTGGGGAGGAGGTCGAACTCAAGGAGGTCGCCCAGGACGTTGTTGGACCTGGGCTGGAGCCAGCCAGTGTAGTATTCCGAGCCTATTTCGAAGGGCTCTCCGAAGTCGAGCCACACCCTGGCGTCCCCGTCCTCGAGGAGGATCTTGTTTCCGCCGATCTCGTTGACGCCTCCGAAGAACCTCAGGGAAGCCAAGGCGATAAACCGGTATAGATGGGGGCTCAACGATTATATGAGCGTTCGCGGCTCAGTGAAGGATATAACCCCCCGAAGAGAGATTATAGCCGATCAAGATGAGTTCTCCAAGGGCTGTCTCTGTCGTGGGTTTCAAGGCCTCGGGGAAGACCAGGGTCGTTGAGGCCCTGGTCAGGGAACTCACAAGACGCGGCCACAGGGTAGGGACTTTAAAGCACACCTCCGACGACGTCGTCCTGGACACCCCTGGGAAGGACACCTGGCGCCACAGGGAGGCGGGCTCCGCGGCCACAGCCATCCTAGAGTCGGGCAGGGCGGCGTTCTTCATCGACAGGCCCATGGGAGTAGAGGAGGCCGTCGCTGCCCTCGGCACCATCGACTTCGTAGTGCTGGAGGGATTCAAGTCCTTGGACACCGTCGCGAGGGTCATCGTCCCCAGGGGGAGGGGGGAGGTCGGGGAACTCTCGAACGGCTTGGAGATCGCGATATCTGGCCCAGCCGTCGAGGGTCTTTCTGTTGAGAGCGATGTCCAGGCCATACCCTTGGACAGGGCCGAAGAACTCGCAGACGTCGTCGAAGAGAAGGCATTCCCCCTGCTTCCACGGATGGACTGCGGGGGATGCGGGTACGAGGACTGCAGGAGCCTCGCCGAGGCCATCGTGGCGTGGGAGGCCGACGCTGAGAGGTGCGTCATCTACTCCCCAGGGGGAGTTCGCCTGAGGGTCAACGGGAGGCTGGTCCCCATGAACGCCTTCGTGCGGTCAACAACCAAGAACGTGGTGATGGGCTTGGTGAGGTCCCTGAAGGGGGTCGAGGTGCCCGAAACCATAGAGCTTGAGATAGGGGCGGGTGATGAAAGGGATGGGTGAACCCCTGAGGATATGCGTCGACAGCAACGAGGCCTCCAGCCGGAGGGACATAGTCAACTACCTGAGGCTCCAGGGCTTCGAAGTGGACGTCCGCAGGCTGGACGTCTGCGACTACGTCGTCTCCGACAGGTGCGGCGTTGAGAGGAAGGACGTGGGCGACTTCGTTGGCAGCCTGAAGGACGGCAGGCTCTTCGGCCAGGCTAAGGACATGGCTGACGCATACGGGAGGCCGATACTTGTGCTGGAGGGATACATGCCCAGGGTCTTCAGGAGGAGCAGGGTGAACCCGGCCTCCGTCTACGGGGCCCTGTCTAGCCTAGCCCTAGACTTCGGCTTCTCAGTCATCTCTACAGAGGGCCCCGACTCCACGGCCGTTCTTCTGCATCGACTCGCATACAGGGAGCAGGCTAAGGAGGAGAGGCCCGTCCAGCTGAGGAGCGTAGACCGATCCATGCCGCTGCACAGGCAGCAGGTCTTCCTCCTCTCGGGGCTGCCCCAGATAGGGTCAACCCTCGCAGAGGAGCTCCTCAGGAGCTTCGACAGCCCCTACGGCGTCTTCGAGGCCATAGCCGACACGGAGATAGCCATCTCTAAGAGCGGGAGGACCAGGCGCCTGAACGGCCCCCTCTCTGAGGTGAGGGGCGTCGGGCCTGTCATCGTCGAGAACGCCAAGCGGGTCCTCCTCGACTCGTTCAACGAACTCTGCAGACTCCATGTCGAGGACTAGAGCCGGTAGCCGATGTTCAGTTCTACTGCTGTTGGCTCTCTGAACGAGTGCGGAATGTTGCCATTAGTAGTATGTTCAAAAGGTTGAGGGCGGAGCCCACGTAGAATGCGGAGAGGGCACCGTAGCTCCTGTAGAGCAGCATGAAGAGGATGGGCCCTGTGAACCCCCCGATGTCCATGAAGGTCCTGTAGAGTCCGATGGCTCCTCCCCTTATTGAGGGCGGGGCGATGTCAGAGAGGAGAGCGATGAGGGTTGTAATTCCGAAGCCCTCTCCAAGCCCCTCGACGAGGCCGACCACAAGCAGTAGCTCTAGGCTGTCCACGGCCGTGAACGCGAATATGGTCACCGCGCATATCGTGAACCCAGCGATGAGGACAGGCCTCCTACCCAGCCTGTCTGAGAGCATGCCCGCGGTCACCAGGGAGGCTATCTGTCCCGCTATCCTGAAGCTGATGATGAGTCCGATGTACTCTACGGATATGAGCAGGATGTCGTTGAGGTAAAGCTGGAAGACTGTCTGGAAGACTCCCTGCATTATCAGCATGCGGAGGAGGCTGCTGAGGCAGACGGATGTTATCCCCCAGTCCCCCAGGCTCGCGAAGACGTTCCTCAGCGAGGTGCGGGGCCTCACGGCTTTCGGGTCTTCGGCCCTCTTGAGGTTGCCTGACCAGGCTGCCATTATCAGGGAGGCCGCAGTGAGGGCGATGGTGAAGTAGAAGACCTGGTTGTAGGTGAGGTAAACCGTCAGGAGGGCCCCTATGGGGGCCCCTATGAAGCTTCCGACGAACTCTATCCCCTGGAACAGCCCCAGGGCCCTCCCCCTGACGGCTTTGGGGAGCACGTCTATGAGCATGGCAGTGTTGTTCATGAAGTAGAAGGCGGTCCCCATCCCCCAGACCGCCCTCCCAAGGATGAGCATGTATATGTTGTTCGCCTGGGAGCAGATGGCGGGGCCGAAGAAGCTCAGTCCTATACCGAAGATGAGCAGCCTCCTCCTCCCTATCCTGTCTGAGATTATCCCCGCGGGCAGCTCCAGGAATATCCTGGAGAGGAACCAGGAGGAGACGACGAGCCCCACTAGGAGGCCTGAGGGGTCCAGGCCCTGGGCTAGGATGGGGAGGAATGAGGCGGGGAGGCTCATCCCCATCATTATGGCGAAGCCTATGAAGGTGAGCTCGTAGTAGACCTTAGGCATGGAGGCGGGGGCCAGCCTGCCTATCAGCCTCCTCCCGTAGCCCGTCGCCTAAACCACCCGAGTCGATGCTCAGAGAATGGCATTTCAGGCGATAATAAACATTGTCTTCCATGTGGGCGATGACAGCCTCCTGCGCAGGGGTCTGTTATCCCTGTGCCTCAACCCGCTCGTTGTGCATCGGGCCCTCCGTAAACGTGCAGTCAGAGCGCTTTGAGGAGGGCTTGTCTGGATGGAGGGGATCGTCGGAATCTTCATTCACGATGAAGGTTCCTTGCGGCCACGAATTTCAGCCCCCTCTCGGTCAGGGCCCTCGCGGTCCTGTTGACTGCGTCGTGCTTGTCAAGGTAGTTTGTGAGGAGCCTGGGCATGAGCCCCTTCTCCGCTATCTCCCCCTCGGGCATGAAGTAGTCCAGGATGCATGAGGGGCGCTCTCGGGTCTTCTCGACCTCGGGCGTTCCCCCCTCGTGCTTCGCGCTTATGTTCCTCACCCTGCCCGCTATCTCTAGGAGCTCCCCGAGCCTGTCGTAGGGCTGCCTCACGATCCCGGTGCAGGCCTCGGTGATGTGGTGCTCTATTCGGGTCACTTCTTCGAGGCCGAAGCACCCCCTCTCGTAGGCCGTAAGCTCTATGGTCTCGTTGTCGACGGAGTTTGAGAGGTTGAAGCCTTTGAGGGGCGTGGTCCCGTCGTCACGGCTGAAGAGCTTCGCGGTCATCAGTGTCCAGAGGGCTGAGTAGGGGTTGTCGTTCCCCATGAAGACAGATATCTTGAACTCTATGTCTACGCCCAACTTGTGGAGAATGTATCCGAGGATGACCGTGCCGGGGTTCACGTTGAGGACCTCCCTGACACCGTACTCCGTGTGGTAGTGGAGGTACTCGTCGACCCAGTCCAGGGCGCATGAGTTGGGGACGCCGACGCCGCCGAAGTAGCCCGTTATGGTCTCCGCCCCTCCCAGGTGGACGTTTATAGGCTGGCCGTCTGGGCCCGGCATGGTCCCCTTGTGGTCAAGGGTCTGGACGTGAGAGGCCCCTATTACCTGCATGGCCGCGCTGAAGGCGAGTATGTCCCCGTCCTCGACCTGCTCCCTCATCGATCTTACCCTTATGTACCTGGCTGGCATGAGGTCCCTGTTCTCGATGGCCCTCCTCGCCTCCTCTATGAGCCACGGGAAGAAGTTGCAGGCGCTTATCTCAAGGGTGACCGCGCATGATTCGTCGAACTCCTCCTCGTCGGCGTCCTCCCCCAGGATTTTCCTGCGGTAATCTGGGAGGCTTATGAAGGCCCCCTCTTCCCTCTTCTCCGTCAGCCAATCTAGGCCCCTGAGGTGGGGAGACCCCTCGGATTCTAGCCTATCCATGAGGTTCTCCAGCCTCCCCGCCTCCTCAGCCCTCCTCCTGATCTCTTCCACTCCCCCGTACCTCTCCACTATCTCTAGGAGGCTGTTTACGAGGGGGTTGTCCCCGTCAAGAAGGAAGTCGTTTATCTCCTCGAGGGCCTCTGCCTTTATCCTGATCCTCTCTCGGAGACCGGACAACGGACCCACTCCGGTTATCTTGTAATTTAAGTCAAAGTCGATTTAAGCGTTTACGAGCGGTGATCTATGATCGGCGCATCGGCTACGCCCTCCCGGGGCGCCCTTTTTGGGCGGTTGATTTTTTGGGAAACACTTTAATCGGGAGCCCCCCGTCCCTCTTTTGGTGTGGGCCCGTAGCAGAGCGGACAATGCGCCGGCCTCCGGAGCCGGAGACCGTG
>CAYGAH010000077.1:0-1980 GCA_964347685.1 uncultured Candidatus Bathyarchaeia archaeon | reverse complement strand
GGTTCTCCACGACAGCGGGGTCTACTGCATGTTCAACACCTATCCCCCGGGGACGAGGGACAGGCTCTGGGATTTCTTCACAGCCGTCAGGGGATGGGAGATGAACAAGGAGCGTTGGTACTCAACCGGCGCAAAGCGCATCATAGACATCCAGAGGGCGGCCCTCCTCATAGGCGGACCCGACCTCAGGTGGAGGCCCTACGTTGACGACGTCAACCCTGGCAGGTTCTACGAGCCCCTCCCCAGCGGACCCTACAGGGGTAAGGCCCCCGACCCTAAGGTCGTTGACGACGAGGTCAAGGAATACTATCGGCTTATGGGCTGGGACGAGCGGGGAATCCCGACATCTGAGGAACTCAGGAGGCTTGGCCTCGACTCCGTCGACAGGAAGCTTGAGGAGATCCGATGACCTCCTCCCAGACATGTGGGATCAGAATTTCCTCGCCGTGAGCAGGGCGACGTAGCTCCACTCCTCCCCCGGCTTCTCCTTCACGTATTTGTCTAGGGCCGCGAGGGAGGCCGCGGATGCAGGCAGTACCAGGAGCCCCTCTTCTCTGGCTAGGATGTCGGAGAACTCGACCATCTCCCCGTCAGGGACGTGGGTCGCCCATCCACCGCTCTCCCAGAGGGAGTCCAGGGCCGCCTGGCCGTCGAGGGACCTCCAGTTCACCAGGGGCTCGTTGTGCTCCGTCTCAACTATGCTCCTTGGGTCGAGGTCCTCGACCCTCCTGAGGCCCTTCTGGAAGCTGCTCACTATGGGGTTGCCCCCAGTGGTGCTAGCGACTATCATCCTGGGGACCCCCTCTGCCTTCCCTTCGTCCCTGAGCTTCTTGAATCCGTGGTAGACGCCGCTGAAGGTTGTGCCGTTGCCCGTGGGGACGGCCACGACATCTGGGGCACGCCTCAGCCTCTCGTGTATCTCGTACGCGATCTCCGCATAGGCCTCCAGGGACGCCCTGGTGTTCTCCTCTGTGCCCGGGTTCCCGTTGTACCAGCCTTTCTTTTGAGCCTCGGCCGCCGAAACCTCGACGGCCTCCTCGTAGGTACCCCTCACCCGATGGATTATCCCTCCCTCACGCTCCATCTCCCCTATCCTGGGGGTGTGGTACTGGGCGGGGATGTAGACGTGGGGCTCCAGTCCGAAGCCCCTCGCGAAGTGGACGAAGGAGGCCCCGAAGTTTCCGCATGAGGCTATCACGAG
This sequence comes from uncultured Candidatus Bathyarchaeia archaeon, assembly GCA_964347685.1. Taxonomy (GTDB): domain Archaea; phylum Thermoproteota; class Bathyarchaeia; order TCS64; family TCS64; genus CAYGAH01. The sequence goes on along the minus strand of CAYGAH010000077.1, from coordinate 779 downwards.
GGCATCGTACCCACGCTCCCTGGCTATGGTGAGGCAGGCGACCGCCGCCCTGTCCTTCATCGTCCCTGTGGGATTCCCCCCCTCGAATTTGAGGTAAATTTTACTGAAATTAAGCAATTTTTCTATATTACGTGAACGAGTAAATATGGTGTCTCCTACCCCGTTGTTGTTTAATTCTTCTTTCAACATAGTTGTGAACATCTTCCAGTCCCCAAATGGGAAGAAATATTAACTACCATTAGTCATTTTCGGATTCGGAAGGTATTCCAAAGGTAAGGCATAGGTGTCTAGTTTATCTATCGACGCCAGGCAGACGGATACCGGCATTGAAATCTCCTTAAGGGGGTCCAAGTTTATCGTTAAGTACCCCGATGGCATCTGGAGGGACTACCCAAAGGATGCCCGGGACGTCCTCTTCGACAACCTGGTCTACGCCGAGACCGTCCACCTGCCACTGACCCTTAGGAGGGGGGAGATAAGGTACAACATCTCCCCCCCCTTCTTCCAGACCCAGTTTTTCCAGAACCTGATCATGGACCTCCCAAGCTGCGCCGACGTGGACGGGACTAGCACGTCTGAGCTGATAAAGGAGTTCATGAACGTGAAGATCCGGTTCAGGGACTACGAAATAAAGTTCCCGAACCCCTCGGAGGAGACCCGTGAGGACTCCTCTGTCGTAAGCCTGAGCTTCGGCAAGGACAGCCTCCTCACATGGGCCGTCTGCAGGGAGATAGGGCTCAACCCCCAGATATGCTACGTCGTCGAGCCCCTCCTCCTAT
>CAYGAH010000076.1:0-10283 GCA_964347685.1 uncultured Candidatus Bathyarchaeia archaeon | reverse complement strand
TTCACCCTTCCCCAGACGCACTGGGAGGTCATACCGACTACCAGGCCCTCCGCCCTGGCCCTGTCCAGTGCCTCGAAGCAGGCATCGCTCACGTGGCCTAGGCCAGTCCCCTCCAGGATCATGCCCCTGTAGCCCTCGTCGATGAGGTGGTGGATCAGCTCGGGGTCGAAGCCCGGGTGGAACTTCATCAGGGCGACCCTCTCCTCGAACTCGTCCCTCACCTCAAGCTCCCCCTCCCCCCGTCTCCGGTAGTCAGAGGCTATCATTTGGACCTCGCCGTCGATGAACCTGGCCACTGGGTCGTCGTTGACGGACTGGAATGCGTATCGGGCGCTCGTGTGGCATTTCCTCACCTTCGTTCCTCTGTGGAAGACGATGGATGTGTCTGAGGTGGTCTCGTGCATCCCGATCACGACCTCTGCGAAGGGGGCCCTCGAAGCCGCCGTGACGACTCCTATGAGGTTGGTGGCCGCGTCTGAGCTGGGCCTGTCGCTGCTCCTCTGGGAGCCCACGAATATGACTGGGATTGGGAGGTCCCTGAGGGCGAAGCTCAGCGCCGCGGACGAGTAGCCCATGGTGTCTGTGCCGTGGGTGATGACTACGCCCTCGGTCCCTCCCCTGATCTTCTCCTCGACCTTCCTTGCCATCCCCGACCAGTGCCGGGGGCTTATGTTTTCGCTGAAGACGCTGTAAAGGATGTCTGCGTCGACCTCCGCTATGTCTGCAAGCTCTGGGACTATGCTGAGGAGGTCTCTAGAGGAGATTGCCGCGTGGACCCCCCCTGTGATGTAGTCCACCCTGCTCGCGATGGTGCCCCCTGTGCTCACTATGCTAACCCTTGGGAGCCCCGGCTTCGCCTCTGGGAGAGGCGGGGGCCTGAACTCGGGCTTCTCGGCTGCGCCCAGGCGCCTTATCCTCGTCGATCCGTCGAAGGAGACTCCGACGTTGTACCCGCTCCTGAGCTTGATGACTACGTGCCATTCGTCGGCGCTCTCGACCCTGGGCATGAGGGTGCCCTCGAAGGCCCTTCCCCGGGCCTCCACCAGCACCCTGTCGCCTACGCTGGCCCCGGCTTCGCCCAGCGCCTCCCTCAGTTCCCCCCTGTAACCAGGAAGAGGCTCCTCACCCATCTCGGAATCAGAATCTTCTGAGGCGCTTCAGCCTATTAAAGGTGGTCAGATCATCCTGTAGTAGAGGTCCTTCTCAGGCTGCTCCTCCCTCTCCCCCATTAGCTCCTGGAACTCCTCGAAGAGTCTCTCTATGCGCTCGTCCTCGTTCACCGTGCCTATGACCTTGTTGTAGTGCTCCATGTCCTCGAACCTGTTTATCTCCATCCAGCGCCTCGGGTCCTTCGCGTCCCTGTATATCTCTACGCCGAGGCAGCCCTTCTCTAGGTATACCTTGATCGCCTGCTGCTCCAGCTTTATGTAGTCTATGGTCTTCTCCATCGGTATCTGGTAGTGGTAGACGACTATGAACAACCAGGAGCCACCCATCTTATCGGTGCGCAGGGAGGATAAAAGCATCTCTCATTTCAGACGCTTGGACATGTAGGCTCCCTCCCTCCCGTAGCCCAGCCTATCGTAGTATGGCTTCGTCCCCAGGGCGCTCATGACGACGACCTTCCCTAATCCGTGATCCTCCCAGGCGGCCCTCTCAGCCTCGGCCATGAGCGCCTCCCCCCATCCCCTGTGCTGCCAGGCGTCTGATCGGTGCTGCCCCACGGGGACCATGCGGCCGTAGACGTGGAGCTCCCGTATCAGGGCCGTATCCCCTCCTATCTCGGGCCTGTAGGTTTTATCCGATGGGACCCTGAGCCTGAGGAACCCCACGAGCACGTCTGCCTCAGGATCCTCCACTGATATGAAGTCCTCGACCCCCCCGGAGGCGTCGTAGACCCTGTGGGTGACCTCGAGCCTCTCAGGGTCGGGGTGCACCCCCTCCCTCGCCCTGTGGCCCGCCTCCCTGCACCTGATGCAGCGGCACCGCCCCCCGGATTCCTGGAGCCTCCGCCTGGCGAGCTGCCTCAGGTTGCCCTTGTCCACCCCCGCCTCTATGAGGGGGAGGGGGATGTCCCTCTGGACCCGCATGATCCTGACCCACGGGGGCGTCATCCCCTTGACCTGAGCCACCAGCTCCGCGGCCTCCTCGGTTGATAGGGGCTCGTAGTCCCCGGCCCTCCACCAGTCGTAGAGCCTCGTCCCCTTTATGACCAGGGTCGGGTAGATCTTCAGCATGTCGGGCCTGAATCGGGAGTCCTCGAATATGGTCCTGAACCCCTCTAGGTCCCTCCCGGGGCTTGAGCCCGGGAGCCCCGGCATCATGTGGTAGCAGACCTTCAGGGCCGAGTCCTTCAGAACCCTGGTCGCTTCTATCACGTCCTGTACGCTATGCCCCCTCCCCACGAGCCCGTAGATGTCGTCGTAGACATTCTGGACCCCAAGCTCCACCCGGGTTACGCCCAGCCCCAGCATCCTGTCAACCTCGGCTGGGCCAACGCAGTCGGGACGGGTCTCAACGGTTATGCCAACGTTCCTGATCTCAGCCTCCTCGGCGAGGAGCTTGGCCTCCTCCAGGGAACTCGAGTGATGCCCATTCAGCTCGTCCAGGCATCCCTTGACGAAGCCCTCCTGGTATTCCCTGGGAGCCGCTGGGAATGTGCCCCCCATTATTATGAGGTCCACCTTGTCCACCATGTGGCCTATTGCCCTGAGCTGCCCCACCCTGCTCCTCACCTGGAGGCCGGGGTCGTATTTGTTCTGGGCGCCCCTCATCGCGGCTGGCTCGTGGCCCGTGTAGCTCTGTGGGGTCCCATCCTCTGGGCCGCCGGGGCAGTAGACGCATCTGCCGTGGGGGCAGGGTCTGGGCTCCGTCATCACGGCGACTACGTTGACCCCGCTCACCGCCCTAGTCTTCTTCCTTATGAGGACTGGGAGGAGCCTCTCCGACTCCTCTGGGGTGAGGACCCCCATGACGTCCGAGTTCCCAGGGATGCTCCCCAGCCCCCTCTCCCTCGAGACCTCCATCTTTATCCTGTCGACGTCGGCCCCGCTCGGGGACTCGATCCTAAGAAGCCTTTCGGCGATGGTCCTCAGGGCTGAGTACAACTCATTTAACCGTTGAAAGGGGGTTTAATGAAAATTCTGCCTTCTATCTCCTGCGTCGCCCGCCGAACCTCTGCTCCTGGGGCGCGTGGACTATCCTCTTGACGAAGTTGACCCTGTTCCTCCTCCTGGGGATGGGGCTCCTCCTAGGGGTGCTCTCTATCCTTGGGGTCTGGGCCCTGACCTTCCCTGCCTTCGTCAAAGAGCCGTGTGTTGGCATACATTCACCGCCAAACCGTATGGGCACATGGTCTATAAACCTTTCTCAGTCGGGGTGAAGGAATTTAGGATCAAAATAGCAATCATTTTCTCATCTTGATCGCGTTGTGAAGGGCCCAATCTGTTGCGAAACCCATGATGATTGAGCACAGGATTACGATCGAAAGCGTCATGGGGCTCCTGGTCAACTCGGTGAATACCATGCGAAGGGCAAGGTTCGGGTGCATTAGGACCCAGTTCAGCGTATAGGAGTAGAGAGTCATGTGGGCCCCGATTTGGTACAGGAAATGTATTGTGAACGATGCGACGTATATTAGGAAGTACAAGGCCGCGAAGCCGAGGGCGGCGATGCGCCTCATCCCCCTTCTCGCCCCCAAATTCCTATAAAAGAGCCCATCGTATGTTGGCTCCCATTTCACCGAGGGCTGAAGGGAGCGTCGTGGCCTGGGATGACGAGGGAGGGCTCCAGGGCGGCGATCCTCCTAAGGCTCTCGACCGCCTCCTCAGCTTGGACGTTCTTTGTCCAGACAGACGGGGGCCTGAGCTCCAGAAGGTCCTCCTTGACTATCACGGCGTCCCCCACGCACGCCACGGTGCCCTCCTGGGTCTCGGCGACGACTGTTATGCTGCCCGGGGTGTGGCCCTTCGTCTCCATGACCCTCACGTTCTCCGTGAGCCGCTTGGGGCCTGAGACAGCCTCGACGTCCATGATCCCCATGTAGGCATCGGCGTACTCTGGCCAGTAGAGCTGCCCGCAGTACTCCAGCTCCCTCTCGTGGACTATTAGGGGCTTCCCCCTGAAGAGATAGTTCCCCTCCACATGGTCGTAGTGGCAGTGTGTGTTCACAACCATGTCCACGTCCCCGGGCTCCAAGCCCAACTCTTCGAGCCTTTTCTGGAAGGCCCCGTACCTCCCTAGCTGGATTATTCCTGGGTCGACGACGATGTTCAGTCCCTCGTCCCGGATCAGAACGGTGTTCGTTGAGCCCAGGTTGAATACAAGCCCGCCGTATGCCTCCCCTATCTCTGGCTCGGGCATCGGGGTGAGGGGCCACCTCACGCTCAGTATTGGGTGACCATTCCTCACGCCCATCTGGAGGTAGAAGCAGTGGAATAGGATGTCCACCTCAGCCGATTCGGATGTCATGGGTAGAGATGGGGCCATGGGTAGATAACAGGTGCGGTCAGTGGACCACGGGGACCATCCTTCCCGTTGGGTCCATCCTCCTCCTCCCGAACTCCCCCCTCACGGCCCTGAGCATATCTGAGTCGAAGACGGGGCCGTCCTTGCAGACCCTGTAGGGCCCTATGGCGCAGCTCCCGCAGAGGCCCACGGCGCACTTGATGTACCTCTCCAAGCTCGCCTGCACAGGGAGCCCCCTCCTCTCGGCCTCCTCGAAGACGGAGGCCATCATCAGCTCTGGGCCGCAGGTGTACACTGAGTCGAAGCCCCCCTCATCCAGGAGGCTCTTGGCGCACTCCGAGGCGAATCCCCTGAAGCCGCAGGAGCCGTCGTCTGTTGCGATTATCAGCCCCTCACCGAGCTGCTCCTCGAGGCGCTCCCTGAAGAGGAGCTGCCCCTCGCCCCTAGCCCCGGTTACGAACGTGGGGCTGATCCCCTTGGCGAGCATATCGTCGACGAGGATCGTCAGGGGGGCCGTCCCGAGCCCTCCCCCTACGAGGAGGGTCTCCCTGCCCTCGACGGTGAACCCCCTCCCGAAGGGGCCCCTGAGGCCGATCCTGTCTCCCTCATCAAGGGAGCATAGGGCCCCCGTGGCTTCCCCAACGTTACGGACGGTGATGGAGGAGAGGCCGTTTCTGTTTATCCCTGATAGGGACATGGGGACCTCCTCAAAGCCAGGGACCCAGGCCATCAAGTACTGTCCCGGTGAGGCCTTCGCAGCCTCCCCATCTCTGAAGTAGAGGGTTGTGATGTCCTCTGCTTCCGTCACGGCCTCCTCGATCCTGGTGGCTCTCATGGTCTCAGGCCCCGTGGGCGAGCCCGACAATCTCCCTCACCTCCCTGAAGCCGTTCTCTGCCATGTACCCCCTGATGCCCTCAGACACGTCCTGGTAGACCTTGAACCCCTCCCTCATGACCGCCACCCCTATCTCGACCGCGGAGGCTCCGCAGAGGAGGAACTCGACGGCGTCCCTCCAGTTGGACACGCCCCCGCAGCCTATTATGGGGAGGTCTACAGCCTCCGCCACCTCCCAGACGCACCTGAGAGCTACGGGCTTAAGGGCTGGGCCGGACAGCCCGCCGGTCACGTTGGCGAGGACGGGCCTCCTGAAGTCAACGTCGACGGCAAGCCCCTTTAGGGTGTTGCACGCGGTGATGCCGTCCGCTCCCCCCCTCTCCGCCGCCCTGGCTATCTCCGCTATGTCCGTGACGTTGGGGGAGAGCTTTACGAAAAGGGGGAGATCCACCACGCTTTTCACCGCCGCCGTCACCTTCTCAACGTTGGCTGGGTCGGCTGCGAGCATCCCCATCTCCTCCTCCACGTTGGGGCAGCTGCAGTTGAGCTCAAGGGCGTCCGCCCCCGATTCTGCGAGGACTCCCGCTACCAAGACAAAGTCATCCATGGAGGCTCCGAAGAAGCTCGCCACGACGGGGACCCGGGACTCCTTGAGCTCCCTTATCTCCCCTTTGAAGTACTCTGCCCCGGGGTTGGGGAGCCCCATAGCGTTAAGAGTGCCGGCCTCGACCGTCACGAGGGTCGGGTTCGGGTGCCCCTCCCTGGGCTCGGGCCCGAGGCTCTTGGTGACGACCGCCCCGGCCCCGGCTTCGTAGACCCGCTTCAGTAGGGGCGCCGACATCCCAAGGACCCCTGCGGCGTTCATAGTGGGGTTCCTCAGCCTCAGCCCAGCGAGGTCTACGGCTAAGCTTAATTGGGACAACTCGCAAGTCTACTCGTCCAACTATTAGATAAATGTTCGGTGAAGCTCGATTTGAGACTCAAGGAGCCCCGAAGCAGAGCCGTCTACCTTGAGGAGAGCCTCATAGGGGTCTTCGGCGTCAACGAGGAGGGCGAGGTGGTGGAGAAGGCCATCTACCCCAACGACCCGAAGCAGATAGCCGCGGCCCTGACCCGGCAGAGGAGGGGTGAGGCAACGAGGGAGGTCTCAGAGGTAGTAGAGAAGCTCCTCCAAAGGGGCTTCAACTACATCATAACCACAAACAAGCTCCTCGCGAGGACGCTCGAAGGCAAATGGGGAGTCAGAGCCGAGGCCATGCCAGGAACCGGGGCTGGCGACATCATCCGGGGCGGCGTGGAGAGGCTCGGTGTGGAGTACGGCCTATTCAGGGAGCCTGGGGAGCTTCTCGAGCTCAGCCATGAGGTAACCATGTTGATGGGGAGGGAGGCCGTGAGGGCAGCGATGTCGGAGAGGGAGGCCCTCATCTCCCAGGGAGTCCAGCTGCTGGGCGACGTGGACACGATGCTCAACAGCCTCTCGAGCAGGCTGAGGGAGTGGTACGGCCTCCACTTCCCCGAGCTCGGACGCATCGTCTCAGACCACAGGACATACGCCAGGCTGGCATCTTCCTTGGGAGACAGAGCCAGGTACGGGGTAGAGGAATTGGTGCGTCAGGGGCTTGACGGGAAAGAGGCCAGGAGGGTCTCCAGGGCGGCGGAGAACTCCATGGGCGCTTCCTTCGAAACCAACGACTTGGAGCAGGTGAGGATGCTGGCCTTCCGCACCCTCGAGCTGTACGACTACAGGCAGGGCCTCGGCGACTACGTATCTAGCCTAGCAGAGGGGATAGCCCCAAACCTATCCCGCCTGGCTGGTGCCCCCCTGGCGGCCAAGCTGATAGAGAAGGCGGGGGGCCTCAGGAGGATGGCGATGATGCCCTCGAGCACCATCCAGCTCCTCGGGGCCGAGAAGGCCATGTTCAGGGCCATGAAGACCAAGGCCCGCCCCCCCAAGCACGGCCTCATATTCCAGCACCCCTACGTCCACGGGGCCCCCAGGGGGGAGAGGGGGAGCAGGGCGAGGGCCCTCGCCGCGAAGCTCGCCATCGCCGCCAGGGCGGACTTCTTCTCCGGCGAGTTCATAGCTCCCCGGCTGGAGGAGGAGCTTGGGCTGGGCCCGAATGGGGACAAATAGCCAACGCCCGCCTCGGGAGAGCCGCCTTTCTTGGGGGATTCGGGTCCTACTTGTTCTTCTTGAGCCTTATAGATATGGTCGAGACGTTCCTGAGGTTCTCCCCCTCTCCTAGCCTCTCCGTCCCTATGGTTATGCCGTCGACGCCTATGTCCTTGAGGAAGCTCCTCTTCGTGACCTCGACCACGTCCACCGCGCTGCTTATCGCCCGGCCCCTGGCCATGACGTTTACGCAGTCGCACCTCTGGAGGGCGGTGACAACCGCCGTCACGTATGCCAAGATAGGCTTGGACCCGATGTATATGTTCTCCTCTTGCATCGGTACACCACTTCTAAATTTACCAACATATACTTAAAATATACTAACTCTTGAAACTCAAAAAATGCGAGATCGCCCCCAAACCCCTGGATGCTGGGTGCATGAAAGATTTACATATTACCGATCTATATCTTGTTTCATGGTGGTTGTACCGGGGGCGGGTGATTGACGGTGTCGACGCTCTCTGAGGCCCTCCAGCAGAAGCTTAGGAGGAAGGACTGCCCCTTCCTCGAGGACTGCAGCGTCCCCGTCACGAAGGACTTCTTCACCAGGATATGCACTTCCCCCGCATTCATAAACTGCCACCACTACGCCAAACGGATGAACGAGCTCTGCATCCCGATGACCTGGCTCCAGAAGATGGCAGTGGGACAGGCCAAGATGATGGAGCAGAACATGGAGATACAGCAGGCGTAGTGGAAAACCGTCCTTCTTCAAAGGTTGACCCCGGATGGGAGGCGAGGTCAGGACCCTGGCGCCGGGCATATTCGAGGTAGAGTCCTCTGGAAAGGTGTTCCTGGCCACACTGAACCTGACCCCAGGAAGGACGGTCTACGGAGAGCCCCTTTTCCAGATAGGATCTGAGGAGTACCGCTCCTGGAACCCCACCCGGAGCAAGTTCGCCGCTGCCATAATGAACGGACTGAGGAACATACCTATCGCCCTAGGGAGCAGAGTCCTGTACCTCGGGGTGGCTTCCGGGACAACGTGCTCCCACGTCTCGGACATCGTCGGCGAGGGGGGGCACGTCTGGGGGGTGGACTTCTCGGCCAGGCCCCTAAGGGACCTCATAGACAACGTCGCGAGGTACAGGAGGAACATATCGCCGATACTCGGCGACGCGAGGAACCCCCAGTCCTACTCCGCCATCGTTCCGAAGGTCGACGTCGTATACGCCGACGTCGCCCAGCCCGACCAGGCGGACATCGTCGTCAAGAACTCTAGGTTGTTCCTCAGGGAGGAGGGGTGGGCAATGCTGGCAGTCAAGTCCCGCAGCGTAGACGTGACAAGGCCCCCGGCAGAGGTCTACGAAGAGCAGGTTGGGGGGCTGAGGGCAAACGGTTTCGAAGTCTCCGAGGTCGTTGAGCTTGAGCCCTTCGAGAGGGACCACGCAATGGCAGTGGCCCTCTACGGGTAGCCGTGCCTGCTCATTATCCGCCTCACTGGCTTCCATGAGGCCCTTATGAACGGCAGGCATTCCTTTCCATCCCTGAACCATTCCTCGAGGAATGAGATGGTCTTACCGTCGTGGCAGTAGCCGGAGTTGAAGTCGCCGTACTCCTCCCTGAGCCCTGCGATTATACCGTCCCTCCTCACCTTGGCGAGGATCGAGGCGGCGGAGGCCGCGGGGTAGTTGGCGTCCGCGTTGTGCTCGCAGACGATCTCTGGCTCGAAGGGCAGAACCCTCCGGATCTGCTCGGAGTACCTGAGGGCGTCCACGTCCGCTGGGTCGACGTAGACCAAGTCGGGCTCCACGTCCCTTATGACCCTGGCCATTGCCATCGCCTCTAGGTAGTTGAGCCTTCGGAGTTTGACCCCCCTCATCACGACGCGGTCTATGGCCCTGGGTGGTATGTCGAAGTATGCGTGGTCCGCGGCGAGGCCCATTATCTCCTCTGCGAGGGCCTCCCTCCTCCTGGGGGTGAGGAGCTTCGAGTCCCTGACGCCCAGGGTTCCGAGCCGCTCCAGGCCTTCATCATCGAAGACGACGCAGGCTACCACGAGGGGTCCTATAGCGCATCCCCTCCCGGCCTCGTCGACCCCCGCGACCCTGGTCATCGCAGCACCGCATAAAGGTCGGGCGGGCTTTCATAAATAATGCGCCTTGTTTTCGGGCCCGTCCTCCGCCAGCTCCCTGTAGATCTCCACGTACCTCCCCGAGTTCTTGTCTATGTCGAAGCGCTTGAGGACGGTCTCCCTCGCCCTTTGGCCCATCATCAGGTTCTCGGCCGCCTCGGCCACCTTGAGTGCGAGGTCTGCCACGTCCCCCGGCTCGAAGAGGTAGCCGTTCTCCCCGTCTTCAACTAGCTCCGGGCAGCCGCAGGCCCTCGCTGCCACGGGGACGCATCGGGTCGCCATAGCCTCCTGCAGGGAGACTGGTAGCCCCTCGCTCACAGAGGGCATGACGAAGACGTCGCAGAGCCTGTGGAATCTCGCGGCGTCCCGGACCTCCCCGAGGAAAGTGATGTTCCTGATCCCCAGCTCCTCTGAGAGCCTCTCTAGGCAGGGGCGCTGGGGGCCGTCCCCGCCCACGAGAAAGTGGGCGTCAAGCCCCCTGTTGATGGTGGGCGTGGCCTCTATGAGGTCCTCGACCCTCTTCTCACCGACGAGCCTCCCAAGGGTCCCCACGACTACCGTGTCCGGCGGGATTCCGTGCGCCCCCCTCAGCTCGTCCATGTTCTTTGAAGGCTTGAACCTGTTGACATCGACGCCCAGGTAGACGGTCTCAGTCCTCTCCTTGGGAGCCCCCAGCCTCAGGGCGAGGGAGCGGATGAAGTCGCACACCGCAACGACCCTATCCGCCTCCCTCA
>CAYGAH010000075.1:0-2984 GCA_964347685.1 uncultured Candidatus Bathyarchaeia archaeon | reverse complement strand
GAGGGGGTGGTCTCAACCGCCACCAGGATAGCGGAGGAGAAGGGGCTGGAGAAGGTCACAGAGGTCACCGTCAGGATAGGAGAGCTCCAGCAGGTGGAACACGAGGTGCTGGGGTTCGCCCTGGACCAGCTGAGGACCCCCATAATGGAGGAAGCCGAGTTCATCCTTGAGTCTATCCCGGCGAGGCTGAGGTGCAGGAGGGATGGGATGGAGTGGACCTTCACCGCCGAGGGGATGGAAGAGGACGCCTCAGAGGCGATACACTTCGTCCCGGAGATGGCCCACGTCTACATCAAGTGTCCCACCTGCGGGAGCCCGGACTTCGAGGTCGTGGAGGGGAGGGGGGTCTGGCTGGCGTCAATAAAGGGGTTGAAGAGGGATGAGTGACCCCCGCACAGAGATCATCTCGAAGCGCCTGGAAGGGGTCGGGAAGATCATAGCCGTCTCCAGCGGGAAGGGAGGGGTGGGCAAGAGCATGGTCGCATCATGCCTGGCCCTCAACCTGAAGGAGATGGGACAAAGGGTTGGACTCCTCGACTTGGACTTCACAAGCCCCTCCACACACGTCATCCTAGGCGTGGAGGGCCTCTTCCCTGAGGAGGAGAGGGGGATAGTCCCCCCCCTCGCCCAGGGGATCAGGTACATGTCCATCACATACTACTCGACTGACGAGCCCACCCCCCTCAGGGGGGCCGACGTATCCAACGCCATAATAGAGCTCCTGGCCATAACCCGCTGGGGGAGCCTCGACTACCTCGTCATAGACATGCCCCCTGGGATCGGCGACGCCACCCTGGACATGATAAGGCTCCTGGACCGGATCAACTTCCTCGTCGTCACCACTCCTTCTAGGGTCGCATTCGAGACAGTGAGGAAGCTCCTGGAGCTGCTCACGGAGCTGGACGTCCCCGTAATGGGCGTCGTGGAGAACATGGTCATGAACCCCTCGGGCTACATCAGGGACCGGGTGGAGGAGATGGGCCACCCCTACCTCGGCCGAATAGGATTCGACCCAAACCTGGAAGGGGCCGTCGGAGATTCCGATGAGCTGGCCAAGACGAATTTCTTCAGGGAAGTGGGCTTCCTCGCCAAGAGAATTGGTTGAGGCATCCCTCGCGGTGGGTCTCAGGATCATGCGTGGGTCCAAATATATAGAATGGGCTAAATCCTTAAAACGGATCCAAGCCCCTATAATGGGACATGTCAGGGGACAGTGAAGTGGAGGCCGGGTCCGTCGAGATGGGCGAGGGGCCCCGCCTGAGGCTGGGGAAGCTCCCCAATCCACCTAAGGCGAGCCACCTGCTTGGGCCGGGCATCGTCCTCGCTGCGATGGGCATAGGGATGGGGGAGATGGTGATGTGGCCCCGAATGGCGCTGATGTGGGGGCCGGGTGTCCTCTGGCTCGCCCTCGTCGGCTTCACGATCCAGTACTTCGTCCAGAAGGAGATGTCCAGGTGGGTGACGGCCACGGGGGAGAGCTTCTTCCAGGCCACCGCCCGGATAGGTTACAGGAAGGTGTTCTCCTGGCTCTTCTTCTTCAGCGCCCCCATAATCTACTTCTGGCCCGGATGGATAGGGACCGCAGGGCAGATACTCAGCAACGCCCTGGGCGACCCCTTCGGGGAGTCGAGCTGGCAGGTCTTCGCAGTCCTGGGGGTTGCCGCAGTCCTGGTCCTGCTGACGGTGAGCCCCGTGGTATACGACCTGATCAAGAAGGTCATGACGGGGGCGATCGTCTTGAGCAGCGTCCTCGTGGTCGTCGTCGCCCTCTTGGTTGCCACCCCTGAAAGGGTCTTCGCCGTCCTGAAGGGCTTCGTCAGCTTCGGCTACTGGGTGCCCGAGATGGGCTCCAAGCTCTTCATGCCCTTCGTAGTTGGCTCCATCGCCTACGCCGGCCCCTCCGGGATGCAGCAGATCTGGTACACCCTGTGGTGCAGGGATGACCGCATGGGGATGGGGGCCTACATGGGGAGGATAACGGGCCTCTTCGGGAAGGAGGAGTCCGTCCCCGAGGCCGGGCACACCTTCGACCCGAAGGACCCGGAGGAGATGGAGAAGTGGAGGGGGTGGAGGAGGTACTGCAACTTCGACGCCAGGGTCCTCTTCTACGCCATGAGCATCATCCTCACCTTCTTCTACGTCCTCCTCCAGCTCGGCGCGCTGAGCATCGACCCCAACCTCATAGAGCTTGAGAGGACCGGAAAGTCCCTGGCCATAATCACCGGCATGGGCGACGTCTTCGGCACCTACCTAGGCCCCCTGGCGGCCACGGCCTTCTACCTCGTTGCCTTCCTCCAGATCTGGAACACCGGGTTCGGCGTCTACGACGGCTACGCCCGGGGGCAGGCTGACATCATTTACTACAACGTCCCATCCGCGAGGAAGATCCACCTGAGCAAATGGTACTACGTGTTCCTATACGGCACTCTGATACCGGCCTGCGCGGCCTTCTTCATCGCCAAGGAGCCTCTGGTTCTCGTGACGATGGGGACATGGCTTGCCGCCTTCGCCATGGCCTTCTACTGTCCCCTGCTGGCTTACGTGAACAACAGGCTCCTGCCGAAGGAACTCAGGCCGAGGTGGTACCAGAGCCTCTGGCTCATCTTCGGGGCGACCTTCTACTGGGGGATGATCCTCTACAGCCTCAGCATAGGCGCACTGCCGAAATGAGGGTGACCCCTCGTGGTTTAAAGCATATTACAACCGATCCCTGAAAGTACGCTGAGTCTATTCTTCTTTACCCAAGGGCCCCAAACCCGTTTTGAAAACCACCCTTTTTTCACAGGAATTTGCACCAGATACGTTAACGTGGGGCTTCAACCGAGCCCTCCCTTTATAACGTGTGGGTTGAGGAGACACATCAAATTATATAGCCTCCCAATCACCCCCATAACTGGGGATATCCGTGTCCTCGGTGAAGCTTAAGAAACAGATGCTAACCGAGCTCTCCATGCAGCCGATGAGCCTCAGGGAGCTGGCCGAGA
>CAYGAH010000074.1:0-5946 GCA_964347685.1 uncultured Candidatus Bathyarchaeia archaeon | reverse complement strand
CTGAAGCTCATCGTGGACCTCATATACAAGTCCGGACTGGGGGGGATGTACAGGGCCGTCTCCGACACGGCGAAGTACGGGGGGATGGCCATAGGCCCCACCATAGTGGACGATCACGTGGAGGAGAACATGAGGAGGGCCCTCGAGGCGGTCCGGGACGGGAGCTTCGCAAGGCGCTGGATCGAGGAGTACAGGAGCGGGGCAAAGGAGTTCGACCGCTTGATGGAGGAGCTCGACTCCCTGGAGATAGAGAGGGTCGGGAGAGAGGTCAGGCGCATGTCGGGGCTGGAGAGGTAGTCGGCCAAGCCTCATGGTTTCCTCTTCCCTTTGGCGTGGTGTTTTGCGTTCTCGCCCTTTCCATTGCCTTGAGGGATCGGCCTCAGGAGTCCTTTCAGGCGCGTCTGTGGCAGGTCATATCGTTTTTCCGAGGGCGCTGTGATTTTCCGTGTTTTGGGGTTGCGCCTTCGTCTGAAACTTTTTGAGGTCTGGTTTCACCGTTCACTGTTGCTTCGAACGGTTTTTGTTGATGGGGATTTTCGGGTCCGTGTGAGGTCTACCCCCAGATGGAATTTCTGCAGGCGGATGATCCATCGTTTTCCGCTTTTTGTACACAGAGCAGGTTGTTCTAGCTTTGGGTGGTTGAGGGGTTCGTTGGTGGTGTCGAGGGAGCGGCGTTTGGCCTGCATGCTCCTCTTGGGGCCTCCAGAGTCGAGGCCCGAACTGGATGGTTTTAACGTCCTCCGCTGTACCTCTTTAAGGTAGGATATGGGAAAGGCTTTTTCCTGTCTTATCCCCCTCGGATATTTAACATGTGTCAGCTTGCGGCTTACGTCGGGAACAGGCCCATAGCGCCCCTCCTCCTGAGGTCCCTGGAGCTCCAGGAGCCCTACTTCGGGGCCCACGCCACGGGGATGGCGGTGATAGGCTCGGGGAGGATCGCCCTAGAGAAGGACTTCGGCCACGTGGCCAGGGTCAGGAAGACGACGGGGATCGAAGGACTCGAGGGGACGACGGGCATCGCCCACAGCAGGTACAACCAGAAGGCCAAGGAGGACGCCAGGTACAACACCCAGGGGATGGCCCACCCCTTCCTTAGCGCGTCAGGGGAACTGGCCCTCATGCACAACGGCGGCATCTCCAACTATGAGGAGCACTGGGAGAGGCTCAGGGGGAACCACGCCTTCAAGAGCTACTCGCCCGAGGTGGACGCCATCACCGACAGCGAGGTCGCGGTTCACATGCTCAGCGACGCCGTGGGGGAGGGGAGGCCCTTCGAGGAGGCCCTGAGGTGGATGGCTGGGCGGTACGAGGGAAGCTTCCTCTTCGGATGCATAAGTTCCCGCCACCCCGAGACCGTCTGGATAGCCAACTGGCACCAGCCGTGCGTCGTGGGGGTAGGGGAGGATGAGGCCATGTTCTGCAGCAGCCCCAGAGGCTTCGACCACGTGCGGGACGAGCTGGACAGGGTGTTCGAGCCCCCCAAGAACTCCATCATAAAGCTGACGCGGGGTAGGGCGGAGGTGACGCCCCTGGACCCCAACAGGAAGGTGCCCAACCTCAGGCTGGACGTGTGCGAGCTGGGCCGCCTGATCGTCGGTGTCCTAGAGGAGCGTGGCGAGACGGACTTCCGGGAGATCTCCCGGGCCTTGAACCCCGATGGTTGGGCGAAGGCCTATGGGATAGCCGAGGAGGAGTGGGGAGAACTCAGAAAGGCTGGGGTGAGCGTCGTGAACCCATACATAGGGGTCATAGACATGCTCCTGGCCGAAGGGAAGATCGTTCAGCGAGTGGACAGGAGGATGGAGGGAGGGGTCCCCGACACGCCGAGGTTCTCCTACCGCCTCGCCTAGCTCCTTTACTAGAAGCGAAAGTAAAAATCTCCATTCAACGTATCCGATACCATGATTCCTACAGTGAACTTAGAAGATAAGATCGAAGAGATCGATGGGCCTTGGTCACCCATCGAGGTCGCGCGGGCGAACGACCAGGTCCTCAGGATGGCCCTGTTCCTTGGCGAGTATCACTGGCACAGGCACACCGGTGAGGACGAGCTTTTCTACGTCTACAGGGGGAGGATAGTCATCCAGATGAGAGGGCACCCAGACGTCACTCTGAGCGCCGGGCAGCTAGCTGTCGTGCCAAGGGGCGTGGAGCACCGCCCCGTGAGCCCTGGGCCCTCCTACGTGATGATGTTCGAGCCCTACGCCCTGAAGAGCAGGGGGGACTGAGCCAAAGTAATTTAGGCTGTCCTAAAAATTTAAATATTTTAGACCCACCTAAACTCTGATCCGCCTTGAGCAGCGACAGCGTCGAGGAGTACCTTGAGGCGATATACTCCTTCAACGAGAGGGGGGAGGTGGCCAGGAACACAGAGCTTGCCAGGAGGCTCAGGGTCGCCCCTCCAAGCGTCACCCAGATGATACAGAGGCTCTCGGAGGAGGGGCTCGTGGAGTACGAGCCTTACAAGGGGGCGACGCTGACGGGGAGGGGGATTGCCCTCGCCCAGAAGGTTGTGAGGAAGCACAGGCTCCTTGAGAGGTTCCTCCACGACCTCCTAGGCTTCGGCAAGGACAGGGTCCACGACGAGGCATGCAGGCTGGAGCACAGCCTCTCGGACGAGGCGGCGGCTGCCCTCTGCGAGGCTCTGAACAAGCCTGAGACATGCCCCGACAACGATAACCCGATCCCCCCCTGCTCCCTCGAAGTCTCCAGCTGCGACGAGTGCGCCGAGGCGAGGGAGGCGGAGGGCTCAGAGTTCAGGCTCGTCACCCAGCTCTCGAGCCTGAAGCCGGGTGAGGAGGGGACGGTGGCCTTCGTCAGGGGAGGGACGATGGCCTGCAGGAGGCTCTTGGACATGGGGCTCTGCCCTGGGACGAGGGTGAGGGTGGTCAACGCGGCTCCCTTCAGGGGGCCCGTGGAGGTCTCCGTCAGGGAGACGACGCTGGCTCTGGGAAGGGGCCTCGCCTCCCACGTCTTCGTCGAGGTCGAGGATGACCACCCCGCCCACGAGAGGGTCCACCCCCACGGCCCCCATCACCGATGAGGGCTGAAACGGTGGAAGTGTTGAGCGAGGGGCGCATCACAGCAGCCCTGGCCGGGAACGCCAACGTAGGGAAGAGCGTCGTATTCAACCAGCTTACTGGGCTCCACCAGCACGTGGGGAACTGGCCTGGGAAGACCGTTGAGAGGGCTGAGGGGACCCTCGTCTTCGAGGGGCGCACTATAGACGTCATCGACCTCCCCGGGATATACAGCCTCTCAACGTACAGCATCGAGGAGCTGGTGAGCAGGGAGTACATAGCCGTGGAGCGCCCCGACGTCCTAGTGAACGTTGTGGACGCCTCAGCCCTTGAGAGGAACCTCTTCTTCACCATCCAACTCCTCGAGCTCGACCCCAAGATGGTGGTGGACCTCAACCAGGTCGACCTGGCGGAGGGGAAGGGAATAAGGGTGGACCCAGAGAGGCTCTCTGAGCTCCTGGGGGTGCCAGTGGTCCCCACCGTGGCCGTGAAGAACATGGGGCTGAAGGAGCTCATGGAGGAGGTCCTCAAGGTCGCCGAGGCAGAGGGGCAGGACCACAGGCCCATCAGGTACGGCCCTGAGGTGGAGAAGAGGATAGGGGAACTCACGGGGGCGGTCGAGACCGTAGAGACCCCCTACCCCAGGCGCTGGGTCGCCGTGAAGCTCCTTGAGGGCGACGGCGAGATTGAGCGCATCGTCTACGGGAAGGACCCCAGAATCGAGGGCAGGGTGCTCGAGGCGAGGATGGAAATCGAGGAGATCCACGGCCACGACGCCCCCAGCGTCATAGCATCAGAGAGGTACGCCATGGCCTCAAGGATGGCTGAGGAGGCCTCGACCCACGTCGTCCCTGAGAGAGGCCTGGGGGAGAGGCTCGACGAACTCACCTCCCACCCCGTCTGGGGCTACGTTTTCATGGTCGCGGCCATAGCGGCCATGTTCTACTCCATATTCACAGTTGGCGACTTCGCCTCGGGCCTCCTGAGCGCCCTGTTCGATGCCATGAGGGCGGCCTACTTCACGGCCCTCGGCTCCGGCGCCCTCACCTCCTTCGTCTGGGATGGCCTCGTAGAGGGAGTACTAGCGGGGGCCGCCATCGCGCTGCCCTACATAGTCCCCTTCTACGTCGCCCTCTCGGTTATGGAGGACACGGGTTACCTGGCCAGGGTCGCCTTCCTCATGGACTCCGCGATGCACAGGATAGGCCTCCACGGGAAGGGGTCCATCCCCCTCATGCTTGGCTTCGGCTGCAACGTCCCCGCATGCCTGGGCTGCCGTATCATGGAGACCGAGAGGGAGAGGCTTATCTGCGCCTTCGTGGCGACTCTGGTCCCATGCGTGGCCCGGAGCATAGTCATCATGGGGCTGGTCGCAGAGTACGTGGGATTCGGGTGGGCCGCGGCCCTCTACCTCATGGACTTCGCCCTCATATTCGCCCTGGGGCGCATCGCATTCAGGGTGGTCCCCGGGGAGCCCGTGGGCCTGATAATGGAGATGCCCAGCTACAGGGCGCCCTCCGTCAAGATCACGGCCCAGAGGACATGGTTCAGGCTCAAGGCATTCGTCTACGAGGCCTTCCCCCTGATGGTCGCAGGGAACTTCTTCATCCAGGTCGCAGCCTTTTTGGGGCTCCTGGGGGCGGTGCAGGGCCTCCTAAGCCCCGTCACGGTTCTCTGGCTGGGGCTCCCTGCGGCTACGGGGGTGGTCCTCATATTCGGCGTCCTGAGGAAGGAGCTCACCCTGATACTGCTGGCGTCACTGATGGGGACTAGCAACTTCGCCCTGATCCTCTCTCCGACACAGATGTTCGTCTTCGCCTTCGTCGTAATGGTCTACATCCCATGCGTCGCGACCATAGCGGTGCTCGTGAGGGAGTTCGGGTACAGGAGGGCCGCGATAATAACCCTATCGGAGATAGCCCTCGCAGTCTCCCTAGGGGGGGTAATATACAGGTTCCTGCTCGCCCTGGGGTTCGGCTAGCCCGATGAGAAAAGTTCGAATTGGAAAATGGTCAGGTCGCCTGTTCCTCTCCCTTCCTGGCCCTAAGGGAGCCCCAGGCAGAGCCCAGCAAAGAGCCCAGGGCGGTGCCCACGATGAGGCCCCAGGCGAGGCTTTCGGTAACCAGGCCGATAAGCAGACCCAGGGCAGCCCCCGCCGCCAGGCCCTTTGCGGTCGATTCGACGCCCGCGCTCGCCGCCTCCATCCCGCCGTCAGACATTTCAGGGATGACGCGATCCATCAGATATAAACGTTCTCGAAAAGCTGACAGTACCCCGAAGCTGTGTGTTCGCCAACTCAGCATCCACCCCCTTATTGGCCGGGACTGGCCCCGAAGAAGTATGGGAACCACAAGGCAGGGGCCTACAGCCACACGTATGGGACCGAGTCGGGCGGACCTACAGATTCGCCTCCGGGCGTGTCCGCCGGGGGCTTAACCCGGGAGACCCGCCTCCGACGTGGAAGAGCCCCCCTTGTCCTTCTGCGAGTCCAGGATCGATCCCGAGATGGAGCCGAGCGCGGTGCCCGCTATGACGCCCCAGGCGACGCTCCCCAGCATCAGGCCAAAGATCAGCCCGAGGGCTGCGCCCAAGGCCAGGCACTGGGGGACGGAGCCTGTGTCCGGTGGGACCTCTTCGATGCCCTTGAGACCCATTTCCGATGATTAGACACGAAAGCGAATATAAATTTATTTTTGAACGTAACAATTGGTCCCCGGTGTCAGGGATTTGGCTTCGCCTCCCACCAAAGGCGTGGAATTCCATCCCTGGGGTCTCCCGGCCTCGAATCGATGCCCTTTCAAATCCAAGCCTTTCGTGGAAACCTGAACGATCTGGGAGACTTGCGTCCCCCGAAGGGCTGTCCTCGACCCGTCTAAGCCCTCAACCAGGATCGTCTTCGAGGCCGGGACTCCGAGTTGCCATGCCC
>CAYGAH010000073.1:0-2668 GCA_964347685.1 uncultured Candidatus Bathyarchaeia archaeon | reverse complement strand
GGCGTAACCCTGACGCCTTTCGAGATCGAGCCAGAGGTCGCCCGGTTCCCGTTCACAGGGGAAGCCGAGGCGGCCGCCATCGCGGAGTCGAGGGCCCTCGGCCGCGCCGACTTCATCGCATGGCTGAACCCTAACACCCTAGTGCTCAGGGAGCCTAGGGGCTTCCTTCTGCCCGAAGGAAAGAGCCTTGGCTACAGGCCCGTCCACCACACGAACGTGGGCTCCCGATACGGAGAGCCCCTGGACCCCTTCTGGGAGGCGATCTACCGCCTCTGCGGCGTCCCCGAGGACCGGGTCTTCCCCATGAGGACCCACGTGGACGGAGAGGTGCTCCGCCCCTACTTCAACGCAGGCTGCCACGCCACGAGACCGGGGAGGGGTCTGCTCAGGGCCTGGAGGGACTCCTTCCTAGGCGTCTACGATGAGCCAGCCCTTCAGGAACTGTACAGCGAAAACAGGGCCTACGAGGTCTTCGTCCACCAGGCGGTGTTCACGGGGGTCGTCCTTGCGGCCTGCTCCCCTGAAGAGATGCTGGAACTGCCCCGGGGGTACAACTACCCACTCCACCTGCACGGAGAGGACGTCACGGGGCACCGCCCTTCCAGCATGGAGGAGCTTGTGACGATCCGCCACGAGGGGTTCTACTCGGACCCCGATTGGGCCGGGAAGATGCCGGCGGGGGAGCCCCTCAAGCGTTGGATCGCAGAAAGACTCCCATAGCCGATCTCCGGAGAAAACGTGTGACAGTGGCACCAGATCCGAAGCCTGATGGAGAGCGTGGGTTCAAACCCCGCCCCCGGTTCTTTTGTCAATGCTAGATCGTGTTTGAATTTCTACGGATCGTACAAGCGAAGGAGGGCCGTTGTGTCGTGAAAGAGGTTTCACCTTCTCCTCGCAACCATCAGGGTTCCGGCAGCCCCAACTACGACCACGACCGCAGCCATGATGTACGGGTCGTAGTTAGGGGGCTCGGGCGGGAGCGTTGGACCGAGTCGGGCCGTCTTTTTGGATCGGGCCAGGCCTCTCGGTCTTGACGTGATAGTTCGCCCCGTCTGTGGTTATCTGCACTGCGCCGTGGTGGTCTGTCCGATAGACGGCGAAGCCCCTGGCGGCCAGCTTGTCCAGGGTCTCCTGATGCGGGTGCCCGTATCGGTTCCCCTCCCCCACGCTTATCACACCACCTCTGGGTCGAGCCTCAGAATAGGCGATCACCGGCAATATACGAGGCCAAAAGAGAGAAGGGACAGGTAATCGTACTGTATATAGGTCACAGAAGAAACGTCTACGACGATTTCTCGAAGATATCCTGAGCCGCCGGGAACTCTTACGCCCCATCCAGGGGGCTGAGGCGCCAGCACCCAGGTTGGACAAACACACAGATAGAGGGTCAAATTCCAGGCTATCCAGCTGCCTCGCAATCGTTATAGCCTCAACGGGACCCGAATAACCCGATATTCATGATCTGGCTCACCGAAGAGACGAAGAGCCTTGTATCAGACCTTGAGTCCGGCATCTCGAAGGAGCTGATGAGGGAGAACTGGGGCCACCTAATCACCCTCTCACCCCTCCACTCGGGCAGCCCCGAGGAGGAGGAAGCGGTCCAGTTCCTGAGGCAGAAGCTCGAGGAGTACGGCCTGGAGCCCAGGGTCCTCAGGTTCGAAGCGTACATAAGCGACCCGAAGCACTCCAGGCTGGAGGTCCTGGAACCCGCTAGGATGGGGGTCCAGTGCACCCCGTACAGGCAGGTGGGCTCTACAGGCCCCGAGGGTATAGAGGGGGAGGTCTCCTACATCCCCCCGGAGGAGCTGGGGTACGCGGAGTGTCGCGGCAAGATAGTGCTCTGTGAGCAGCAGACGGCAGGGGACTGGATGGGGCTGAGGGACGGATTCCTCCTGAGGCTCCAGGGGATGGGAGTCAGGGCCCTAATAGTGATAGAGCAGGACGACTACATGCCGACGGTCGTCCACCAGAGGGCAGACTTCAGCGTCTCGGGAAACCCGACTTCGGACAACATAGGCCTCATCCAGACCATCCCAGCCATAATCCACGTATCCAACAGGGACGGAGCGGCCCTAAGGAAGCTCGCCAAGCAGGGGGGCATGAGGGCCAGAGTCACATCGGTCGTGGAGACGGGCTGGAAGACCCTGCCCCTGCTGGTTGCAGAGATAAAGGGGAAGGTCGAGCCAGAAAGGTTCATGCTCGTCAACGGTCACGTGGACACGCCCCCATTCTCCCCAGGGGTCACGGACAACCTCTCGGGGAACGTAGCGATGCTGGAGATCGCGAGGCTCCTCAGCCTCAACAGGGACAGGCTCAGGCGCAGCGTCAGGTTCGCCTTCTGGACGGGCCACGAGATAGGTCGCTACGCGGGGTCCACGTGGTACAACGACGAGTTCTGGCAAGAGCTGAGGCATGGATGCGTCTGCTCATACAACATAGACTCCCCTGGGGCCGAGGGAGCGACCGAGTTCAGGGCGGTCCAGGTGACCGAGGCCCAGGAGGCGGCCGCAGAAAGCGTCAGGTCGGTCACCGGGAAGGATGTTGAGAGCTTCAGGTGGGCTACGAGGGCGGGGGACGGGAGCTTCTGGGGGACGGGCATGCCCCACGTCAGCGTAACCAGCAGCCGCCCCAGGGAGCTGTACGACCCCCACGTCAACTACTCGGGGGG
>CAYGAH010000072.1:0-7035 GCA_964347685.1 uncultured Candidatus Bathyarchaeia archaeon | reverse complement strand
GCGGAGAGAAGGAGAAGCCCTTCTACCTCAGGCAGCCCTGGGACGTCCTGTTCAAGCAGAGCAAGCTCGACAAGGTCTCCCCTTGGAGCATCGACCTCGTCGCCCTCCTCGCCACCCTGCTTGAGGAGATGAACAGGGCCGGGATAGACTTCCGAATCGCAGGCACCGCGATCAACTCCTCCGTATACATCTACCTAAGGAAGGCTGAGCTCCTCCTCGAGATGGAGGAGCCCCCGAAGCCCCCCGAGGACGACCAAGATGTGTACGTTCCTCCCCCAGTGCCCCTACCATTCAGGTTCGAGTTCACCACCACCTCCATCTCGGACCTCATCACGGCCCTGGAGAAAGCCCTGGAGGAGGAGGGCAGCAAGGTAGCCAAGCCGAAGCTCCCGACGCTTCCCGTCCCCATCCCTGACTTCCTTGACGCAGAGCAGTACCTCCTAGAGATCGAGGCCCACGCCGACGACCTGCTTGAGGAGATCAGGGCGAACTACGCCGTGAGAGGGAGGTTCAGCATCTACGAGCTCGTAGGAGGCCTGGACCTCCTGGGGGTCGTGAGGGTCTTCATGATGCTCCTCTTCCTCGCGCAGAGGATGGAGATAGACCTGGAGCAAGATGAGGAGGAGACAAACATCTGGATAACCTTGAAGGAGGAATACCCGAGTGAAACCCAAATCGGAGAGGAACGCTAGGCGCCTCAGGGCCCTCGAGGCCGCCCTTTACGCGGCTGGGAGGCCCATCGACATGGAGGACCTGAAGCCCGTCGCGGGCACCAGGTCGAACAGGGTCATACGAAGGCTCATTAACGACCTAGCCAAGAACCTCAAGGCAAGGGGAGGGGCCCTAGAGGTCAAGGTGCTCAAGGGGAACAGGGTGATCCTCCAGCTGAAGAACAGGTACAGCAAGATGGTCAAGAGGTTCACGACGAGGCCCCTGCTCACCAGCGGCCCCCTCAAGACCCTCTCCTATGTCGCATACTACCAGCCCGTGGAGCAGACCCAGGTCGTGGAGGACAGGGGAAACCACGTATACAGCCACCTCAGGATGATGGAGGAGATGGGGCTGATAACCAGGGAGAGGACCGAGGAGAGGAGCTACATCATAAGGACGACCCCCTTCTTTGCGGACTACTTCGGTTTCAGCCAGAGCCCCCAGAAGGTGAAGATCCAGCTTCGCAGGGTGTTCGAGAAGATGAAGATCACGAAGCTTGACAACGGGAACGGCGAAGGTGAGATGGACAAGGGGGTATCCGAGTTCCTAGCAGACCCTGGGAATGGGCTCCCCGAGGGGCTTCCTGAGTACCCTCGTCCCGCCAACCAGGGTCCTTAGGAGCGCCATCCCTGGCCTCTCCCCTCGAACCTCCCCTATTATCTCCGCGTCCGCGCCGTGCCTCGTCTCCCTGACGGCGTCCAGCACGTCCTCGGCGGTCTCCCCGCTCACGCACATCACGGCCCTGCCCTCGCAGGTGACCTCGTAGGGGTCGAGGCCCAGCATCTCTGAGGCGGCCCTGACGCTCGCCTTCACAGGCACCTTACCATCATCAAGCCAAATGCTCACCCCAGACTTCTCTGCGATCTCGTTGAGGGCCGAGGCGACGCCGCCCCTCGTGGGGTCCTTCATCGCCGTCACCTCACCGGTCTCCAGGGCGGCCCTGATGGTAGGCCATATGGGCGCGACGTCAGACTTCAGCTCCGTCTCGAAGCTGAGGCCCTCCCTGGCTGACATCAGGGCTATCCCGTGGTCCCCCACCGAGCCCGTGATGATGACCCTGTCCTTGGGCTTGGCCCCGCTGTCCAGGACCCTCCTGCCCCTGAGGATTCCGACACCCGCTGTGGCTACGATCATCTTGTCTAGGTGGCCCTTCGGCATAACCTTGAAGTCGCCGCTGATGACTGAGACCCCAGCCTCCACGGCTGTCTCGTTCATCGAGCAGACTATCCTTCGGAGATCCGACAATGGAAAGCCCTCCTCGACCACTATCGAGTCCATCACCGCCATGGGCTCCGCCCCCATCACTGCAGTGTCGTTCACAGCGCCGGAGACGGCCAGCCTCCCAAGGTCCCCTCCGGGGAAGAAGATGGGGTCCACGGTGTGGCCGTCTATGGAGAGGATCACCTCTTGGCCTCCTACCTTGATGGATGCCCCGTCGTCCAGGGCGTCTAGGCCTATGCCTTCCAGGGCCTGGCGGTTATTGAACCCTCCTAGGAAGACCTCCTTGATAAGTGAATCCATGATGGAGCCGCCCGCCCCGTGGGAGAGCTTCACGACCTCATCAGAAGCCATCTGACACACTTCCATTCGTATTCGGCGGAACTAGATATAAGAACCATCTACACGGCCCCGAAAAGGGCTGCGACCATATCTCTTTTATATCTCTCCTCCTGTCTAAAGGCTACAGTAAAACCTACCTTGGACCAGAGGAGTAGACGTTGGTCTGGCACGACAACCTCAAGAAGCGGAAGAAGACGGGGGGCAAGAAGAGGCCCTACAGGACCAAGCGGAGGTTCGAGAGGGGGAGGCACCCAGTAGAGACCACCTTCGGGGAGACCCGAAGGAAGCAGGTGACGGGCCAAAGCGGAATAAAGAAGACCAAGATAGTCTCCACCGACATGGTAAACGTCTCCGACCCCAGGACGGGGACTACCGAGAGGCTCCAGATCCTCAACGTCGTCAGGAACCCGGCCAACCCCGATTACAACAGGCGGGGCGTCCTGACAAAGGGCACCGTCATCCGCACAGAGAAGGGTCTCGCTAAAATAGTATCGAGGCCGGGGCAGGTGGGCTCGATGAACGCAGTCCTGATCGCCGAGGAGTAGGAACCCATAATACTGTAGTCGATCTCGTGATAAATGGGTGTGGCTTTTGAGAGGGAGGGGCAAGATCGTCGTCTGGCCCGCCTACCTCGACTCGGGCTATTCTCGGGGCGAGGGGCGCCGGGTCCCCAGAAACCTTGCCGTGAGGGGGGTCAGGGCTGATGAGGTGTTTCAAGCGGCGGCAGACCTGGGCCTGAACCCCGTCCTCAGGGCAGCGGCGTCTTATCCAAAGCACCCCTGGCAGAGGGAAGGCTCCGTTCTCGTCGACGACAACGCCCCCAAGACGGAGATCTTGAGGAGTTTGGCCGATGGGGTCCGAAAGAGCAGGGGCTCCAGGTAGCTGTTTTTAGCCATTACATTCTCTAAAGAGTTATAAACGCATGGTTCCCCCCTTTATCCAGCCTTCAGAAGGGGTTCTATGAAGCCTGACCTCGCCGTGGGAAGGGTACTACACATTTCTAGGAGCAGCGGGAACCTGATCATCGAGGCTAAGGGAAAGGTAGTCAGGATAGGAGAGGCCGTTTTCGACCGGGGAGGGAGGAGGGTTGGAAACGTCTTCGATATCTTCGGACCCGTTGATAGCCCCTTCATGTCGGTCAAGACCAGGCTCAAGGACCCTGAGAGGCTCGTGGGGAAGGAGCTTTTCAGGGGCCAGAAGGAACGCTAGGAGCGTCATGGTTTGGATAGTCGCAAGATCGTTAGGTGCCCCGAGTGCGGTGGCCAGGACCTAATCCGTGACTACGAGGCTGGGGAGCTCGTCTGCGAGCGGTGTGGCATCGTGATCACCTCCACCCTATTCGATCAAGGGCCCGAGTGGAGGGCCTTTGACGAGGAGCAGAGGGAGAAGAGGACGAGGGTGGGCGCTCCCCTCACCTGGACGATCCACGACAAGGGCCTCTCCACGATCATAGACTGGCACGACAGGGACGTGTACGGCAGGAAACTACAGCCCGCACAGAAGGCCAGGGTCTACAGGCTGAGGAAGTGGCACAGGCGGTCCAAGGTCTCCGGGGCCACGGAGAGGAACCTAGCCTTCGCCCTCTCCGAACTGACAAAGATAGCCTACAAGCTCAACCTCCCCAGGAACGTCCTCGAGACTGCCTCCGTGCTATACAGGCGGGTGGTCAGGAAGCGCCTGATCAGGGGGCGCTCCATCCAGGGGGTCGCCGCAGCTGCGATATACATGGCCTGCCGCCAGTGCAAGGTCATCCGCACCCTGGAGGAGGTCTCCTCCGCAGCCAGCATCACCAAGAAGGAGGGGGGGAGGAACTACAGGTTCCTCCTCAGGAAGCTGGACACCAGGGTTCCCCCGGTGCACCCCCACAACTACGTCTCCAAGTTCGTCAACCAGCTCACCCTGTCTGGAGACGCGGAGAACCTGGCCATCCAGATCCTCGACCAGGCCATAGAGCTTAGGTTGACGAGCGGCCGGGGTCCCGCGGGGATCGCGGCGGCCGCCACGTACATCGCGAGCCTCCTCACGGACGAGAGGAGGACCCAGGGCGAGATAGCCCAGGGGGCCCACGTGACGGAGGTAACCATCCGCAACAGGTACAAGGAGCTGACCCAGAAGCTGGAGATCAAGGTGACGATGTAAAGAACGGGATTTGTCCATATGGGCCCCTTTTTTAAGGAATAAAAAATAAGCGTGTAAATGGGTTAGTTTTTTTTACTGGAGGTTCACCGTAAGCCTAGTTCCCTTATGGCAGCCTTCGAAGCCTCTGGGAACTCGGCCATTAGCCTCCGGATCAGAGTCTCGATGTACCGCTTCTTCAGTGCTCCTTCATCTAGGATAGGCGAGTAGACGCTCTCGGGCTTCGATCTCTCATCCTTCTCCCTGTAGCCGATCACTCCGTTCTGGACCATCTCCTCCAGAAAGTCGTTGAGTACCAGCTCGGGCACCCTGTCGCCTCCCAACCTGCCATTGGTGTACTCGCAGATCTCGGCGAAGCTAACGCCTCTCTGTCCATGATCCCATATGCACCTCAGTGCGTGCTCTTCGTGGGGTTTGACGAATTTTCTCAGGCCTGTCTGGCCCGCGTTGAAGACGAATCCCATTATGGGCTCCTTGGCGACTGCCGGATCCGACGCGATCCGCTTTCCCGAGTCTTCTCCCTTTGGATTCTCCTCGATTTTTTCGGGTCTCATATTAGCTATAATTCAGTGAGGGGAATAAATAGGTTTACTTTTAAGTGAAAGATTTAGCGATCTTAGCTGGTTAGGGGATCCTTCACGCAGACGACCTCCCCATCCTTGATGTAGACCCTAGGAACCCTCTTGGAGACCCCGCAAAGGACCTCGTGGGTTATCGTGCCCAGCCATCTAGCCACCTCTTCGGTATGGGGGGAGCCGTCCCTGCCGTCGCCGAAAAGGATGACCTCGTCGCCTGCCTCGGCGTCGACGCCGGTGAGGTCCACCATGAACTGGTCCATGCAGATCCTGCCGACCACGGGCGCCCTCCCGCCCTTCACCCCGACCTTTCCCCTGTTGGAGAGGGCGCGGCCGTAGCCGTCCGCGTAGCCCAGAGGTATGGTCCCGATGACGCTCTCCTGACTAGTTTTATAGGTAAGGCCGTAGCCCATCGCCATCCCCGCCGGCACCGTCTTGATATGGGATATCCTAGCCTTCAGGGTCATTGCTGGTCTAAGGTCAACCCTTGAGGTATCTACTTCTTCGGAGGGGTAAAACCCATATAGCATGATGCCTGGCCTAACCATATCAAGATTATACTCTGGGAGGTCGATTACCGCAGCGCTGTTTGAGACGTGCTTCATGAGGATATTCACGCCCCTCCTCTCCAGTTCGTTGACCACCCGCATGTACTTCTCGAACTGGCTCCGGGTGTACGTCTTGTCCCTCTCGTCCGACGCAGCGAAATGGGTGAAAACCCCCTCGATCTCGACTCCTGGAAGACCACTTATCTGCTCTATAGCGTCGATGCCTTCCTCAGAAGGGGGGAAGCCAAGCCTCCCCATGCCTGTGTCGACCTTTATGTGGACCTTCGCCGCCTCTCCTCCCTCGGTCGCTTCCCGGGAGAGCGCCTCAGCCATCCGCCGCGTATAAACGGTTGGTGTGACACCATGCCTCAGGATTTCCCCCGACTGGTTCTCGGGCGTGTACCCCAGGACTAGGATGGGGGCCTCGATCCCATCCCTCCTGAGTTCTAAGGCCTCTGACAGGGTTGCTACGGCGAGCCTCTCAGCCCCGTTATCTAGGAAGGTCTTGGAAGCGGTAGGGGCGCCGTGCCCATAGGCGTCCGCCTTCACGGCGGCCATTATTATGGTGCCCGGCTCGGTGATCCTCCTCACCTCACTGACGTTGTGGGCTAGGCAGTCGAGGTCTATCTCCGCCCATGCGGGCCTGGTTATTTTATCAGGGTATATGCTCGGCACCTCCCATCCTGATATGTTTTGATGGGGTATTCCGCCTTCGGGCTATTTTAATGTAAGTTGGGGGCTTTGATATGGCTTGAGTTATACTTTTACCCCAACTGCTGAATCTTAAGCAAAAACAACTTGATTGAGGACTACTAAAACTCGGATCGTATATTAGACGGATTTTGCCTCTGTATCAATGAGGTTCTGGTGATACTACGGGTACCGCCGGAACCTTGGCGCCGAGAGGGCGAGGAAGAAAGGGAAGGAGGCGAGATGAGGGTTGAGCCTTCTCATCATCAGCTACTTCGACTGGGAGGGGAGCAAGGAGGGGCTCATGGGCTGGGTCGAGACGATGAGGGGCCAGTGCGACAAGCACGGGGTCGATTTCATGGGGCTCTACGGACCATCGCAGGCGAAGTTCAACTGGGCCATGGTCTTCAGGGCGGACAGTCAGGACCATCACGCCAAGACCTGGAGGGAGATACCCATCCCCGCCGAGGTGACCCACATGGTCCTCCACTACCTATGGCCCGAGGAGACTTTCATGAGGGAACTACCCAGGTACCCTCCGCCCCGCTTCTTCGAGCCGGAATGACCGTCCCCATTTTTTCTTTACATACGAAGGTCGGAGGGTCCTCCTTTCAGTTAGGTTTTATTGATCCCAAGTTTCAACTGAGGTTGGAGGTGTAAGTTTGGTTTCTGTCGACGAGTTGGTGAACTTCATGACGAGGCAGGTGGAGGTAGAGGACGAGATAGTTTCCTCCCTCAACAGGTCCCTTGAGGGGATCAGGAACCAGGCGGTCAGGAGCGCCCTTAAGGGGATCTCCCTCGACTCGGTGAAGCAC
>CAYGAH010000071.1:0-2096 GCA_964347685.1 uncultured Candidatus Bathyarchaeia archaeon | reverse complement strand
ATGGAGACCTCTGACCTGGGATACCAGATGGGGATAGTGGTGATATCCGCGACGGGGACAGCCGTGGTCGTGGAGCCAGAATCTGCCCCGGAGGAGGGCAAACAGTAGGGCTCAGGCCGTGGCCTGCTCTACCCCCAGGACTATCTCTGAGAACATCTCCCTCCTCGCCCTGCATATGGGGCAGACGTAGGGGGGCTCCTCCCTGAAGACGACGTATCCGCACTGCCTGCAGTATATCAGCCTCCTTCCGCCCCCCTCCTCAAGGACGGCTGCTGTTCCGGCCCGAGAGGGCTCCTCCTCGAACATGAAGGCCTTCAACAGCTTCTCCTGGGGCCTCCTCTCGGGTGTGGGGCTTATCTTCCTCCTCCCCTCGTATACGTCCCTGTCGACGTAGAGGGCGCAGTAGCATGCCCCGAACTCCAGGACGTCGGGGTCCCTGTAGTCGCATGGACATATGATGTCCCTGTCTATGTCGAAGACCCCCGAGGCTCCCCTGCATGGGCAGGAGGGGTAGCCGTATCGCTCCTCGTTCACCCTGAGGCCGTCGAGGAGGTCTCCCAGGAGGATCGGGTCGGGGGTGAGGTGGTATCCGTGGGTCTTCGCGTCTATCTCTGCGCGCCTCCTCACCTCTTCCACCGTTGTCACAGCCCCAGGGCCTCCTTGATCGCGGCCTCCTTGAAGCCGGTTATCACATCGTCATCGTTTATTATGATGGTAGGGAAGCCGATGGGGGCTCCCCGGGAGTTCAAGTCCCTGATGGCCTCCCTCCTCTCCTCGGAGGTGGCCGTGTCCACGTCGAGGTACTCGTACTCCACTTCGTGGTCCTTGAGCATCTGTTTGGTCTTCTTGCACCATCCGCAGGTGCTCAGGGTGTAGAGGAAGACCTTGTTTCTATTATTCTTACCCTCCACCTTCTTGACACTCATAAAGCGTACACCATTAGACCGAACTAACTGGTGGATCAGGATGAAAGCTAAAGTATAAAGGCTCCCCAAGAAGGTGGATTCGGGGCCCTTCCTTTACAACCGTATAGCCTAGAAAAAAGCGTGGAAAAATAGTTACTTGATCTTTACAGGATGCCCCTTCTCCTCTGGCGTTGGTGTCTTCTTAGGGACCTTGACCTCCAGGAGGCCGTCCTTCATTGTCGCCTCGGCCTTGTCGGGTACTACCTCCTCCGGGAAGGGGAGCCTCCTGTGGAACTCCCTGTAGCTCCTCTCCCTGACTACATAGCCCTTCCTCTCCTCCTCTGCCTCCTTCCCCGCCTTCGCGTCTATCTCGATGCCTTTCTTGGTCACGGTTATATCCACGTTGTCCTTGGTGATCCCCGGAAGGTCGGCGTACACCTCGTACTCCTTGCCTGCGTCTCTTAGGTCGACCCGGGCGGCCCTCCTCATCATCGGCTCCATTCCCCTCATCCTGAATGGCCTCCTCCAGGCCCACCTGGGCCACCAGGGCTCCATGTAGTTCATTCGGAAGTCCTCCATCATCTCGTTGAATGCCTGCCATGGGTCAGAAGGGTACCAAGTCTCGATCTCCTTCTCCTCTAGTCCTTTTACCTCGACCTTCTCCTTTTTGGACATTTGTGTCAATACTATCTGACACTTGACCTTTTATATACCTATTGGAATCAAGCCTAAAAAGGCGTAATTCGGACCCGGTCCAGGTTGGATGGAACCGGCTTTAAGTCGACCCTCCAAAACTGATAATATGTTAAAGATTGGGTGTAGTTAGTTAGCCGACATATCTCCCCCTCGGATTGCGGATGCTGTTCGTTCGGCCTTCAGGTCTTCTTGTCGACGGTCTTCTTGATTGCGTTGAGGGTCTCGTCCCTGAAGCTGTCTATCAGGCTGGAGATCATGGTGCTGGCGAGGTGCCTCCTGAACTGTCCCTCGTCCATGAGGGGGCTGTACATGACCCTTCTGCCCCCCCTGCACCTCTCCTCCCTCCCATCGAGGACACCCCCCTCCTGCATCTTGCTGAGGAAGTTTATTATCGAGGCCCTGGAGATTGTCTCGCCTCCGAGCCCACTGTTCACCTCCTCCCAGACGGTCTTGGAGTGAACTGGATCCTGGCTCTCCCAGACGGACCTCAGGGCA
>CAYGAH010000070.1:0-6835 GCA_964347685.1 uncultured Candidatus Bathyarchaeia archaeon | reverse complement strand
TCCATGGATGTGACTAGGATCTTCTTCAATCCCTGGGCCGAAGAGGAGACCATCCAACTTGCCCTGAAAGCCAGCCTGGAATCCCCGTCCCTCTCGTCCTCAACGGCTTTGAGGAGCATGGTTAAGTCGTCTACATCCGGTACATCGTCCTCTGATAGCACGATGCTGGCCGATTGGATGTCCTGATCCCCGTTGTCGTCCGACACGGATACGTTGAATTTCAAAGCCTCACCCTGAAATGCGTATGGAATCCTGGCTCCTCCTCGGACACCCGTCGGGTATACTTCCTCCTCCAAAAATATCTTCATGGAGAAACTATGGGCATCTATGAATGGAGCGGAGTTGTTTACATCCACGCTGCTGGAATAGTCCTCCCCATGGATCCCAGCGTTGATCGATCCTAGCAGGGCTAAGAGCACTAGAATGGTCTTGCTCACTTCGAGCATCCCTTTTTTTCTCATGTTTTCACCAACATCGGGCAATGGAAAAAAATGGGGGGTTATCTGTCGACGGATAGCTACAAGTCTCCATCGATCATCAAGTGCAGTGTGCCGAAGTAGACGTCTGAAGGCGTCCCGATCGGTGCATGTACAGAGAAGTCTATCTGCTCGGTGTTGCATGGCAACAATGGATTTGAGAAGGTTACCCATTCGCAAGCCATGAATTCAAGTCTCTCGCCCAAGAAAGTGGAATCGAATTCCTCGATCTCCTTCCCGAGCGTAGCGCCCACCATCGTGGTGAAATGCAGACTTATAAGGATCGGGTCGTTGCCCCCGCTCTGAACGGTGGGCTTCTCTGGTGTCGTCATGTCCTCGTCGCCAGATACCACTTGCCATACGCTTGGAACTATTTCCCCGAAGTTAATGCCAGCCCCGAAGTCTATGTTGATGTACTTCAAGCTGTAGTATGTGAAGAAGTTCTCCCACGATCCGACATTTCCGCCGGTGTCGACCGCATATCCTACCACCCTGTACTCTCCTGGCGGCTGGTGGTAATGGAGTTCAAATTCGGCTTTGAATGCGCGGGCCTCGTTCTTCGACAGCTCTGTCTTCATGTCGACCGCTACATCCAGAGGAATGCAGCCGTGATCCACCCCGATGTCTATGGCTTCCATTATCTCGGGGCCTTCTCTGGGTATCTCCATCGTTTCCACCTGATACTTCTCTGTGCCGTCTGGATGGAACACCTTTATGAACACCCTCTGTATGTCGGCCGCCCCGTTGGGGTCGGTGGCCACAAGGTAGCAGGTTACGATCCTCACACCGAAGGGCTCAGGCCAGATCTGGGTACATGGAATGCCTGGGTCATCGTCAGGCAGCTCCCACTTCCATTTAAAGAACGGTGGGGTGCCCTGACCCGTTACCACCGCCTCAGTCGGTATCTCAAATGGTTCTTGAGCCATTACGGGAAGAACCAGCATCGATGTTAAGAAGAGGATAGACAGAACCGCAGCGAATTTCCTTTCCATCTTACTTCCTCGCCCTCCTTTCCTTTTTAGGGAACTTTCGTACTTGGACGCTGTCGCGTCCAGCCGACTAACGGGGGCTGATCCCTGGGTTAGTCCCCCGGCAGGGTCACCCCTGCATTGGTTGAGCCGTCTCTAGAGAACCTCAAGTTCGTTCAAGCCGCTGCTTCTCCTCACGGATCTTCTGAAGGCAGGCCTCTCTGACGAATGCTGACCTGCTCGGCCAGTAGCCGAGCCTCTCGATCAGCTTGTCGATACTCTTTGCGACACCTGACGGGATAGAAACCGTCACATACTCTGTCACGAATGATACGGAACGCTCCTGGACGACCTCATCCAAGAAAAAGTAATATTTAGTGTGATATATAACTATTTATTAGTTGGTTATGGATTATCAGTTAGCCCCACATAAATTATTCTATAATCCGGCATAAATTATCCGTTATCTATAAATAAATTATATGTAAACCACAAGTCATTACCTGTTAACACTACATAACGTGCATAAAATAAGGAGTCTAACCAACTAGTCAGCATGGAACAACAAACTTAGCTAATTATTCATAGGAGGGAAAATAAAAAAGCAAAATTAAACGATTTATGTCAGCTACTCCCCGCTACCATTATAAAATGTGGTCTTTCATTGCTGATTCATATTTATTTAAAATGAACGTGGGTTCAAGATAGGTTTCGTATGAGTAAAGAGTTAGAGGTTAAGTTGCTTTTGAATAATGTCGCGAATCGGGTTTACTCTGTTACCGGTCTGAATTTGTGTCCGTACTCCATAACGACGGATGTCCCACCCATCCTCACCCTCCGGAAAGCCGCCTCCACCTCGAGAGCGTTTCAGATGTACTCCATCTGCATCGACCTCAAAAGCCTAAGCGTTCGTGCTTCTATTCGGCGGTCTTCCCCCTGTGGTGCGCCCTCCTCCTCTCGTGCGCCTCCTCGACCCTCTCCCCTAAAAGAACCCGAACAGACCACGGCAGAACCCCAACACAACCCCATCCTAGGAGGCAAAAGCATACAAGAAATACGACAGATGTGTCAACGCGCGTTAACGATATAAAAGCTGAAGCCAACGCCTAAGCGGAGACCATTTTGACCGTAAAGAAGTTCCTGTACGACGAGATGACCTGGCCCGAGATCAAGCAGGTCGCAGAGGAGGACAGGGTAGTCCTCATCCCCACCGCGACGATAGAGGACCACGGCCACCACCTCCCTGTGGGCACCGACGTGACCCTCGCCTGGGAGGTCGCGAGGAGGGTGGCTGAGCGGGTCCCCGAGGACGTCGTCCTAATGCCGCCGAACTATCACGGCTACAGCCCCCACCACGCCGACTTCCCCGGCGGGATATACATCGACGGGCAGACCTTCCTAGAGTACATGCTCAACATCACAAGGAGCCTCGTCCACCACGGCTTCAGGCGCATCCTCATCTACAACACTCACGGGAGCAACGCCCCCTGGGTCGATATCGTCGCACGCCTTACAGTGATGGAGCACCCCGACGAGGAGGTCTGGTGCGCCGTCGCCAACCCCGGCGGCCTCCCCGAGTACAACAGGAGGCTCCAGGAGATACTAGAGGTCCAGGGGGGAACAAGCCACGCCGGGGAGACAGAGACCTCCATGATGCTGGCCATCCGCCCAGACCTAGTAGACATGACCAAGGCCGTGAGGGAGATGCCCCTCTTCTCGGACGGGGCAGAGCAGGCCGCTGGCCCCGAGGCCGACAGGCCCTTCGTCTGGGGCGGGGAGTGGTGGAGCGCCATGACCGAATCAGGCGTGATAGGCGACCCCACAGCAGCGACGAGGGAGAAGGGAGAGAGGCTCATCGAGAACTCCGTCAACGCCCTTGTGAAGATCATCAAGGCCGCGAGGGCCTGGAAGATACGCAGAAGGGTGGACCACCACTAATTTTTTTCAGCCATATCTCCCCGAACGAAGGCACGAGCCCACACAAGCAATCAATCACACCAGAGTCCATACCACACCCGCTCTCCGGAAAGCCGCCTCCACCATCACCCATGCCTACTGGCTGTCCCAGAGAATGATGTACTCCCCGCAGCGGAGGCACCTGAAGAGGTAGATTCCAACGGGGAAGGCCACTGAGTTGTCCTCGGGCGAGCCTGGGCGGACCGCCCCCCAGACCCAGTCCAACTCCGTCGAGTCGATCAGCCCTCCGTAGAGGTGCGAGCCTAGGTAGGCTCTCCCGTCCCCGTCGGGGGCCATCCCCTCCAGGTCCCGCTTCCCCGCCTCCTTTACGAAGACGCAGTAGTCTCCACAATGCGCCGGCCAGACGAAGCCCTGCCATGTTACGGGGCGGGGGGTTCGGTGCTCAAGCTCCGAGGCCCTCTCCCTCGCGAGGGCCCCGATCCCAGCATCGTCAAGCCCTGGGAGGCTCCCCCGGAGCTGCTCAACGAGCGCCCCCATGTCCCCCTCGTTGGTCCCAACGCCTATCCCGGCAAGCATGCCCGAGGCGAGGCAGTCCTCGCAGACGAAGTCTAGGCTCGCCTCTCCGTAGAAGGGGCCCCCGTATCCCGACCGAGTCTTCCCGCAGACGCCGCAGGCTCTCGGCTCTTCAGAGTATGTGGAGAACCTGTGGGGGCTTAGGAAGTACCTGTAGACCCTTTCACCGGTGTTCATCTTCTGACCTCCAGAAGCAAGGGCGGACGGAGATCGGTTTAATCACTTATAAGTACTAACCCCTCAAAAAGACGGCCAGGAGAGAAGATGGGCGGGCTACTCGACCACGGGGCGGAACTCGTACCCGTACTCCGTGATTCCCGAGGCGCCGTCCTTCCCCCAACCCCCTGAACGCAGCCTCCACCTCATCCCCGCCCCCGTCCGTCCCGGCTCAACGAGCGCGCATGTGGCCGCGCTTCCCCGCCAGCTTGTTGCGCACCGTCCCTTTCCGCGGCCCACCTCAGCAGGGGGATGATCGCCCTCCTGAACTCCAGCCCGTCGGCCGTGAGGGAGTACTCCACCCTGGGGGGTATCTCTGGGAAGGGCTCCCTCCTCACGAGGCCCTCGGCCTGGAGGTTCCTCAGGTTGTCGGAGAGGGTCTTTGGGCTGATGCCGTGAAGCTCCTCCACGAGCCCCTTGAACCTGATCCTCCCCCGGTTGCCTATGGCGTTGATAATCAGGAGAGCCCACTTCTTCCCTATCACGTCTATCACCCCCTTGAGGGGGCAGACGCAGACGTGCCCGCTACCCAACCGATCCACTACACTTCCCCCGAGGAAAGTAGCTACATCACTATAAAGTCTATAGTTTAAAAACTAAAATTTTTGTAGTAATGGGTGAGCGTGATCCACCGTGTCGGACGGGAGACTCCTAGTCTACTCATCGGGGGCCACGGCCCCACCCCTGAGGAGGGCCTCCGAGGTCTACGGCGAGAGGTCCGGAACAGAGTTCGACTTCGTGGTCGGCAAAGCCGAGGAGCTCTTCTCGACCATGGAGGAAAGGGAGGAGGGAGACGTGCTCCAGTGCGGCGCCGAGTACATCTTGGACGACGCCGAGTGGAGGGGGCTCACAGTCGGGGGGAGCAGGAGGAGCGTCGGGTACAGGAGGTCCGTGATCCTGGTCCCCAAAGGGAACCCGAAGAAGATATCGACCCTCGAAGACCTGACCAGGGAGGGGATCAGGATCGGGGTCGCCGCGACCGGATGCCTCGTCGGGGTTTGGGACGACATAAGCAGCAAGGCCGGGATCACGAGCGAGGTGATGAGGAACATAACCGAACTTGCCGACGGGTGCGGAGCCGTGATGTCCCTGATCCACGAAGGGAAGGCAGACGCGATATTCGGGTGGGACGCCTTCGAGAAGATATGGCCCAGGACGTCGGAGGCCATAGAGCTCCCAGAAGACCTACAAGTCTTCAGGAGCACGGGGGTGGCCATCCTGAACTACTCTGAGGAGAGAGAGCTCGCAGCCAGGTTCATCGACTTCCTGGTCTCGGAGGAAGGAAAAAGGATCTACGAAGAGTACGGCTGGACACACGGGCGCTGAGACCAGCGATCCCCAGACCAGGGAACTCAGGGAGGGGGAAGAGAACCTGGCTGGACCCAGCCTGTATTACCATCCATCGGAACTTTAGGGGTCGGGAACGATCGAACCCGCGATGAGGGAGGGGCTCCTGAGAGGGTCTGGAGGCCGAAGACGAAAAAGATAAAGATCGACCTTCCTTGAAAAAGGATGAAAAACGACTCCACCAAACGGGACCAAGATAAAAAAACGACTTCGTTAAGCACGCGGGTTTACTCTACCACCGGCCTGAACTTGTACCCGTACTCTATGATCCCCGAGGCGCCGTCCTCCCTCACCTTCCTGAATACCGCCTCCACCTCCATCCCCCCCTCCACATCCCCGTGCTCCACGTCAACAACCTGGGAGAGGAGCCTCACACCATCTTCAAGCTCTATCAGGCCAACGACGTATGGGGCGAACCTCTCGTACCCGACAGGGGGGCTCCTCACGACGGTCCATGAGACCACCCTCCCCCTCTCGGAGAGCCCGCACTCCTCGAAGTCGGTCCCCCCGCATCCAGGGCAGACAGCCCTCCTGGGGAAGAACTTCTTCCCACAGCCCCTGCACCTCACCCCCAGGAGCCTGTACCTCGGCCTTATCTCGCGCCAATATCTGGGGACGCTCACGTCAGGCCCTCCTCAGAACGCTCACGGCGCATGTGGAGCCAAGCCCCCCCATGCTCTGCGCCATCCCCACCTCTGCACCCCCTACCTGACGGGGGCCTGCGTCACCCCTCAGCTGCATCACGACCTCGACGATCTGGTACAGCCCCGTAGCCCCCAGGGGGTTCCCCCTTGCCTTGAGGCCCCCGAAGTTGTTCGTGGGCATCTCCCCGGTCCCGTTTATCCCCCCCTCTGCGGCGAACCTGGCACCCTCCCCCCTACCGGCGAACCCCAGGGCCTCAAGGGAGAGGACACCGTCGATAGTTGTGTCGTCGTGGACCTCCAAGACATCCACGTCCCCGCGCTCCAGGCCCGCGGACGCCAGGGCCCTCCTCCCGGCCTCCCTCACCGCCCCGTAAGTCAGGGGGTCCGACCTGCATGCTATTGAGAAGGAGTCCGTCGCTACGGCGCTCCCGGAGACCTCAACGCAACCTTCGGCCTCCCCTGCTGGGCAGAGGACCACGGCCGCGGCCCCGTCCCCTATCCCCGCGCACTCGAGGGAGTGGATGGGGTCCGCCTCCATTGGGGATGCGAGGACTCTCTCTATGCTCAGCTTGAAGGGGTACTGGGCGTGGCCGCAGCCGACGGCGTGCTCGTGGCAGTGGACGGCAAACATTCCTATCTCCTCCTCTGTTGCTCCGTGCTCCGTCATGTAAAGCCTGTGGAGGAGGGCGCTCAG
>CAYGAH010000069.1:0-3640 GCA_964347685.1 uncultured Candidatus Bathyarchaeia archaeon | reverse complement strand
TAGTTGCCGTCCCCACCGCCTCAGAGTCGGCCCTGGGCCTCGTGGCCCCCGAGGCGGACAGGGTCTTCTGCCTCAACGTGAGGTCCGGCCCCGTATTCGCCGTGGCCGACGCCTACAGGGTGTGGTACGACCTGGAAGACGACGACGTCATGTGGCTCCTCAGGGACCTGGGTCTGGGGCCTTGAATCCACCTGACCTGGGTGCGACAGCCTCGATAAATTGAAAAACGGGGATCGGGGCGGCTCTGATGAGTTCTCGCCAACGGATGGTGGTTCCTCAGCCTTCTTCGACGTGTATGATGTTGACAGGACAGAGGTCCTCTGCGAGGCGCACACAATCCCCAAGGGGGTCCTCCACCACGCCCTGCCCCAAGGAGCCCGCTCTGTGCTCCCCCCTTATCTGGGCCAGCCCGTCCTCATCGCTCAGTTCAAATACCTCTGGGCAGTTTGTGTGGCAGTTGCAGCACATTATGCATTCCTCCCTAGGGTCGATGGTCACCCTGTAGGTCAACCCGCATCACCGGTTTTTGGGGGCCTCGCTCCCCTTATATCTTTAGTCGCATATTTCATGTTGTCCCATGCCGTCCGACATAGTCCCCGTAGGAGAACTCTTCGATTCCCTCAGGGAGAGGTTCGGCCCGATAGAAATCCCTGCCTACAAGTTCAGGGAGTGGTACTCCAGGGAGAGGGGGGTCTTCTTCGACTGCGAGGAGGGAGACACGGAGGCCTGCCTAGAGAGGGTCATGCGGGAAGAGGGGTACTCCTTCTTCACGGTCTTCCTGGTCGTTAGGGAAGAGAGGGACGGGGGGCTCAAGGTCATGGACGTAAGCTTCGCCAACATCGGTAGGGAGACCCTGCAGCGCTTCATGAGGAGGTACGAGTCACAGCTAAAGCCCGCCAGCGTGATGTCTCTACAGGTGGCGGGGAAGGAGTTCGTGGAGTTCCTGGGCGCCAGCTACGAGGAGTGAGGGAAATCCTCAAACACGTCCCGGGGGCCTCGGGCTCAATCCGAGAGGATAACAGATGAGCCACAGGCCGGAGTCCCTCTCAGGTAAAGACCA
Source organism: uncultured Candidatus Bathyarchaeia archaeon (assembly GCA_964347685.1). Lineage (GTDB taxonomy): Archaea > Thermoproteota > Bathyarchaeia > TCS64 > TCS64 > CAYGAH01. Next base: position 2,580 of record CAYGAH010000069.1, on the reverse strand, counting down.
TGGAGACGGCCGGGAGCCGGGCTCACCTGTCGATGATGTACCTCTCAGGCCCCGGCGCGGCGGCCTCTGATATCCTGAGCATCACCATCTTCTCCCCTATGTGGCTCCCGACCCCCATGGGCTCAAGCTCCCTTGCCATCTTCTCAGCCTGACCAAGCCTCCCCTCTCCCTCGGCGTATATTGTGAAGAGGGCCTCCCCCTCCTCCACCTCGTCCCCCAGCTTAGCCCTGAGGAGGAGCCCCGAGCCCTTGGAACCTGGGGCACCGGAGACCCTGGCTATCTGGGCCATGGACCTGTTGTTTATCCAAAGGACCCTTCCGCTCCTCTCGGCCGTCATGTCCAAGCTTTGGGGGCCGAGGGGGAGGCCCTCAGGCGTCACTTCCGGGTCTCCTCCCTGGGCCTCTATTATCATGCGCATCTTCTCCTCAGCCTTGCCAGACCTAAGTATCTCCAAGGCCCTCCTCTTCCCGTCATCCTCCCCCACCGTCTCCAGGAGGATTCCCGCGAGGCTGGTGGCTTTGTCCACTAGGTCTGTGGGGCCGTCTCCCGTCAGCGCCTCAAGGGCCTCCCTCGCCTCCAGGTTGGGGCCTATGGCGCACCCCACCGGCTGCTCTCCCTCGGTCACTGCGCACCTTATCTTCATGTCCAACCTGTTCCCCAGCTCTATGAAGTTGATGGCCAGCTGCTGGGCCTGGTCCACTGTCTGGATCTTAGCCTCCCTCCCCACGGGGATGTCTATCACTATGTGAGTGGAGCCCATCGCCTTCTTCTTGCTCATTATAGAGGGGAGCAGCAGGGGGTCTATGGAGAGGGGGTACTCCACTTGGATGAACAGGTCGTCTGCGGGGGCCAGGTCCAGCGCGCCCCCCCAGACTATGCAGGCTCCGACCTCGTCGACGACGTCTATGATCTCGTGCATCTTCAGGTCGACGGGGCAGAGGGCCTCCATCCTGTCCGCGGTCCCGGCGGGCGATGTTATGGCCCTTGAGGAGCTCTTTGGGATGGTGTAGCCTGCTGCCGCGACTATGGGGACTACGAGGAGGGTGGTCTTGTCGCCTGGGACGCCGCCTATGCTGTGCTTGTCTAGGATGGGGGGCCTGTCGAAGGTTATGGACTTGCCCATCCTTATCATCGCCCTGGAGAGGGCCTCCACCTCCTCCATGCTGGTGCCGTGGATCTGGAGGGCCGTGACGAAGGCGGCGAGCTCAACGTCGCTGAGGTGCCTCTCCACAACGTCCGCTACTATGGCCTCCACCTGCTTTGGCATGAGCTTCTCCCCCATTATCTTGCTCCTTATGAATCCCAGGGACTCTGGCCTGGCAGCTGCCCCGACCCTTACGGGGGAGCCTTCTACGAGCCTTAGCCTTGAACCTACCTCCCTGTAGACACCCAGCACCCCCTTGGGGAACTCCTCCGCCGTGTTGAGGATCGCCATGACCTCCCCTCCGTCCGTCCTCAGCCTCACCCTGTCGTTGGAAATCACCCCCAGCCGCTTGGCGTCCTCGTCCCCCATAACGACTATGTACTTCCCGCCAGCCTCCAGGTCCAGAAGCCTAGCCTTGAACTCCAACTCCATGCACCAGAACTCTCGACACTGATATCCTCGGGGAAATGTAAATTACTATCGGAAAGCCAGTCATACCTGAAACTGGGGGAAGTTCTTATGCGCTACATAGACTTCGTGGACCTGGGGTACGAGCCCTCCGAGACCGACCTGATCTGCGACTTCCACGTGGAGGCCGAGGGTGTCCCACTGAAAGAGGCCATGGGGGGAGTAGCCGCTGAGAGCTCCATAGGAACATGGACCGAGCTAACAACCGTCAAACCCTACGTGGAGAGGCTCCACGCAACGGTCTTCGAGATAGAAGGGAACAAGTGCAGGATAGCATACCCCGCAGAGCTCTTCGAGCCCGGCAACATGCCTAACATCCTGAGTAGCATAGCCGGGAACGTCTTCGGCCTAGAGGCCTTGAGGCGACTGAGGCTAAACGACGTAGCTTTCCCGGATGGGCTGGCGAGGAGTTTCAAGGGGCCCAGGTACGGCATAGAGGGCGTAAGGGACCTCCTGGGGGTCAGGGGGAGGCCCCTCGTGGGCACAATCATAAAGCCGAAGCTGGGGCTGAGGGCCAAGGACCACGCCGAGGTCGCATATGAGGCCTGGGCTGGGGGATGCGACGTCGTCAAGGATGACGAGAACCTTGCCGGCCAGGCTTTCAACCCCTTCGAGGAGAGGTTGGTGAGGACCCTGGAGGCTAGGGACAGGGCTGAGGATGAGACAGGGGAGATGAAGGCATACATGGTGAACGTCACGGCCCCCTCCGAAGAGATGCTCCGCAGGGCCGAGTACGTGGAGGACCACGGCGGCCGATACATGATGGTAGACATAATAACCTGCGGATTCTCGGCCCTCCAGGCCCTGAGGGACAGGGGGCCAGACCTGATCATCCACGCCCACAGGGCGGGCCACGCGGCCTTCACCAGGACGGAAAGGCACGGGATCGCCATGAGGGTGATAGCCAAGGCGGCAAGGATGGTCGGGGTCGACCAACTCCACGTGGGGACGGCCGTCGGCAAGATGTC